>NZ_JADBQO010000022.1:0-967 GCF_014895875.1 Enterobacter cloacae complex sp. P12RS
TCATTATAGTGTGGTACGGTTTTTTCATATACGTGATTCATTCTTATTAAATAAGGAAGGTAGTATTCATATCCAAACCCAGGTGTTCTTAAACTCATTGAGCATCCACAATTGACATCGGAACAAGTAGCTGGAGAAAATACCGAATCATATATTTCATCTCTTATAACACCAACAAGTCCATTGTAATTATCTCCCCAAAGAGACGCTTGAATCTCGGAGTTTACGAATTTTCTATTCTTTGTTTCAGTACCGATAAGAACTACAGTGACTGTTGTATCTGACAGATAATCCTCACGGATTATTCTCATTATTGAATCTTCACTTATAGTAGTGCTTATGTCGCCATCATTGACCGACTTATCTATAAAAAAATCCCCCCCAAAATTTTCAATAATCTCATCTTTGAGATCTTGCTCATTGGCATGATGATAACTAAGAAAAGTTTTATGCATCACTTGCTCCATTTTTCAGTATTAATATTAAACTCACTCACAACCTTGTCATTAAAAAACTTGTTTACATCAACAAACCCATTTAGTATTTTATTAAAATGATAATAATGAGATTGAATTGTCCCAATTGGGGTCAGATGATATGGGAGAGAAATAAACTCACCATTTGAGTCTTTATCCTGTGTCAGCACAGCATCCTTTTCAGAGACGTACTTATGCCATCTGCGGTAATTATTTTGGTGCTGCGTCAAAAAATCATTCAACTCCCTAAGAATTTCATTAGAAAGATCGTACAATTTTTTGTCTCTTTTCTTTTTTATATCCAACAGCTTCATTTCATCACGAATAAATTTATAGCACTCATAATATGAGTTTAACACTTCATCAAAAGCATCAAAATTAGGTTCAATTTTAAAAAGGGTTCTCTTAGTATCTAAATAGTTTTTGACACTTTTTCTGAATAACAAATCTGATTTATTGAGTAAAATATTCACTCCGCCAAAGCTCAATTG
>NZ_JADBQO010000022.1:1051-87536 GCF_014895875.1 Enterobacter cloacae complex sp. P12RS
CGCCAAAGCTCAATTGCTCTAACCTTAATGAATATCTTTGATGTAGAAGTCCAACAAAAAGAATGTAAACAACCAGACATAATATCAGCACTGACAAAAAAGCCCTGATAATGCCAGCATTCGCCATGAAATTGACAGCAAACCACCATTTTTGGAATGGTGCAAAGGGAATACATCCCATAACCGTCAGCAAAAGAACAAATAAACAACCCCACATAACCCAGTACTTGTACATAAGATTATTCCTTTTTATTTTACTTCATGATACTGCAGCTAATCTAATTGTTAAAGCCCTTGCACGCGCTTGATTCTCCCCCACACCTGCACGCTTTATGTAGTAGTTTTCATGCAAGTGCATAACGTGCCGGAAAGCGCGCCAGTTCTGGCGACCTCGACCCGTTTAGATCCTTTTTGGGTCATCCGAATCCATGCACCATAGATATGCACTGCTTTCTCAAACCGCAGGATGCCATATAGGAGAAAGTTTCCCATGGTACGAAGTCAATAATGCTTACTCTTATCATGCCATGCTCCATATTCATTCAGCCTGCTTGCTAGCTCCGACGGCCACGAGAGCGCCACCTCCTTATTGACATCGCTCCAATCTGAACTGGCGACCAGCCGGGCCATAAGTTCTATCCGCTGTAGTGCAAGTGACCCCATGAACTAATCGTTCACAGCTCCCTCCCAACATTGCTGTTTATATATACAGAACATAAGATAATTTTAAAGCTGGAATGTTTTTTTTCAGCTAATGCTTTGATTATTAGGTATGCCATTTTCCTACGCCTTTAGTCATCTTCCTGCAGACACTGGTTCCGGTAAAACAGGCGCAGCCCGGCCCAAGATGGCAGATTTCCGCCACGCAGAAGTAGATCCACTTCCGCTTCACTAGCCTCAAAATCTCTCGATCTCATCTCCGCTTCTCTCCTGCAATCAAAACATATATGATTAAACATATATAAATTATTCCACCTGCAGGATCGCCCATGCTCCACCCGCTCCACCTCTTCAAAATCCTCTCCGACGAAACGCGACTCGCCATCGTCATGCTGCTTCGCGAAACGGGCGAACTGTGCGTCTGCGATCTCTGCGCCGCCACCGCCGAATCCCAGCCAAAAGTCTCCCGCCATATGGCCTTGCTGCGCGAGTCCGGGCTGGTTATCGATCGTCGCGAGGGCAAATGGGTCCATTACCGTCTCTCTCCCAACATGCCCGCGTGGGCGGCAGCCGTTATCGACACCAGCTGGAACTGCCTGCGGGAAGAGACGCGCATGAAGCTGAAAAACCGACTCCCGGGCTTATGCTAATCAAAACATATTCATGAAATCAGATATAACGGAGTAAGCGATGTTTCTGGCAGGGGCAATTTTTCTGTTTACGCTGGTACTGGTCATCTGGCAGCCCAAAGGGCTCAGTATCGGCTGGAGCGCGACCATTGGCGCCGTGCTGGCGCTGGCCAGCGGGGTAATTCACATTAACGATATGCCTGTGGTCTGGAATATCGTCTGGAACGCCACGGCAACGTTTATCGCCGTCATCATCATCAGCCTGCTGCTGGATGAGTCCGGCTTTTTCGAGTGGGCGGCGCTGCACGTTGCCCGCTGGGGAAACGGTCGCGGGCGATTGCTGTTTACTTATATCGTGCTGCTGGGTGCGGCCGTGGCGGCGCTGTTTGCCAATGACGGCGCGGCGCTGATCCTGACGCCTATCGTCATCGCCATGCTGCTGGCGCTGGGGTTCAGCAAGCAGGCCACGCTGGCGTTTGTGATGGCGGCAGGTTTTATCGCCGATACCGCCAGCCTGCCGCTGATTGTCTCCAACCTGGTCAACATCGTGTCGGCAGACTTCTTTAAGCTGGGGTTCAGCGAATACGCCTCGGTGATGATCCCCGTTGATATCGCCGCGATTGTCGCAACGCTGGTAATGCTGCATCTTTTCTTCCGCAAGGAGATTCCCCCGGAATATGACCTGGCGAAACTTCAGGAGCCCGCGCGGGCCATTCACGATCTCCCGACGTTCAGAACGGGCTGGATCGTGCTGCTGCTTCTGCTCGTTGGCTTCTTTGTGCTTGAACCTCTCGGCATTCCGGTCAGCGCCATCGCCACCGTCGGCGCGCTGATTTTATTCGCTGTCGCAAAACGGGGACATGCAATAAACACCGGAAAAGTGCTTCGCGGCGCACCCTGGCAAATTGTTATTTTCTCGCTCGGGATGTATCTGGTGGTGTATGGCCTGCGCAATGCCGGGCTGACGGATTATCTCACAGGCGTGCTGAATAGCCTGGCCGGACACGGACTGTGGGCCACCACGCTGGGAACCGGGTTCATCACCGCGTTCCTGTCATCCATAATGAACAATATGCCCACGGTGCTGATTGGCGCGCTCTCCATTGAGGGCAGCATGGCGACGGGATTGCTCAAGGACGCGATGATTTACGCCAACGTGATTGGCTGCGATCTGGGGCCGAAAATCACGCCTATCGGCAGCCTCGCCACCCTGCTCTGGCTCCACGTGCTGGCGCAGAAAAATATGACGATAACCTGGGGCTACTATTTCCGGACGGGCATCATCATGACGCTGCCGGTCCTGTTTGTGACGCTCGCCGCGCTGGCGCTACGTCTCTCCTTCACACTGTAATGAGCCACTGATATGAGCCACATCACCATTTACCACAACCCAGCCTGCGGCACCTCGCGCAATACGCTGGAGATGATCCGCAACAGCGGCACGGAGCCGGAGATTATCCTCTATCTGGCAACCCCGCCGTCGCGCGATACGCTGACCACCCTGATTGCCGATATGGGGATTTCGGTGCGGGATCTGCTGCGCAAAAACGTGGAGCCCTATGAACAGCTCGGCCTGGCCGAAGATATCTTCAGCGACGACCAGCTTATCGAGTTTATGCTGCAACACCCGATCCTGATTAACCGTCCGATTGTGGTAACGCCGCTGGGCACCCGCCTGTGTCGCCCGTCTGAAGTTGTCCTCGACATTCTGCCGGACGCGCAGAAAGGCGCGTTTACGAAAGAGGATGGCGAAGCCGTCGTGGACGCCAGCGGGAAAAAAATCGAACACAGGTAAAACAGGCAGGGCGAGTGATGCCTAAGGGTTCCCCTCGCCCGCAATTCTCCCCACCATCGCCCGAATTTCCTCCCGGCTTAATGGCTCTCGGTCAGTCACATAGTGCAGCGTCATCCCTTCGATGAAGGCATCCAGCGCGCGGGTGGTGACCGGGTCGAACCACTGCTCCAGCGTGGTCTGGCTCATTTTCATCCAGTCCTGCATCACCGTTTTGAGCGCCGCGCTGCGGTGCATAAAGGCGTAAAGCTGATACATCAGCGCCATGTTGTGCGGCGTGGTCACCTGCGAGCTGTGGATCAGGGTGGTGATGGATTCACACGCCATCTCCGGCCCGGTGACGCCCGCGAAGAAATCCCGGTACTGCTGTGACATCTGCCGGGTAAACCACGTGAAGGCCTCCTCCAGCAGCGGCTCCATGCCGTCGAAATAGTAGGTCATCGACCCCAGTGGCACGCCCGCGCAGCTGGCGATTTTACGGTGCGTAACGGCGTGAATCCCGTGTTCGGCAATGGTATCCAGCGTCGCCTGGAGAATTTTTTCACGTCGATGCGGATCGTTCGGTGGTCTGCTCATAAATCCCTCACCTGGTTTGTGTACAAATGTACACAAACTTGCTAGTGTTGTCGCTACTGTTGTACTTCTGGTGCTACCCCAATGACGCTGACCTCTTCCCGCAACGCCCTGCGACTACGCATGTGGGCATTGTTTATGTTCTTCTTTATTCCCGGTCTGCTGATGGCCTCCTGGGCCACACGTACGCCCGCCATTCGCGATATTTTGTCCGTCTCCACCGCGGAGATGGGCATCGTGCTGTTCGGCCTGTCGATAGGCTCCATGAGCGGCATTCTCTGCTCCGCGTGGCTGGTGAAGCGCTTTGGCACGCGGGCGGTGATCCGCACCACCATGTGCTTCGCGGTAATTGGGATGATCGTGCTAAGCGTCGCGCTGTGGTTTGCTTCGCCGGTGCTGTTTGCCCTGGGGCTGACGGTATTTGGCGGCAGCTTCGGCTCGGCAGAGGTTGCGATTAACGTTGAAGGGGCGGCGGTCGAGCGCGAGATGAACAAAACCGTGCTGCCCATGATGCACGGCTTTTACAGCCTCGGCACGCTCGCCGGCGCGGGCGTCGGCATGGCGCTGACGGCCTTTGGCATGAGCGCGAATCTGCATATCCTGCTGGCGGCGCTGGTATGCATCATTCCGATCCTGACCGGCATTCGGGCGATCCCGAACGGTACCGGCAAGAATTCCGCTGAAGAACAGCATTCGACGGAAAAAGGGCTGCCCTTCTACCGCGATTTCCAGCTGATGCTCATCGGCGTGGTGGTGCTGGCGATGGCCTTCGCGGAAGGTTCTGCCAACGACTGGCTGCCGCTGCTGATGGTGGACGGCCACGGCTTTAGTCCGACCTCCGGCTCGCTGATTTACGCCGGGTTTACGCTGGGGATGACCGTAGGGCGCTTCACCGGCGGCTGGTTTATCGACCGCTACAGCCGCGTGGCGGTAGTGCGCGCCAGCGCCCTGCTCGGCGGCCTGGGTATCGCGATGATCGTCTTTGTGGACGTGGACTGGATTGCCGGGGTCTCGGTCATCCTCTGGGGTCTGGGCGCGTCGCTCGGCTTCCCGCTGACTATTTCGGCCGCCAGCGACACCGGCCCGGATGCCCCGACCCGCGTCAGCGTGGTAGCGACCACGGGCTACCTCGCCTTCCTGGTCGGGCCGCCGCTGCTCGGTTTCCTCGGTGAGCACTACGGGTTGCGCAGCGCCATGCTGGTGGTGTTAGGGTTGGTGATTATCGCGGCGCTGGTGGCGCGCGCGGTGGCAAAGCCGGAAACGGAACAAACGTCAATGGAGAAGGGATATGAGCGTTAAACTGATCGCCGTCGACATGGATGGCACATTCCTGAGTGATGCCAAGACCTATAACCGCCCGCGCTTTCTGGCGCAGTATGCGCGCATGAAGGAGCAAGGCATTCGCTTTGTGGTCGCCAGCGGCAACCAGTATTACCAGCTAATCTCCTTCTTCCCGGAGATCGCGCATGAAATTGCCTTTGTTGCCGAAAACGGCGGCTGGGTGGTCGATGCCGGGGAAGATGTCTTCAACGGCGAGCTGACAAAAGCGCATTTCAGCACCGTGGCCACCGTCTTAAATGACGTCCCCGGCATTGAGATTATCGCCTGCGGGAAAGGCAGCGCCTACACGCTTAAGGCCTATGACGATGCCTTCATTGATATCGCGTCAAAATATTATCACCGCCTCGAAAGGGTGCAGGATTTCAACAGCCTGAACGACATCTTCTTCAAGTTCGGGCTCAACGTTTCCGATGACGAAATTCCGCGCATTCAGGCGCTGCTGCATGAAAAGCTAAGTGACATTATGGTGCCCGTCACCACCGGTCACGGCAGCATTGACCTGATTATTCCCGGCGTGCATAAAGCCAACGGCCTGCGAATCCTGCAAACGCGCTGGGGCATCGAGGACAGCGAAGTGGTGGCCTTTGGTGACAGCGGCAACGACGTGGAGATGCTGCGTCAGTCCGGGTTCAGCTTTGCGATGGCAAATGCCAAACCGCATATTAAAACGGAGGCGCGCTTTGAAGCACCGCATAATAACGAGGAAGGCGTTTTAAACGTGATTGAGAAGGTGTTGAACGGGGAGGCACCGTTTAATTGACCGCGTGCGGTCTGGCGGCCTCGCCCCTCACCCAGGCCCTCTCCCCAATGGGGAGAGGGAAAAAAGATTATGGTTGCAGGGCGTTTCCGACGCGTTTGTCCTTGAGGAACACCACCATCAGGCCAACCCACAGCGCGCCGTTGGCGAGGTTAAACAGGCTGAACAACCCGTTGCCGCCCAGCGCGTAAGCGTGCTTGCTCACCTCGATACCGACGGTAAAAATCAGCATCTGCAGCATGCCCATCGCCGCAGAGACCGTACCTTTACTCATCTCGCTCGCAAACAGGGTCAGGCGCACCAGGCCAGCGTTCGCCACGCCAATTCCGAAGGCATAAATGCTCAGCCCCGCCGTCATCCACAGGTAGGCGTGGGATGACGCGACGGTCGCTACCGCCGCCAGAATCAGCCCTGCCGCAATCGGCCAGCCGCCCATGATAATCAGTGAACGCACGGTGCGGCGAGACGTCAGACGGGCCAGCACCAGGTTACCGATAATCAACGCGCCAAAGATCGGCACCTGCAGCAGGCCGTACTCGTAGCTGCTGAGCTTTTCACCGCTGATGATAATAACCGGTGACTGCGCGATCCACGCCAGCAGAGGCAGGCTAACGAATCCGGTCGCCAGCGCCCCCGCCACAAAGCGGCCATTTTGCAACACTGCTTTGTAATCCCGGCCCAGCTCTTTCAGCGAGAGTTTTTCGCCCAGACGGGTAGCCGTTTCCGGCATCGCGCGGTGCAGGCCGAAGAACGCGATGGCGGCGAGAACAGCAAAGAGCACAAACATCCCTTCCCACGGCGCAACGTGCACCCATGCGGCCCCCACCAGCGGCCCGAGTAAGGGGGCGATCAGCGCCACGTTCGCCATCAGCGCGGTAATTTTGATACACACCGCCTCCTCAAACGACTCCTGGATGGCGGCATACCCCACGGCGCCGATAAAGCACAGGCTCACCCCCTGCAGGAAACGCAGCAGGGTAAATTGTTCAATGTTTTGCGCCAGCAGCGTGGCGAGGCAGGTAACGATAAACCACACCACGCCCGTCAGCATCACCGGACGGCGGCCAATACGATCCGACAGCGGGCCTAACAGCCACTGCAAAAACATGCCGCCAGCCAGATAGGCGGTCATGGAGGTCGGCACCCACTCGATTCCCGCGTTGTACTGCTCCACAACGGCCAGCATACCGGGCTGGATCATATCGTTGCCGATATAGGTAGAGAATTCGTAGAGCACCAGACACAGAGGGAAAAGCAACGCCTGACGACCCAGACGTGAACCAGAAGAAGAACGGTTTAACATGCAATCTCTTTATAATGACAAAATCGCGACGAGTTTAATGAAATGCCGTAATCCGAGATAGTGATTTATCGAGGAGAAACAGAAATAAAGCACATATCGTCTTCGTTTAAGGTTTCCTTAAGTTGACAGATTTATGATAGCGCGATTACTCGTCAATGATCCCTAATTATGGCACTCACTTCCAGCCGTTCAGAATTGTCTAACTTACAGACTAATAAGACAAAACAGCTTTACCGCTTACCGTCCCGCTTTTATGGTTATCAGCTTTTGGTGCTAGTAGCGCTTGCCGTGGTGTTTACGTGGCTATCGCGCGATGAAGCGCTCGACAGATGGATCACCGGTTTTTGGTATGACGCGGCGACACAGACTTTCCCGCTGCAGAAAGACCACCTGCTGGATCTGCTGAACCATCGTCTGGCGAAGTACATTGCGATTGCCTTAGGCGCCGTGGCGCTGCTTTACGGCGCTTACAAACGTAACGCAAGGCTTGTCACAGCCGCGCTGCTGATGGGGCTTGGCGCGCTGGTGGTTGGCGTGCTGAAAAGCATCAGCCACCACAGCTGCCCGTGGGATCTGGTGGAATATGGCGGTAAGGCCGTGTCTTACCCCCTGTTCAGCGCCGTTCCGGCAGACAGCGGTCCGGGCCGCTGCTTCCCGGGTGGCCATTCTTCCAGCGGCTTTATGGTGATGGGGCTGTTTTTTGCCTTCTGGCGCGAGCGTCCGCGTCTCGCCTGGAGCTTTGTGGTCCTTGGCGCGGTTCTGGGTCTGGCGATGGGCTTCGGCCAGGTGATGCGCGGGGCACATTTTTTCTCTCACAACCTGTGGGCCGGGTGGTGGGTCTGGTTTTCCCAGGTGGCGGTCTACGGGCTGGTTTCCACCCGGTTTGCAAAAGAGTGATTACGCTATGCTAGAGAATCTGAATTATCAGCTGTTTTATCTGATCAACGCCACCCCGGCCTCGCCAGAGTGGATGATTGATTTTGCCACCTTTCTGGCGAAAGACCTTATCAGCATCGTGCCTGCGCTGGCTGCCATTCTCTGGCTGTGGGGGCCGCGCAGCCAGGTTAAGGCACAGCGCCAGCTGGTGATCAAAGTCGCGATGGCGCTCGGGGTAAGCGTGCTGGTCAGCTATCTTCTCGGCCACGCATTCCCGCACGATCGTCCTTTTGTCGATCGCATTGGCTACACCTTCCTGCACCACGCGCCGGATGACTCTTTCCCGAGCGATCACGGTACGGTTATCTTCACCTTCGCGCTGGCTTTCCTGTTCTGGCATCGCCTGTGGTCGGGGGCGGTGCTGATGGTAGTCGCTGTGGCTATCGCCTGGTCGCGCGTCTATCTTGGCGTCCACTGGCCGCTGGATATGGTGGGCGGTTTCCTGGTGGGGCTGATAGGCTGCGTGAGCGCGGCTATCCTGTGGAATCTCTTCGGTGAGGCGCTCTACCGCGGGCTCTCTTCGCTCTATCGCGCCATTTTTGCTATCCCGATCCGCAAAGGCTGGATACGTGACTAATCCCAACCGGACAGGTTACACTGAGCCCCCGCCCTGCGGGGGCTCACTTTTTTATCCCGAGGAACTATGGAAACACGACGCGATGACCGCATTGCTCAGCTGCTGCAGGCGCTGAAGCGCAGCGATAAGCTGCATCTGAAGGAAGCCGCCAACCTCCTCGGCGTCTCAGAGATGACCATTCGTCGCGATCTGAACAGCGACAGCGCCCCCGTGGTACTGCTGGGCGGGTACATCGTCCTTGAGCCGCGCAGCGCCAGCCATTATCTGATCAGCGACCAGAAGACGCGTCTGGTTGAAGAGAAGCGCAAAGCCGCGCGCCTTGCGGCTACGCTGGTTCAGCCGCACCAGACGCTGTTTTTTGACTGCGGCACCACTACGCCGTGGATTATCGAAGCCATTGACAGCAGCATTCCCTTTACCGCGGTGTGCTACTCCCTGAACACCTTTCTGGCGCTTCAGGAGAAACCCGAGTGCCGGGTGATCCTCTGCGGCGGCGAGTTTCACGCCAGCAACGCCATCTTTAAACCGCTTAACCTGCAGGACACGCTTAGCAATTTATGCCCGGACATCGCGTTTTATTCTGCCGCAGGCGTGAACGTGCGCCAGGGTGCAACCTGCTTTAATCTGGAGGAGCTGCCGGTCAAGCACTGGGCGTTAAATGCCGCGCAGTATCATGTGCTGGTGGTCGATCACAGCAAGTTTGGCAAGGTGCGTTCGGCAAGAATGGGCGAGCTGGCGCAGTTTGACGCCATCGTCAGCGATTGCCGCCCCGATGACGAGATTGTGGCCCATGCAAAGGCACAGCAGGTGAAGTTGATGTATTGAGGTTATGCCGGGTAAGCGCAGCGCCACCCGGCATAAAACTTAACTAAACCAGCTGCCAAACCAGCTATGGAATTTCATCAACACGAAATCCCACATCCGGCTGAAGAAGCCGCCCTCTTCCACCGCTTCCATCACAATCAGCGGACGCTGTTCAATCGACTTGCCGTTTAGCTGGAAATCAATCGTCCCGACCACCTGGCCTTTTTTCAGCGGCGCGGTGAGCTGCGGGTCAGTCAGGGTATAGCTTGCTTTCAGGTTTTTCAGCTGACCGCGTGGAATGGTCACGGAACCGGCCTCACCCGCCCCCAGATTCACCTCGCTCTTGTCACCAAACCAGACGCGCTGGCTGACGAATGTGGCATCCGGTTTAATCGGCGTCACGGTTTCATAGAAGCGGAAGCCCCAGGTCAGCAGTTTTTCTGACTCGTTAAAGCGGATGCGGTCAGTTTTGGTGCCCAGCACCACCGAGATCAGGCGCATGTCGCCCTGCGTCGCGGAGGCCACCAGGTTGTAGCCCGCGCCGGCCGTAGTGCCGGTCTTCATTCCGTCCACGTTAACGTTGCTGCTCCACAGCAGGCGGTTGCGGTTCGGCTGGCGAATTTTGTTGAAGGTAAACTCTTTCTCTTTGTGGATGGCGTATTCATCCGGCACGTCGTGGATCAGCGCTTTTCCCAGCAGCGCCATGTCGCGCGCGGTACTGAACTGTCCCGGCGCATCCAGGCCGTGGACCGTTTTGAAGGTGGTGTTGGTTAAGCCGAGTTTTTGCGCATAGCCATTCATCAAACCAATGAAAGAATCCTGACTGCCGGCAACGTAGTCGGCCAGCGCGATACACGCATCATTTCCCGACTGAATGATTACCCCTTTGTTCAGATCGGAGACGGAGACCTGATCGCCAGGCTTCAGGAACATCACCGACGAGCCCCGCAGCGCCGGGTTGCCGGTCGCCCAGGCATCCTTCCCGATGGTAACCATATCGTCCAGCTTGATCTTGCCCGCTTTTAACGCCTGCCCGACCACATAGCTGGTCATGATTTTGGTCAGGCTGGCCGGATCGAGTTTCTCATCCGCATTGCCTTCCGCCAGCACCTTACCGCTGGAATAGTCCATCAGGATCCAGGCGCGCGCGTCCACAGGCGGCGCTTCGGGCGCAGCCTGTTCAGCCGCGTAGAGTGTTGGTGCAAACAGGAAAAGGAGCGCAGAGCCTGCCGCCAGGCTGCGCAGAGAAGTCATTTTTCGCGTCATAAATGCCACCCGAGTGTCCATTCAAAAATTACGTCACATCACCGTGTCGCAAGAAGCGATGAGTAATAGCGCACTAAAACGGTTAAAGAAACCCAACGAGGGTAAAGTTATTAAAGTTTATGCAATAACATTCATTTACGCTTTGATTCAGGCGATTTTTTTGTCTTCTGTTGCGTAATTGTTAGGTTTATCTCACCATGGCAAAAAGCCGACCCGGATTCACACTCATCAGGAGTAAATATGATTACGCTGTGGGGCAGGAATAATTCAACCAACGTGAAGAAAGTGCTCTGGACGCTGGAGGAACTGGATTTACCGTTTAACCAAATCATGGCTGGCATGTCGTTCGGCGTGAACAAAGAGGCCGACTATCTGGCGATGAACCCGAACGGCCTGGTGCCGCTGCTGCGCGATGACGAAACAGACGCAACCCTTTGGGAGTCCAACACCATTGTGCGTTACCTCGCCGCCCAGTACGGTCTTGGCCGCCTGTGGGTCGAAAACCCGGCGCAGCGCGCGCAGGGTGAGAAGTGGATGGACTGGGCAAATCAGACGCTCTCTCCCGTTCACCGCGTGATCCTGATGGGGCTGGTGAGAACTCCTGAAGCCGAGCGCGACTACCCCGCCATTCATGCCGCGCAGGATGCCTGCGAAAACCTGTTTGCGATGATGGACGATGAGCTGGCGAAGCACGCCTGGTTCTCCGGCGATACGTTCGGCGTGGGGGACATTGCCGTAGCGCCGTTCGTCTGGAACCTGACCAACCTCGGTCTGAAATGGACGCCGCGTCCGAACCTTGACCGCTGGCTTAAGCAGCTTAGCGAGCGCCCGGCGTACCGTAACGTGGTGATGATCCCGGTCACCTGATTACGCACCGGACGGGCTGACTTTTAACAGCTGCCCGTCCGTTTCGTCAGTCAGGACATACAGATAGCCATCCGGCCCCACCCGCACGTCGCGAATACGTTGCTCCCGGTCGCCCAGGATCCGCCCGTCCTCCGTCACCTTATTGCCGTCCACGCTCAGCACGATAACGTCCTTTTCCTTCAGCGCCCCAATAAACAGCTTGTTTTTCCACTGCGGGAACACGTCGCTATTATAGAACGCCATGCCGCTGACCGCGGGCGACACTTTCCAGACAAACAGCGGCTTTTCGGCTCCCTCAACGTGCTCGCCTTTGGCTTCCGGGATTTTCAGCCCGCTGTAGTTAATGCCGTGCGTTGCCAGCGGCCAGCCGTAATTTTTGCCCTTCTCCGGGATGTTGATTTCATCCCCGCCGCGCGGGCCGTGCTCGTTCAGCCACAGCGTGTCGCTCCACGGGTTCATCGCCATCCCCTGCGGGTTACGAATGCCGTAGGACCAAATTTCCGGCCGCGCGCCGGAGGTGTTCACAAAGGGGTTATCCGGCGGCACTTTACCGTCTTCGGTGAGGCGCACCACCTTACCCTGCAGCTTGTCCAGATCCTGCGCCGTCGGGCGCTGGTTGTTCTCGCCGAGTCCAATAAAGAGATACCCTTTGCAGTCGAACACCAGTCGCCCACCAAAATGGTTACCGGTTGAGAGCTTCGGCATCTGGCGGAACACTACCTGGAATCCCTCGATGCGGGAAAGATCGTCGCTCAGGCGGCCATAGCCCACCGCCGTTCCGGCCTTGCCGTCACGCCCGGCTTCGGCATAGCTCAGCCAGACGCGGCGCGACTTTTCAAAATCAGGCGCCAGCACCACGTCCAGCAGTCCTCCCTGGCCGTTCGCCCACACCTTCGGCACGCCGACAATGGGATCGGAAAGTCCTTTCCCGGCCTGCCAGTGCTTGAGCTGCCCGCCCTTAAGAGTGACCAGTAAACCGTCATTACCCGGCAGGAACGCCATCGACCAGGGGTGATCGAGTCGGTTTTGCAGCACCTCAACCTTTACCGCCTCTGGCGCAGCAAGAAGCGAAAACGGAATAAACAATGCAGGCAGGAAAATCAACGAGGATCGAGGCATAAAGCGCTCCTTTTTCGGCATATGGCATAAAGATTAGCCATTACCTCCGGGCGCGTTACCACTTTTACAAAAGCTTAATCAGAGGGGGGAGTTGCCTCCCCCCGAACTCAGTGCTGTGCAAGCGTCTCGTGCTTGTTAAGACACATGATGCAAAGAGAGAGCGTTGTCAGGCAGTTTTCAAGCTTCTCCGCGTTAACAGCGATAAAAGTCGGGCAGTCGTGGCGTCCGTTCATCAGACACACCCCTGCAATGGAGAGCACCTCAGCGGCGCGACGCAGCGCCATCAGCTCGCTTTCATCGTATTCCGCCTTCAGGGTCGGTGCTTTTTCACGCATGAAATTACACAGTTCAAACAGATTATCACGCAGATGTTCGCTTTCGCTGACTGACATATAGCCCTTTGCCTTCCTGAGCTGCAGATAGGCGGCCAGGTCGATTCGGGCGTTGATCAGCTTGTTAAGCAGATCGCGTTTCAGTCTGTCAACGGACATGCTATTTCCTCCTCTGTCAGCCATGTTGCACATTCAGAATAAGGTCATTTTTTGTACAGTTTAATGCCTGAGATCAATTATTCTTAACTGATTAACATTATTTACAATGTTACAACCTCGGCCTGGCGCATCCGCCTTGCAAAGAGTGTATAAATCCCCCGCGATACGCTGTAAAATCCCGCCCTGATAACTCCATAATTGATGAATTTTTAACCTATGAGCAATGTTACGCACCAGCCGAAAATCGGCTTCGTCTCCCTGGGCTGCCCGAAAAACCTGGTGGATTCAGAACGCATCCTGACCGAACTGCGCACCGAGGGCTATGACGTGGTGCCAAGCTACGACAACGCCGATATGGTGATCGTTAACACCTGCGGCTTTATCGACAGCGCGGTCCAGGAGTCACTGGAAGCCATCGGTGAAGCGCTGACCGAAAACGGTAAAGTGATTGTTACCGGCTGCCTGGGCGCGAAAGTGGACCAAATCCGCGAAGTGCACCCAAAGGTGCTGGAGATCACCGGCCCGCACAGCTACGAGCAGGTGCTGGAACATGTTCATCACTACGTGCCAAAACCAAAGCACAACCCGTTCCTGAGCCTGGTGCCGGAACAGGGCGTGAAGCTGACGCCGCGTCACTACGCCTACCTGAAAATTTCTGAAGGCTGCAACCATCGCTGCACCTTCTGCATCATCCCGTCGATGCGAGGCGATCTGGTGAGCCGTCCGATTGGCGAAGTGCTGGCGGAAGCCAAACGTCTGGCCGATGCGGGCGTGAAGGAGCTGCTGGTGATTTCCCAGGACACCTCGGCTTACGGCGTAGACGTTAAACACCGCTCCGGTTTCCACAACGGCGAGCCGGTGAAAACCAGCATGGTGGGCCTGTGCGAGCAGCTGGCTAAGCTCGGTATCTGGACGCGTCTGCACTACGTCTACCCGTACCCGCACGTTGACGATGTGATCCCGCTGATGGCGGAAGGCAAGATTCTGCCGTACCTGGATATCCCACTGCAGCACGCCAGCCCGCGTATCCTCAAGCTGATGAAACGTCCTGGCTCCGTTGACCGCCAGCTGGCGCGCATCAAGCAGTGGCGTGAAATCTGTCCGGATCTGACCCTGCGCTCCACCTTTATCGTCGGCTTCCCGGGTGAAACCGAAGAAGACTTCCAGATGCTGCTCGACTTCCTGAAAGAAGCGCGCCTGGACCGCGTCGGCTGCTTCAAGTACAGCCCGGTGGAAGGCGCAACCGCCAACGAGCTGGCAGACCAGGTGCCGGAAGAGGTGAAAGAGGAGCGCTGGAATCGCTTCATGCAGCTTCAGCAGCAGATTTCTGCCGAGCGTCTGCAGGAGAAAGTGGGCCGCGAGATCATGGTTATCATCGACGAAGTGGACCAAGAAGGCGCGATTGGCCGCAGCATGGCGGACGCCCCTGAAATCGACGGCGCGGTGTACCTGAACGGCGAAACCAACGTTAAGCCGGGTGATATTATTCGCGTCAAAGTTGAAAACGCGGACGAGTATGACCTGTGGGGTAGCCGGGTTTAATCTCACTGCACATCTTTTACAGGCCGGGTAAGGCGTAGCCGCCACCCGGCACATTTCACTGCACTACCCTTTAATCCTCGGATCCAGCGCGTCGCGCAGCCCATCCCCCAGCAAATTAAACGCCAGCACGGTCAGAAAAATAGCCAGGCTCGGGAAAATCGCCACGTGTGGCGCAATCACCATATCCGCCCTCGCCTCGTTCAGCATCGCGCCCCATTCCGGTGTCGGAGGCTGCGCGCCTAAGCCCAGAAACGACAGGCTGGCCGCCGAAATAATCGACACGCCGATACGCATGGTGAAATAGACTACGATGGACGACACCGTCCCGGGCAGAATATGGCTGAACAGAATGGTGGTATCGCTGGCTCCCATGCTGCGGGCGGATTCAATAAACGTCTGCTGTTTCAGCACCAGCGTGTTGCCGCGCACCAGGCGGGCAAAGGCCGGAATCGAAAAGACCGCCACCGCGATAATGACGTTGGCCATGCCGCTGCCCATAATGGCGACAACGGCAATCGCCAGCAGAATGCCGGGGAAAGCAAACAGCACGTCGCAGATGCGCATGATGATGCGGTCCCACCAGCCTTCATAATACCCGGCGACGAGCCCCAGCACGGTACCGATAGCTGCGCCGATCAGCACCGCGACTACCCCGGCGGCGAGAGAAATTTGCGCCCCCACCAGCACGCGGCTGAAGATATCGCGGCCAAGCGAGTCCACGCCGAACCAGTGCAGCATTGAGGGGCCGTCGTTCAGACGGTCGTAGTCAAAGTAGTTTTCCGCATCAAACGGCGCTATCCACGGCGCAACGACCGCCACGGCAATCAGCACCAGCACGAACAGCCCCGCCGCCATTGCGACCGGCTGACGGCGAAAACGTCGCCAGAATTCGGACCACGGGGTGCGGACATGCTCCGGTTTCAGCCCCGGCATCGCGTTCAAAACGGCCTGACGCCGCCAGTTCAACAATCGCATCTTACTTATACCTGATGGCCGGGTTAATGGCGGCGTAGAGCACGTCCACCACTAAGTTGATAAGAATAAACTCCAGCGAGAAAAGCAGGACTTCTGCCTGAATCACCGGGTAGTCGCGCATCTCGACGGAATCGACCAGCAGGCGCCCCAGCCCCGGCCAGTTGAAGACCTTTTCCACGACGATAGAGCCACCCAGCAGGAAACCAAACTGCAGTCCCATCATCGTCACCACTGGGATCATCGCATTGCGGAACCCGTGCTTGAGAATGACCCACTTCTCGCTGACCCCTTTCGCCCGCGCGGTGCGAATATAATCTTCGCTCAGCACGTCAACGAACGAGGCGCGGGTAAAGCGGGCCATCACCGCCGACACGGCAGCGCCCAGCGTCATGGAGGGCAGAATATAATGCTTCCAGGTATCGGCCCCGACGGTCGGCAGCCAGCCCAGTTCAACGGAGAAGATTTGCATCAGCAGCATCCCCAGCGCGAACGCCGGGAAGGAGATGCCGGTCACCGCCAGGGCCATGCCGAGCTTGTCCGGCCAGCGGTTGCGCCAGACGGCCGCAATAATCCCCGCGCCCAGCCCAAACGCCACCGCCCAGCCCATGCTGGCAATCGTTAGCCAGAACGTGGGCATAAAGCGGCTGGCAATCTCCTCCGACACCGGGCGCCTCGACACCATTGAAATACCAAAATCGCCCTGCAGAACGTTGCACATATAGTGCAGAAACTGCATATACAGCGGCTGGTCGAGGCCCAGCTGTTTACGCACCAGCTCAATGACGGTGGCATCCGCTTCGGGCCCGGCTACCAGACGCGCCGGATCGCCCGGCAGCATGTGTACAAACAAAAACACCAGCACCGCCACTATCAGCAGCGTCGGGATAAGCCCCAGCAGACGTTTACAAACATAATTCAGCATGAGGTTTATTTTAAATCCGCATCGTCAAAGCTAAAGCCGGTGTCCGGCATGATGTAGAACCCGGTCAGCGCTTTGTTATGGGCTGAGACCAGTTTCTCCACCACCAGCGGTACCCACGGCGACTCTTTCCAGATAATGTCCTGCGCGTCCTTGTAGAGGCGGGCTTTCTCTTCCGGTTTGGTGGTTTTCAGGGCATCGGCCAGGTCTTTGTCCACCTGCGGATTGCTGTAAAACGCGGTGTTGAACAGGGTTGGCGGCCAGTTCTGCGAGGCGAACAGCGGCGACAGCGCCCAGTCGGCTTCACCGGTCGAGGCCGACCAGCCGGTGTAGAACATCCGCACGCCGCTCTCTTTCTGCCCTTTCCCCTCCACTTCTGCCGCACGCTGCCCGGCATCCATCGCGGTGACCTGCGCCTTAATCCCCACCTGCGCCAGCTGCTGCTGGGTGAACTGCAGCACCTTCTGGGCGGTGCTGTGATTGTGCGACGACCACAGCGTGGTGCTGAAGCCGTTCGGGAAACCCGCCTCTTTCAGCAGCTCGCGCGCTTTAGCCGGATCGTACGGCCACGGCTGATAGCTTTGCGCATACGCGATAGACGGCGGCAGCACGCCGGTGGCCGGGGTGGCATAACCCGCAAAAGCGACCTTCACCAGCGCCTGACGGTTAATGGCATAGTTGATGGCTTCACGCACCTTCGGGTTATCGAACGGCTTCTGCGTGACGTTCATGCTGATGTAGCGCTGCATGATAGACGGGCTGGCAACCAGCTCCAGCTTGCTGTTTTTCTGCAGAATGGCGGCCTGCTCATACGGGATGGGGAAGGCAAACTGCGCCTCGCCGGTTTGCAGCATTGCCGCGCGGGTGTTGTTATCCACCACCGGACGCCAGGTGATGGTGTCCAGCTTCGGCAGCCCCTGCTGCCAGTATCCCGCGAATTTTTTCACCTTCACAAAATCGGTCTGGTTCCAGGTGAGCAGCTCGTACGGCCCGGTTCCCACCGGGTGGAAGCCGATCTCTTTACCGTACTTTTTCAGCGCGGCGGGCGAGATCATCGCCGTCGCCGGATGCGCCAGAATATTGATAAACGCGGAGAATGGCTCTTTCAGGGTGATTTTTACCGTTGCCGGGTCGACTACCTCGGTGCTGGCGATATTTTTATACAGGTTATAGCGCTTGAGGCTGTTTTCAGGATTGCTGGCACGGTCGAGGTTGACCTTTACCGCCTCCGCATTGAAATCAGTCCCGTCCTGAAACTTCACGCCGGAACGGAGCTTGATGGTATAGACCAGCCCGTCGTCGGATACGGTGTACCCCTCCGCCAGCACATTTTTCAGCTTCATCTCTCTGTCGAGACCAAACAGCCCCTGATAGAACGATTTCGCCACCGCCTGGGAGAGCGTGTCGTTGGCGTCGTACGGATCGAGCGTGGTGAAGTTGGAGCCGACGGCAACCACCACGTCTTTGGCGGCGAACGCGGGGGCAGCGGCCAGGGCTGCCGTCACGCTCGCGGCTAACAACCATTTACGCGCTACAAATGTAACCATTGTGTTCTCCTGCCTGTTGTAAGTTATAACCGTGAGAAGGCATTGTCCTGGCGCGGCGGAGCCACGAAGTGGCCCGGACCAACCTCACGCAGCGTGACGCGCTCCACGGCTTCGCCGCGTTTACGAATGTTGCTCGGCATCTCATCCTGCAGCAGCACGCGCTGGCCGTGGCGGTGCGCGGGATCGGCAACCGGCACCGCCGCAATAAGCTTGCGGGTGTAGGGGTGCTGCGGGTTCTCAAACACCGCCCTTCGCGGGCCAATCTCCACGATCTGCCCCATAAACATCACCGCCACGCGGTGGCTGATACGCTCTACCACCGCCATATCGTGCGAGATAAACAGGAAGGCAATGCCCATATCCCGCTGTAAATCCAGCAGTAAGTTGATAATTTGCGCCCGGATCGAGACATCCAGCGCCGAGACGGACTCATCCGCAATCACCACCTTCGGGTTCAGCGCCAGCGCGCGGGCGATGCAGATACGCTGCCGCTGCCCGCCGGAAAACTCGTGCGGATAACGCCAGGCGTGTTCCGGCTTCAGGCCAACGCGCTCCAGCAGCCAGGCCACGCGACGCTGCGCCGCCTCGCCGTCGAGCAGGTTATGCACCCGCAGCGGCTCCATAATTGAGTACCCTACCGTATGGCGCGGGTCGAGAGAGGCATACGGATCCTGGAAGATAAACTGAATATCTCGCCGTATCGCCTGTAATTTATTATCTGGCAGAGTGTCGATACGTTCACCGTTAAAGGTTATCGTCCCCTCCTGGGTCTCCACAAGCCTGAGCAGCGCCCGCCCGGTGGTGGATTTCCCGCAGCCGGACTCTCCTACCAGCGCCAGCGTTTCACCCGGCCAGAGATCGAAACTGACGTTTTCCACCGCATGCACTTCGCGCTTCAGGCGGTTGAAAATTCCGCTGCGCAGCGGAAAGCGGGTCACCAGATTGCGCACTTCGAGTATCGGTTTGCCCGACACCACGGTGTCCTGCTCGCCTTCATCCTCCTGCGGCTCTGTCGCCTCCAGGGAAATCAGCGGAAAACGACGCGGCAAATCGCTGCCGTTCATTGCCCCAAGCCGCGGCACCGCCGCCAGCAGCGCTTTGGTGTAAGGATGCTCGGGGGCATGGAAAATCTGCTCGACCGCACCGGTTTCCACAGCATTGCCCTTGTGCATTACCAGCACCCGATCGGCGATGTCAGCCACTACGCCCATATCGTGGGTGATGAAAATCACCCCCATCTCCATCTCCTGCTGCAGCACTTTGATGAGCTGCAGGATCTGCGCCTGAATCGTCACGTCCAGCGCCGTCGTCGGCTCATCGGCGATCAGCACCGCCGGACGGCAGGAGAGCGCCATGGCAATCATCACCCGCTGGCGCATGCCGCCGGAAAGCTGATGCGGGTAACGCCCCAGAATGGCCTGCGCCTCCGGAATGCGCACCAGCTCCAGCATCCGTCGGGCCTCTTTAAGCGCCTCATCGCCGCTCAGCCCCTGATGCAGCCGGATGGACTCGGCAATTTGTTCCCCGACCGGGAACACCGGGTTCAGGGAGGTCATCGGCTCCTGGAATATCATCGCGATATCCGCCCCGCGCACGCCCTGCATCTGCGCGCCGCTCAGCTCGTTTAAATCGATGACCTGACGGTTACGGCGGCGCAGGAGCATTTTCTCGCTGCTGATTTGCCCGCCCGTCTGTTCCAGCAGGCGCATCAGCGCCAGCGCGGTGACCGATTTACCGGAGCCGGACTCGCCAACAATCGCCAGCGTCTCGCCGCGCCTGAGCGAGAACGATAAATTCTGTACTGCGGGGATGAACTGCCGCTCTTCCTGAAACGCAATATTCAGCTGATGGACAGCCAGCACCTCGCGGTTGTCCAGTTCTTCAGTGTGCGGCACGCGCTGCCCCCTTATTCACGATAGATGCCCGTGCTCGGCTCATCACCGGCATAACCCCAGGCGCGGTACATGCCTTCGCTGTTGAACGGCAGGGCCACGTTGCCCTCACGATCGACCGCAATCAGCCCGCCGACGCCGCCCAGGGCAGGTAATTTTTCCATCACCACGCGCTCGCAGGCCTCGCTCAGGCTTAAACCGCCGTAATCCATCAGCGCGGTGATGTCGTAGGCCGCGAGGGCGCGAATAAACACTTCCCCGGTGCCGGTACACGACACCGCCGCCGTGGCGTTATTGGCATAGCAGCCCGCGCCGGGCAGCGGGCTGTCGCCGACGCGTCCCGGCAGCTTGTTGGTCATGCCGCCCGTTGACGTCGCCGCCGCGAGGTTACCGGCTTTATCGAGCGCCACCGCGCCGACCGTGCCCATTTTGGTGGTTTCATCCAGCGGCGCAGTATGGTCAAGCTGCGTTATGCCCGCCGTACGGGCTTCCAGCAGCTGCTGATAGCGTTCTTCCGTGGAAAACAGATCCGGCGATACCGGTTCCATTCCGTGCTCAAAGGCAAATTTTTCCGCCCCAGCGCCCGCCAGCAGAACGTGCGGGCTCTCCTCCATCACCATACGCGCCGCCAGCACCGGATTTCGCAGATGGCTCACGCCCGCCACGGCGCCCGCCTTCAGGGTGACGCCGTCCATCACGCAGGCGTCCAGCTCGTGGGTTTCATCCCGGGTAAAGACCGAACCTATTCCGGCATTAAAGAGCGGACACTCTTCCAGCAGGCGCACCGCCTCGGTGACCACATCCAGCGCGCTCTCGCCCGCTTCCAGCATTTTCTGGCCCGTTTCCACAATGGCGTACAGCGCGTCAATGTAGCGCTTTTCCTGCTCGGGACTGAGCTGTGCACGGGTGATTGCCCCTGCGCCGCCATGAATTGCGATTACCGCATTAACCATTCGCATCACCCGTTAGCCTGATTCGCGGCTTTTTCTATAAATATCATTATCGTCGATGAAACTTCAGATGATTTTTGAATATAGAAAGACGCAACAGTGATGTAAAGCGTACACCCATCGGGTCATACAGTTAGCCGCACTTTTCTGCCATAATGGGCGCTTTCGTTGTTACTCCGCAGGAGCCCACCATGGATTTTACCGCCGGACTGATGCCGCTTGAGACGGCACTCTCGCAGATGCTTGACCGTATTTCTCCGCTGCATGACGTTGAGACGCTGCCGCTTGTGCGCTGTTTTGGTCGTATTGCCGCGCGCGATATCGTCTCGCCGATGAACGTGCCGGGGTTCGATAACTCCGCGATGGACGGTTACGCGGTGCGCCTGGCGGATCTCCAGACGGGTAACGCCCTGCCGGTGGCGGGTAAAGCCTTTGCGGGCCAGCCGTTTGGCAGCGAATGGCCTGCGGGCACCTGCGTGCGCATCATGACCGGCGCGCCGGTTCCGCAGGGCTGCGACGCCGTGGTGATGCAGGAAGAGACCGAGCAGACCGACGACGGGGTGCGTTTTACCGCGAACGTTAAAGCGGGCCAGAACATCCGCCGCACGGGCGAAGACATCACCCTCGGCGCGACCGTTTTTGCCGCCGGGCAGAAATTGACGGTAGGTGAACTGCCGGTGCTGGCGTCGCTCGGCATCGCCGAAGTTGACGTTGTCCGCAAGGTGCGCGTGGCGGTCTTCTCCACCGGCGACGAGCTGCAGCTTCCGGGCCAGCCGCTGCAGGACGGCCAGATTTATGACACCAACCGCCTGGCGGTACACCTGATGCTGGAGCAGCTGGGCTGCGAGGTGATTAACCTCGGCATCATTCCAGACGACCCGGAAAAACTGCGCGCGGCGTTTATCGAGGCGGATAAATCCGCCGACGTGGTCATCAGCTCCGGCGGCGTCTCCGTGGGCGAAGCGGATTACACCAAAACCCTTCTTGAAGAGCTGGGCGAAATCGCCTTCTGGAAGCTGGCGATTAAGCCGGGCAAACCGTTCGCGTTTGGCAAGCTTCCGCACAGCTGGTTCTGCGGCCTGCCGGGTAACCCGGTCTCTGCGGCACTCACCTTCTACCAGCTGGCGATCCCGCTGCTGGCGAAGCTTTCCGGCAACAAAGCCAGCCCGCTGCCGGAACGCCTGCGCGTGCGTGCCGCTACGCGCCTGAAAAAATCACCGGGTCGTCTCGATTTCCAGCGCGGCATTCTGGCGCGCAACGCCGACGGTGAAATGGAAGTGAGCACCACTGGGCACCAGGGCTCGCACATTTTCAGCTCCTTCAGTCTGGGTAACTGCTTCATCGTGCTGGAGCGCGAGCGCGGCAATGTAGAAGCAGGCGAATGGGTTGAGGTTGAGCGCTTTAACCACCTGTTCGGAGGCTGACATGACGGTGGAGCTGAGCGACCAGGAGATGATGCGCTACAACCGCCAGATCGTGCTGCGCGGGTTTGACTTTGAGGGCCAGGAAGCGCTTAAGGCAGCCAAAGTGCTGGTCGTCGGTCTCGGCGGGCTGGGCTGCGCCGCCGCGCAGTATCTTTCGGCGGCGGGCGTGGGCAGGATGACGCTGTTGGATTTCGATACCGTCTCGGTGTCCAACCTGCAGCGCCAGACACTGCACAGCGACGCGACGGTTGGCCAGCCGAAAGTAGACTCTGCCCGCACGGCGCTGGCGCGCATCAACCCCAACGTTCAGTTCACACTGATTGACGCGATGCTGGATGACGACGCGCTGTTCGCGCAGATTGCGCAGCACGATCTGGTGCTCGACTGCACCGATAACGTCGCCGTCCGTAACCAGCTGAACGCGGGCTGTTTTGCCCACAAAACCCCGCTGGTCTCCGGCGCGGCAATCCGCATGGAGGGGCAAATCAGCGTCTTCACGTACGCGGATGGTGAACCCTGCTACCGCTGCCTGAGCCGTCTGTTTGGCGAGAATGCGCTGACCTGCGTCGAGGCGGGCGTGATGGCACCGCTCGTCGGCGTGATTGGCTCATTGCAGGCAATGGAAGCGATCAAAGTGCTGGCACACTACGGCACGCCTGCCGCGGGGAAAATCGTGATGTATGACGCGATGACCTGTCAGTTCCGCGAGATGAAGCTGATGCGTAATCCGGTGTGTGAGGTGTGCGGAGGTTAAAGCAAACGGCAACCTTCAGGTTGCCGTTTTAGTGTTTGCTCCCTCTCCCTGTGGGAGAGGGTTGGGGTGAGGGCATCAGGCCGCACCCGTCAGATAGACGTCCGTCCAAACGCCCCCTGCCAGTCCTGCTCAAACTTCACGATCGCGGCATCCACCGCAGGGGAAGTAATAAACTGCTGCGCGACGTCCAGCGGCAGCGTGATGGACTCGCACCCTGCCAGCAGGCAGTCCAGCGCCTGACGCGGGGTTTTAAAGCTCGCGGCCAGCACTTTGGACTGCGGGGCATGCAGCGTCAGCAACTGCTGTAATTCCACAACGGTCTGGATCCCGTCCCCGCCCTGCGCGTCCACGCGGTTAACGTAAGGGGCCACATACTCAGCTCCGGCCAGGGCGGACAGCATCCCCTGCGCGGCGCCGTACACCGCCGTGCCCAGCGTCGGGATCCCTTCCGCTTTCAGCATCTTAATGGCCGCCAGCCCTTCTGCGGTTACCGGCACTTTCACCACCAGGTCGTTAATGATAGCGCGCAGCTTGCGCGCGTCTTCCACCATCCCTTCGGCGGTGGTTGCCATTACCTGCGCAAACAGACGGCCCTTACCGCCCAACGCGTCGTGCAGCGCGGGCAGCAGCTCATCTAGCGGCGTTTTTCCTGCCGCCACAATGCTTGGGTTGGTGGTCACGCCCGCCAGCGGGAAGATACGCGCCAGCTTTTTGACTGCCGCAACGTCAGATGTGTCGAGATAAAGTTCCATGGTGTCACCCTCAAAATTAGCCTGCACTTACCCTATCACGACAAAACCTGCTCAAGAGTTGACCTGCATCAAGATAACTTTCATTCGAAAGTAATTTAATCTTCATATGCAACTTGAAGGCAAAAATATGATCTTCAATATTCAGCGTTATTCCACCCACGACGGCCCCGGTATTCGAACCGTGGTGTTCCTGAAAGGCTGCTCGCTGGGCTGTCGCTGGTGCCAGAACCCGGAAAGCCGCTCGCGCAGCCGGGACGTGCTGTTTGACGCGCGCCTGTGTCTGGAAGGCTGCGACCTGTGTCATCTGGCGGCACCGGGCTGTATCGAACGCGCGCTCAATGGCCTGGTCATCCACCGCGAAAAGCTGAGTGAAGAGACGCTTAACGCCCTCACCGACTGCTGCCCGACGCAGGCGCTGACCGTCTGCGGTGAAGAGAAGCAGGTGGACGAGATCATGGCCACCGTGCTGCGCGACAAACCCTTTTATGACCGCAGCGGCGGCGGGATCACCCTCTCCGGCGGCGAGCCGTTTATGAACCCGGAGCTGGCGCACGCCCTGTTCAAGGCCAGCCACGAACAGGGTATCCACACCGCCGTCGAAACCTGCCTTCACGTGCCGTGGCACTATATCGAGCCGTCATTACCGTACGTCGATCTGTTCCTTGCCGACCTTAAGCACGTCGACGGAGCGGTGTTCAAACAGTGGACCGACGGTTCGGCCAAACGAATCCTGGACAACCTGAAGCGCCTCGCTGCTGCCGGGAAAAAGATCACCATCCGCGTGCCGCTGATCCAGGGCTTTAACGCCGATGAAGCGTCCATCACAGCCATTACCAACTTCGCCGCCGACGAACTCGGCGTCGATGATATTCATTTTTTGCCGTATCACACGCTGGGCATGAACAAATACACCCTGCTCAGCCAACCCTACTCTGCCCCTGACAAACCGCTGGATAACCCTGCCCTGCTGGATTTCGCGCAGCAGTACGCCTGCCAGAAAGGGTTAACCGCGACCTTACGAGGATAAACCTATGACCACCCTGAATCTCAACACCCTCAGCGAACGTATTAAAGCCCATAAAATGGCGCTGGTGCATATCGTCAAGCCGCCGGTCTGTACCGAGCGCGCGCAGCATTACACCGAAATGTACCAGCAGCACATGGACAAGCCGATCCCGGTGCGTCGCGCGCTGGCGCTGGCACATCACCTGGCGGAACGCACCATCTGGATCAAGCACGACGAGCTGATTATCGGCAACCAGGCAAGCGAAGTGCGCGCCGCGCCGATCTTCCCGGAATATACCGTCTCTTGGATTGAGAAAGAGATTGACGATCTGGCGGACCGTCCGGGTGCGGACTTCGCGGTGAGCGAAGAAAACAAGCGTGTGCTGCATGAAATCTGCCCGTGGTGGCGCGGCCAGACGGTGCAGGACCGCTGCTACGGCATGTTCACCGACGAGCAGAAAGGCCTGCTGGAAACCGGCATCATCAAAGCCGAAGGCAACATGACCTCCGGCGACGCGCACCTGGCGGTAAACTTCCCGCTGGTGCTGGAGAAAGGTCTCGACGGCCTGCGCGCCAAAGTGGACGAGCGCCGCTCGCGCATCAACCTGACGGTGCTGGAAGACCTGCACGGCGATCAGTTCCTGAAGGCAATTGATATCGTGCTGGAAGCCGTCAGCCTGCACATCAAACGCTTCGCCGACCTGGCGCGTGAGATGGCGTCTACGGAAACCCGCGAAAGCCGCCGCGACGAGCTGCTGGCGATGGCAGAAAACTGCGACGTGATTGCCCACGAGCCGCCAAAAACCTTCTGGCAGGCGCTGCAGCTGTGCTACTTCATTCAGCTGATCCTGCAGATTGAGTCCAACGGCCACTCCGTTTCCTTCGCCCGTATGGACCAGTATCTCTATCCGTACTATCGCCGCGACGTGGAGCTGGACCAGAGCCTGGATCGCGAGCACGCCATCGAGCTGCTGCACAGCTGCTGGCTGAAGCTGCTGGAAGTGAACAAGATCCGCTCCGGCTCGCACTCCAAGGCCTCCGCCGGTAGCCCGCTGTACCAGAACGTCACCATTGGTGGTCAGAAGCTGGTTAACGGCGAGCCGATGGACGCGGTGAACCCGCTCTCCTACGCGATTCTGGAGTCCTGCGGTCGCCTGCGCTCCACCCAGCCAAACCTGAGCGTGCGCTACCACGCGGGCATGAGCAACGACTTCCTCGACGCCTGCGTGCAGGTGATCCGCTGCGGCTTCGGGATGCCGGCATTTAACAACGATGAAATTGTGATCCCGGAATTTATCAAGCTTGGCGTGGAGCGCGACGATGCCTACGACTACGCGGCCATCGGCTGCATCGAAACCGCGGTAGGCGGCAAGTGGGGCTACCGCTGCACCGGCATGAGCTTTATCAACTTTGCCCGCGTCATGCTGGCGGCGCTGGAAGGCGGCCGCGACGCCACCAGCGGCAAGGTGTTCCTGCCGCAGGAAAAAGCGCTCTCTGCCGGTAACTTCGATAACTTCGACGAGGTGATGGCAGCGTGGGACAGCCAGATCCGCTACTACACCCGCAAATCTATCGAAATTGAGTACGTGGTAGACACCATGCTGGAGGAGAACGTCCACGACATTCTCTGCTCGGCGCTGGTGGACGACTGCATCGAACGCGCGAAAAGCATTAAGCAGGGCGGCGCGAAGTATGACTGGGTCTCCGGCCTGCAGGTGGGTATCGCCAACCTCGGCAACAGCCTGGCAGCGGTGAAAAAGCTGGTCTTTGAGCAGGGCGTCATCGGCCAGCAGCAGCTGGCGGCGGCGCTGGCGGATGACTTCGACGGGCTGACCCACGAGCAGCTGCGCCAGCGCCTGATCAACGGTGCGCCGAAGTACGGCAACGATGACGACAGCGTGGACATGCTGCTGACCCGTGCTTACGAAACCTACATTGAGGAGCTGAAGCAGTACCACAACCCGCGCTACGGCCGCGGCCCGATTGGCGGTAACTACTACGCGGGCACGTCGTCTATCTCCGCTAACGTTCCGTTCGGCGCGGCAACGATGGCCACGCCGGACGGACGTAAGGCCCACACCCCGCTGGCAGAAGGGGCTAGCCCGGCCTCCGGTACGGACCACCTCGGCCCGACGGCGGTGATTGGCTCCGTGGGTAAACTGCCGACGGAAGCGATTCTTGGCGGCGTGCTGCTTAACCAGAAGCTGAACCCGTCGACGCTGGAAAACGACAGCGACCGACAGAAGCTGATGGTACTGCTGCGTACCTTCTTCGAGGTGCACAAGGGCTGGCATATTCAGTACAACATCGTCTCGCGCGAAACGCTGCTGGAAGCGAAGAAACACCCTGACCAGTATCGTGACCTGGTGGTACGCGTTGCGGGTTACTCGGCGTTCTTCACCGCCCTGTCGCCGGATGCGCAGGACGATATTATCGCCCGTACTGAGCATACGCTGTAACGGTGTATCCCCTCTCCCCATGGGAGAGGGAGAAAACACTAAAAACGGCAACCTCGGTTGCCGTTTTGCTTTTACTTTCGAATGAAATTAAATTTGTGCTCCCCGTCACCTTGTTATTAGAATGTTTCAAAACGCAGTGACCCAGGAGCACAGTATGACCGTTAAAGTTATCGTCACCGATATGGACGGAACTTTCCTTGATGATGCCAAGCAGTACGATCGTGACCGCTTCCAGGCACAGTTTGAGCAGCTTAAATCCCGCGATATTGAATTCGTTGTCGCCAGCGGCAACCAGTATTACCAGCTCATCTCCTTCTTCCCCGAGCTGAAAGAGCAGATCTCCTTCGTGGCGGAGAACGGCGCGCTGGTGTTCGACCACGGCGAGCAGGTTTTCCACGGCGAGCTGACCCGCCATGAGTCGCAGATCGTTATTGGCGAACTGCTGAAAGACAAAGGGCTGAACTTTGTAGCCTGCGGTCTGGAGAGCGCCTACGTCAGCGACAAAGCCCCGGACGCCTTCGTGGCGCTGATGTCAAAGCACTATCACCGCTTAAAACGCATCAGCGATTACCGCGAAATCGACGACGTGCTGTTTAAGTTCTCCCTGAACCTGCCGGACAGCGATATCCCGAACCTGGTCGATAAACTGCACGTCTCCCTGGACGGCATCATGAAGCCGGTCACCAGCGGTTTCGGTTTTGTCGATTTGATTATCCCCGGCCTGCACAAAGCCAACGGCATTAGCCGCCTGCTGAAACGCTGGAAAATCTCCCCGCAGGAGTGCGTCGGCATTGGCGACAGCGGCAACGACGCGGAAATGCTGAAGCTGGTGAAATACTCTTTTGCGATGGGCAATGCGGCGCAGAGCATTAAAGACATTAGCCGCTACAGCACCGACGATAACAACCATCAGGGCGCGCTGAACGTCATTCAGGCCGTGCTCGACAACCACTCTCCTTTCGACGTCTGATCCTTTCCTCGCCGGAGCCCCGCTCCGGCCTCTCACTCTTTTTTCGACCTGTGGCTTGCGTCAAGTTTTTAAACTTGCATTAACTTATTTTTAACTTAAAGTATCACTTGTAGACATTTTTACTTTCGAATGAAAGATGCGAGGCAGTTATGACCTTTACCAGTGAAACCTTGCCGGCGGACCATAAAGCGGCAATCCGTCAGTTAAAACGTGAGTTACGCGCGCAGATCGGCGACGTGCAGGCGGTGTTCGGCAAGCTCAGCGATAAAATCGCCACCCGCGTGGCGGAGATCAACGCCCTGAAAAATAAAGGCGAATCCGTCTGGCCGGTGATTCCGTTTGCAGATGTGAAAAACGGCACGATTACCGACGCTCAGCGCGAGGCCGTTAAGCGCCGCGGCTGCGCGGTGAT
Source organism: Enterobacter cloacae complex sp. P12RS (assembly GCF_014895875.1). Taxonomy (NCBI): domain Bacteria; kingdom Pseudomonadati; phylum Pseudomonadota; class Gammaproteobacteria; order Enterobacterales; family Enterobacteriaceae; genus Enterobacter; species Enterobacter cloacae complex sp. P12RS. The sequence continues at coordinate 29,768 of NZ_JADBQO010000022.1, forward strand.
TAAAGGTCACTTCCCCCGCGAGCAGGCGCTGGCGTGGGATCGGTCGATGCTCGACTACCTCGATCTGAACAAGTTTGACGAGGTGTACAAAGGGCCGGGCGACAACTTCTTCGGCACCTTAACCGCCTCCCGCCCGGAGATTTACCCGATCTACTGGTCCCAGGCGCAAATGCAGGCGCGCCAGAGTGAAGCGATGGCGCAGGTGCAGTCGTTCCTGAACCGTTTATGGACATTCGAGAGCAACGGCAAGCAGTGGTTTAACCCTGACGTCAGCGTGATTTATCCGGACCGCATTCGCCGCCGTCCGCCGGGAACCACCTCCAAAGGGCTGGGGGCGCATACCGATTCCGGCGCGCTGGAGCGCTGGCTGCTGCCGGCTTACCAGCAGGTGTTTGCCCGCGTGTTTGACGGCAACGTCGAGAAATACGATCCGTGGAACGCCGCGCACCGTACTGAAGTGGAAGAATACACCGTGGATAACACCACCAAGTGCTCGGTGTTCCGCACCTTCCAGGGCTGGACGGCGCTGTCGGACATGATCCCCGGCCAGGGGCTGCTGCACGTGGTGCCGATCCCGGAAGCAATGGCCTACATTCTGCTGCGTCCTCTGCTGGACGACGTGCCAGAAGACGAACTGTGCGGCGTGGCGCCGGGGCGCGTGCTGCCGATTTCCGAGAAGTGGCACCCGCTGCTTATCGAAGCATTGACCAGTATTCCGGCGCTGGAAGCCGGTGATTCCGTGTGGTGGCACTGCGACGTGATCCACTCCGTCGCGCCGGTGGAAAATCAGCAGGGCTGGGGCAACGTGATGTACATCCCCGCCGCGCCAATGTGCGAGAAGAACCTCGCCTATGCGAAAAAGGTCAAGGAAGCGCTGGAAACCGGCGCGTCGCCGGGAGACTTCCCGCGCGAGGATTATGAAAAAAGCTGGCAGGACCGTTTTACCGTGAACGATCTCAATATCCACGGCAAGCGCGCGCTGGGCATGGCTTAACTGTCGTACAGCCCTTCCCGCTCCACGGCGGTGCGTCGTTTCCCCTGACGTATCCGCCGTACCGATTCCCGCACGGCCAGCGTGCCGTTCAGCAGCAATGTTCCTACCGGCGCGTCCGGGCGCATCAGCCGCTGCTGGAGCATATGCACCGCTTCCGTTCCCAGCTCGTCGCGGGGAACATGCACCGCCGTTAAGGGCACATCCTGAATCGCCGCCAGATTAAAGCCGTCAATGCTCATCACCGAGACGTCCTGCGGCACGCGCAGACCGTGATTTTGCAGCGCGCTGATGGTGCCTGCCGCCATAAAGTCCCCGCCTACCAGGAACGCCGTCGGCAGGTCTTTTCCCTTCTGTTGGTTAAGCCACTCGCTCACCAGTTGCTCCGTCTCTCTGGCGCTGAAGCTTGGCACCACCAGCAGATCGCGCCTGTCGTTAAACCTGAGATTATGAGCGTGCCACGCGTCGCGGATCCCCGCCAGGCGCAGCTCCATGGTGTAGCGACGCAGGCACAGCACGTTCATCACCTCGCGGTGCCCCATCTCGAACAGGTACTCCGCCGCCCGCTCGCCAATAGCACGGTGATCCGGGGCAACGGCAGGCAGGCGCATGCGGCGGTCCCGGCAGTTAATCAGCATGCAGGGTTTCCCCACATCCACCGCCAGATCGTGGATATGCGGATCGTCGATACCGAGCAGAATGGCCGCCTGGGTATCCGGCTCGTTCATGCGTGCCAGAAAAATCTGGGCGTCGCTGTCGTTCTCCTCCAGCGCGCAGTAGCGCAGCCGAACCTCGTGCGAGGCAAGCCCTTTGCTCACGCTCTGGATCACGCGATAGTAAAAGATGTCGGACCGCTCGTCGAAGGCACGCTGAGGGGCAAAAACCACCAGGCTGTTAAGCAGCAGACGCCCCGCCGCCATGCCGTCCATTACCCCCAGCTCCCGCGCGCACGCCAGCACCTTAGCCCGCGCCTTTTCGCTGGTATTCGCTTTGCCTGCCAGCACACGGGAAACCGTACTGATGGAGAGCTGGGTACGGGCGGCGATTTCGGTGATTTTTAGCCTTTTGTCCATTTTGTGATCTGGCTCCATTTGCGAAATGAAAAAATTTTCATAGCGTGTTCATCAGGCAATAACTGACATAAAGACCATCATGCCAGAGGGTTTACGTCAGTTATGAGAAATTTTGCACAAAATCCACTTTTGCCCTCTCATTTTCTTCCCTAAGGTGAACTTGTCACACAGCTTCCATACTAGTTGTATAGCAACTTGAGCATTCTAAGCGGATAGAAATCAAAGGCATAACAATCTGTGTGACACCTGAACCTCCGTCCCCTTACCGTCCGTCTTGTGGAGAGTAAAATGAGTCAGGACATCAATAACACCGTTGCGACAAGCAAAACACGTCGCGTCATTAAGAATTTGCGCTGGTACGTGTTGGTGCTGTTTTTACTTGGCGTCACCGTTAACTACATCACCCGTAACTCACTTGGGATCCTCGCCCCGGAACTGAAAGAGAGCCTCGGGATCACCACCGAGCAGTACTCCTGGATAGTCGGCGCGTTTCAGATCGCCTACACCATTTTCCAGCCCCTGTGCGGCTGGCTGATCGACGTTATCGGCCTGAAGATTGGCTTTATGGTCTGCGCCGGGATCTGGGCGCTGATGTGTATCTTCCACGCGGGCGCCGGAAGCTGGCTGCACCTGGCGATTCTGCGCTTCTTTATGGGTGCTTCCGAAGCTGCCGCCACGCCAGCGAATGCCAAAACCATCGGCGAATGGTTCCCGAAATCGGAACGTCCCGTTGCCGCCGGCTGGGCAGGCGTGGGCTTCTCCATCGGCGCGATGCTGGCCCCGCCTATCATCTACTTTGCTCACGCGTCGTTCGGCTGGCAGGGCGCGTTTATGTTTACCGGCGTGCTGGCGCTGCTGTGGGTGATCCTCTGGTGGGCGTTCTACCACAACCCGGAACAGCACCCGAACCTGAGCCGCGACGAGCTGGCGTTTATTAAGCAGGATAACGAACCCGCACCGGTCAAGCTGCCCTTCCTGACCGCGCTGAAAACCGTCTCGAAAAACAAACGCTTCTACGGTATCGCCATCCCGGCCTTTATGGCAGAACCCGCCTGGGCGGTGCTGAGCTTCTGGGTGCCGCTGTACCTCGCTAAAGAGCACGGCATGGACCTGAAGCAGATTGCGATGTTTGCCTGGCTGCCCTTCCTCGCCGCCGACCTCGGCAGCGTGGCAAGCGGCTACCTGACGCGTCTGTACACCCGCTGGTTCGGCTGCTCCCGCGTGAACTCGGTGGTGGCAAGCTCTGTCACCGGCGCGTTTCTGATGATTTCTCTGGCCATCGTCGCCGTGACCCGCGACCCGTATATCACCATCGTACTGATCTCCATCGGCGGCTTCGGGCACCAGATTATCTCCTGCATGCTGAGCGCGCTGGTGGTGGAGTCCTTCGATAAGGGCCAGATGGCGACCGTCAACGGCATGCGCGGCTCGGCGGCGTGGATCGCCAGCTTCCTGTTCTCGCTATTAATCGGGGTGACCGCCGACAAAATCGGCTTCAACCCGCTCTTTATTGCCATGGGCTTCTTTGACCTGATTGGCGCTCTCTTCCTGGTGGCATTTATTGCTGAACGTCGCGCCAAGCGCGCCTGATAGTGGATGTATTGCATATGAAAACCCTGAAAAACTGGACCGTCGATAAGCAGTCTGCGAATCATCTGGAGCTGCTGGTCGATAATCAGCACCGCCTGTGCCTGTACGTGCTGGAACAGAACCTGTTCCGCGTGCTGATCAAACGCAAAGGCGAGCTGGCGCTGGACCGCACCTGGAGCATCGCCCCGGAACAAGACGTGCCGTGGGAAGGCCGCCGTCGTGACGACTTGAGCGGTTTCTCCTGCCCGGCCTGGACCCTGACGCAGCAGGATGACGCAGTGACGGTGGCAACCGAGCAGCTGCGCGTGACCGTCCACCAGCCCCTGTGGCTGGAGTGGCACTACCGTAATGATGCGGGCGAATGGCAGCCGCTGGTCCAGGATCGCCCGACCAGCGCCTACCTGCTGAACGCCCACGGCGACGGCGTGGCGCACTATCTCAGCCGCCGTAAGGACGAGCGTTTTTACGGCCTGGGTGAGAAAGCGGGCGATCTGCAGCGCAACGGCAAACGCTACGAGATGCGCAACCTGGACGCCATGGGCTATAACGCCGCCAGCACCGACCCGCTCTACAAGCACATTCCGTTCACCCTTACCCGCCGCGACGACGTGAGCTACGGTCTGTTTTACGACAACCTGAGCAGCTGCTGGCTGGATCTGGGCAACGAGATCGACAACTATCACACCGCCTATCGCCGCTGGCAGGCGGAAGCGGGCGATATTGATTACTACCTCTTTACCGGCGCGCGCGCGCTGGACGTCACCAAAGCCTTTGTGCGCCTGACCGGGAAAACGCTGTTTGGGCCGAAGTGGAGCCTGGGCTACAGCGGCTCGACCATGCACTACACCGACGCGCCGGACGCGCAAAACCAGCTGATGAACTTCATCCGCCTGTGCGAAGAGCACGTCATTCCGTGCGATTCGTTCCAGCTCTCGTCCGGCTATACCTCCATCAACGGCAAGCGCTACGTCTTCAACTGGAACTACGACAAAGTGCCGCAGCCGAAGGCGATGAGCCAGGCCTTCCACGACGCGGGACTGAAGCTTGCGGCCAATATCAAGCCGTGCCTGCTGCAGGATCATCCCCGCTACGGTGAAGTGGCGGAGAGCGGCCTGTTCATCCGTGATTCAGAAACCGACGCGCCTGAACGTTCCAGCTTCTGGGATGACGAAGGCTCGCATCTCGACTTTACCAACCCGCAGACGGTGCAGTGGTGGCAGAACGGCGTGACCACGCAGCTGCTGGAGATGGGTATCGACTCCACCTGGAACGATAACAACGAGTATGAAGTGTGGGACGGGGAAGCCCGCTGCTTTGGCTTCGGCAAGGAGATCGCCATCAAGCATATTCGCCCGGTGATGCCGCTGCTGATGATGCGCGCCTCGCTGGAAGCGCAGCAGCGCTTTGCGCCGGAAAAACGCCCGTATCTCATCTCCCGCTCCGGCTGCGCCGGGATGCAGCGCTACGTTCAGACCTGGAGCGGCGACAACCGCACTAACTGGGACACCCTGCGCTATAACATCCGCATGGGGCTGGGCATGAGCCTGTCCGGATTATTCAACGTCGGTCACGACGTGGGCGGTTTCTCCGGCGACAAGCCGGACGCCGAGCTGTTCGTGCGCTGGGTGCAGAACGGCGTAATGCATCCGCGCTTTACCATCCATTCCTGGAATGACGATCGCACCGTGAACGAGCCGTGGATGTATCCGGGCGTTACGCCTGCCATTCGCGGCGCGATTGAGCTGCGCTACCGCCTGCTGCCGTATCTCTACACCCTGCTCTGGCAGGCGCACGCCGACGACGAGCCGATGCTGCGCCCGACCTTCCTCGACCACGAGCACGACGCGCAGACCTTCGAAGAGTGCGATGACTTCCTGCTGGGCCGCGACCTGCTGGTGGCAAGCGTCGTCGAAGCCGGGCAGCGCGAGCGCCGCGTCTGGCTGCCAGATAACGAAACGGGCTGGTACGATTTTTACACCCACGCGTGGTATGCGGGCGGGCAATCCATCGTCCTTGATGCGCCGCTGGAAAAACTGCCGCTGCTGGTGCGCGCCGGGGCCGGTCTGCCGCTTAGCGAGCGCATCACGCATGTGAGTGCTGAAAAAGATACGACCCGCGAGCTGAAGCTGTTCCCGGTTAAAGGCGTCGGCACAACCACGGGGCTGCTATTTGAAGACGACGGTGAAAGCTGGGGCTATCAGAAGGGCAATGCGCTGTGGGTGGAATGGGAAATGGAGTGTGATGGCGCAACCATCAACCTGAAGGTCAACGCGCGCGGGGATTATCGTCCGGCGTGGAAGGCGCTGAAGGTGTCGTTACCAGCGGGGGAAAAACGTACGCTGCGGGTGAACGGGGTTGAAGGGGGCGAGTGGGTGGTGTAGTACGACCTGATGCCCTCACCCTAGCCCTCTCCCACAAGGAGAGGGGATAGAACGTAGGCCGGGTAAGGCGAAGCCGCCACCCGGCTTTTTTTTAGCCGTCGATACCTTTACTGCGCAGGTAATCTTCGTAGTTACCGCTGAAGTCCACCACGCGCTCTGGCGTAATTTCGATCACGCGGGTCGCCAGGGAGCTGACGAACTCACGGTCGTGAGAGACGAAGATCAGGGTGCCCTGGTACATCTCCAGCGCCATGTTCAGCGATTCGATCGATTCCATGTCCAGGTGGTTAGTCGGTTCGTCCATCACCAGAATGTTCGGTTTTTCCATCATCAGCTTGCCGAAGAGCATGCGGCCTTTTTCACCACCGGAGAGCACTTTGGCCGGCTTTTTGATGTCGTCCTGGCTGAACAGCAGACGACCCAGAATGCTGCGCACCGCCTGCTCGTCGTCACCTTCCTGCTTCCACTGGCTCATCCAGTCGAAGACGGTCAGGTCGTTTTCGAACTCATATTCGTGGTCCTGCGCGTAGTAACCAATCTGCGCGTTTTCAGACCATTTCACGGTGCCGTTGTCCGGCTGCAGTTCACCCACCAGGGTTTTCAGCAGGGTAGATTTACCCACGCCGTTGGCGCCCAGAATGGCAATCTTCTCACCCACTTCCAGCAGCAGGTTGAAGTTTTTAAACAGCGGGCCTTCATCAAAGCCTTTGGTCAGCGCCTCAACTTCCAGCGCGTTACGGAACAGTTTCTTGTCCTGCTCGAAGCGGATGAACGGGTTCTGACGGCTGGAGGCCTTCACTTCTTCCAGCTTAATTTTGTCGATCTGACGGGCACGCGATGTTGCCTGACGGGATTTAGAGGCGTTAGCGCTGAAGCGGCTCACGAAGGATTGCAGGTCCGCAATCTGCGCTTTCTTCTTAGCGTTGTCGGCAAGCAGACGTTCACGCGCCTGGGTGGCTGCCGTCATGTATTCGTCGTAGTTGCCCGGATATACGCGCAGCTCGCCGTAGTCCAGATCCGCCATGTGCGTACAGACCATGTTCAGGAAGTGACGGTCGTGCGAGATGATGATCATGGTGCTGTCGCGGTCGTTCAGCGTCTGCTCCAGCCAGCGGATGGTGTCGATGTCCAGGTTGTTCGTCGGTTCGTCGAGCAGCAGGATGTCCGGGTTAGAGAACAGCGCCTGCGCCAGCAGCACGCGCAGCTTCCAGCCTGGCGCGACTTCGCTCATCGGGCCGTAATGCTGTTCAACCGGAATACCCACGCCCAGCAGCAGCTCGCCCGCGCGGGCTTCCGCAGAGTAGCCGTCCATTTCGCCGTACTGGGTTTCCAGATCGGCCACTTTATAGCCGTCTTCTTCGCTCATTTCGGCGAGACCGTAGATACGATCGCGCTCCTGCTTCACTTCCCACAGCTCCGCGTGCCCCATGATCACGGTGTCGAGCACGGTGAACTCTTCGAAGGCGAACTGATCCTGACGCAGCTTACCGATACGCTCGTTCGGATCGAGCGACACGTTGCCCAGCGTCGGCTCTAAATCGCCGCCGAGGATCTTCATAAAGGTGGATTTTCCGCTACCGTTGGCACCAATCAGGCCGTAACGGTTGCCGCCGCCAAATTTGACGGAAATGTTTTCGAACAGCGGCTTACTGCCAAACTGCATAGTGACGTTGCTGGTAACTAACACGGAGAGATTCCTGCGAAAAGTGTGATAAACACGGCATTATGCCACAATTCCGAATTGAGATCCCGTGTTGCGGCAATCCACTAAACTTTAACAAAATCGAAAAAAATGTGATTTCGTACACATCTGAATTCCCTGTTAGCGGGAATGCACATATAATGCGCTCCCATCACAGATTCAGACTTATCAACTCATCGCCTGTATGGCTTAGATACCTCGCACAACATGAACATGAAATTAACAACGCTTTTTGCGGCGGCGTTAGCCGTAGTAGGTTTTTGTAAGACCGCGTCTGCGGTGACGTATCCCCTGCCGACAGACGGAAGCCGTCTGGTGGGTCAAAACCAGGTGGTGACGGTGCCTGAGGGTAACTCTCAGCCGCTGGAGTATTTCGCCGCGCAGTACCAGCTGGGCCTGTCCAACATGCTGGAAGCGAACCCGGGCGTTGACCCGTATCTGCCAAAAGCAGGTACCGTGCTGAATATTCCTCAGCAGCTGATCCTGCCGGATACCGTTCATGAAGGCATCGTGATTAACAGCGCCGAAATGCGCCTGTATTACTACCCGAAAGGCACCAACACCGTTATCGTGCTGCCAATCGGTATCGGCCAGCTGGGCAAAGACACCCCGCTGAACTGGACCACCAAAGTAGAGCGTAAGAAAGCGGGCCCAACCTGGACCCCAACTGCCAAAATGCACGCGGAATACATCGCTGCGGGCGAACCGCTGCCCGCCGTTGTGCCAGCCGGCCCGGATAACCCGATGGGCCTGTACGCGCTGTACATTGGTCGTCTTTACGCCATCCACGGCACCAACGCCAACTTCGGTATCGGCCTGCGCGTGAGCCACGGCTGCGTGCGCCTGCGTAACGACGACATCAAGTTCCTGTTCGAAAACGTGCCGGTCGGTACGCGCGTGCAGTTCATCAACGAACCGGTGAAAGCGACGTCTGAGCCAGACGGCAGCCGCTACATCGAAGTGCACAACCCGCTCTCCACCAGCGAAGACCAGATTAACAACAACGAGATCGTGCCGATTACGCTGAACAGCGCGGTGCAGTCCGTGACCTCTCAGCCAGACGTGGAAACCACCATCGTCGACCAGGCGATTCAGAACCGTTCCGGTATGCCGGTGCGTCTGAACTAACCACGCGCATCAAAAAAGCGGGCCTCGAGGCCCGCTTTTTTTTACCCGTTGTTCACGATTACAATCCCGCCGTGGTCGTAGCGATAGTGGCAGTGCGCATACTCCAGCGGCGTGCCATCTTCCAGATAAATGACCTGCTCCACCTCCAGCACCGGATCGGTTTCCTCACAGACCAGATGCTCTCTTTCCAGCGCGCTGGGCTTTAGCGCCCGCACGATCCGGTATGACCCCATAATTTTCAGCCCCAGGGTTTCCTGAACGTACTGAAACACTGACCCTTCAAGGTGGTTTTTCGTCAGGCCCGGCACCAGATTCATCGGCATCACCGTGGAATCCAGCGACATCGGTTCGCCGTTCAGTAAACGCAGGCGAATGAAGTCGTAGATCGGCGCATCGGCGTTAATCATCAGCGACGCCTGCTCTTTTTCGTTCGGGAAGCGCAGTTCGAAATGCACCACCTGGCTCGTGACCGTACCCAGATGCGCCCAGGTTTTGGTCGCGCCAAAGTAGTCGCTGCCGGAGAGATCCCACTGCGAGAGCTGGAGGAAGTTTTTGCGGATGAACGTCCCCTGCCCCTGACGGGTGTAGACCAGCCCTTCGACGATCAGCTGGCGCATCGCCTGCTGAATAGTCATCCGGCTGGTACTGAACTCCGCCGCCAGTGCAAACTGATCCGGCAGGGGTTCGTTGGCGGCGTACTGCTGGCTGATAATGCGTTTCTTAATTTCCCGCGCTATGGTGATGTACTTCGCCGCCATCGTCCTTCCTTTCTGTTAGTTTTCTATCCCGCTGTTTTTCAAGGCCACTCGCTCGGCAATTTTGAGGAAAGGCAGGTAGAAGAATACACCAAATACGATGATTGCCAACTGGACCACCACGGCGCGCCAGTCCCCCGCCGTCGCCAGCCAGGCGCTGAGGATCGGCGGCGTGGTCCAGGGGATCATCACCACGCAGCGGGACATTAACCCCAGCGTGGTGCAGAGCCAGGCGAAGTAAATGCCGATGGCGGGCAGCAGCACAAACGGGATCATTAGCGGCAGGTTAAAGACGATCGGCAGGCCGAAAATCACCGGCTCGTTGATGTTGAATAAGCCAGGTGCCAGCGACAGACGCGCCACCTGCTTCGCCGATTGTTGCCGCGAGAAGATAAAGATGGCGATCAGCAGCGAGATCGTGCTGCCCGTACCGCCCACCATGCCAAACGTCGGCACGAAAATGTTGTTGATGATGTGCGGGATGGGCTGTCCGTTGGCGAAGGCCAGCATGTTCTCGTTGGTATTAATCAGCAGGAATGGCTCAAGCACCACGCTGTTGACCACCGACTGATGAATACCGAGCGTGAACAGAAAGTTGCCGAAGCTGTAGATGAAAATCGTCCCCGGCAGGCTGGTGTTGATCAGCCGCAGCGGCTGCTGGATAAAGGTCGTAATGAGGTGGATCAGATCCGTATGCAGCACGTTCGCCAACAGCGCCGCCAGAACGGCGAACACCGACAAGGTAAGAATGGTTGGGATCAGCGCGGTAAAGGATTTGCTCACCGCCGGGGGCACGTTTTCCCCGAGCGAAATGTGCAGCGCCTTCAGCCGTGAAATGGCGATGAACAGCTCGGTGGAAAGCAGGCCAATCAGCACCCCGGCGAAAATCCCAGTGGAGCCGATATTGGCGAACGTCAGCACCTGCGTCACGCTCACCGTGGCCTCGCTGCCAACGGGCGTAACCTGTAAGCGCATCGGCATCATGATGATAAAGCTGCTGACGGCGATAACCACTGCCGAGACCGGATTATCGAAATCTTTGTTGCGCGCCAGCGACCAGGCAATCATCGGCGCCAGCAGCAGCGCGGCGATGTTCAGCGTGCCGTTAATAATCGCCTCGCCCCAGACCTTAAACTGTGTGAGCGTGTCGCCCTCAAAAATCCACGGGAACACCACGTTGTTCACCAGCACCGCCAGACCGGCGAGGATGAAAATCGGCATCACCGTGGCGAAGGCGTCGCGCAGGGAGCGCAGGTGCACCTGGTTTGCCAGGCGCGCCGAGAACTCAACAAATTTGTCGACAAAAGACTGCATGTGCGGTGTTATTTTTGCTTCAGACATAGCGGAGTGTTCCCATCAATCAGTCACAAAAACGGCCCGGCAGCGTACGGCTTACATCTCGCGTCCGTTGGTATGGATAACCTGTTTTAACCACGCGTAGCTCTTCTTCGGCACGCGCTTAAGGTCTTTCAGGTCGTGATTCTCGCGGTTGACATAGACCACGCCGTAGCGCTTACGCATGTCCCCCTGCGAGCTGAGAATGTCAATTAACCCCCAGCCGAGATAGCCAATGACCTCTGCGCCATCCTCGAACATGGCTTCCTTCATGGCCTCGATATGCGCCCGGTGGTAGTCGATGCGGTAGGTGTCCTCAATCGGGTTAACCCCGTCCCAGGACTCAATTACCCCAATACCGTTTTCTATCGGGAAGACCGGCATCCGCCAGTCGTTGGCATAGCGAGTGATGATGGTGCGAAAGCCCAGCGGGTCGATCTGCCAGTTCCACTCGGTGGCTTTCAGGTAGGGGTTATTTTTCTCACCGTGCAGCAGGTAATAGTTGACCGGCGTGCCTTCCGGGATCGCGTCGCTGTCCAGCGTTTTGCTGGCGTAGTAGCTGAAGGCCATAAAGTCATTTTTCGTGCGGGCAAACAGAGCGAGATCGTCGGCGCGATAGATATCACCGAAGCCCTCCTGCTCTACCACCGCCATCACCGCCGGGCTGTAGCCCTGGCCGGCAAAGACGCGCAGCAGGTTCTGGTTGAGGAATTCGTCATACTGCTGGGCGCAGAAAATATCGCGCGGCTTGCAGGTGGCCGGATAGATCAGCTGGTGCGCCAGCATGCCGCCCATTAGCTGGCCTGGCTTAGTCTGGTGCAGGTATTCGGTCAGCGACATGTGCGCCACCATCGCATGGTGCTGAAGCTCATACAGCTCGCGCAGGGTTTTCTCGCCTTTCATATAGCCGGAAATGCGGAACGCTTCCGGCATATGGAAGATGTTCTGCTCGTTAAAGGTCAGCCAGTACTTTACCCGGTCGCCGAAGCAGTCGATCATCTTTTTGCCGTAGCGGATAAAAGCCGCCACCACGCGGCGATCGTTGAAGCCGTTGTACTCCTGCGCCAGCGCCAGCGGCATGTCGAAGTGGTAGAGGCAGACCATCGGCTCGATGCCGCGGGCGATGAGATCGTCAATAAAGCGGTCGTAAAAGGCGATGCCCTCGTCGTTGAACGCGCCGTCGCCCTGCGGGCAGACGCGGCTCCAGGAGATCTGGAAGCGGTAGCAGTTCATGCCCAGATCCTGCATCAGGTCGAAATCTTCCCGGTAGCGATGGTAGGAGTCGGTTGCCACCTTCCAGTCGGAGACGTTTTCTCCGGCTTCACGAATGTCGTACACCGACATCCCCTTCCCACCCTCGTTCCAGGCCCCTTCCGTCTGCATGCTGGACACCGAGTTGCCCCATAAAAAGTTGGCCGGCAGTGAATTGTTCATGCTCTCTCCCTATATGACTAGTCATTTAAAATCTCATGACTAGTCATATAGGCGAAGATGAAATTTCGATCAAAGGGGAGGATCGTTTTTTGTGAGGAATGTCGGAAAGAAGCGCTGAGCAGGAAAAATGAATAGCGAAATCCTGTTACTTAGGCCTGAGCGTTAGCCTATGCAGAATCACATTTCCCGAACGTGCCACTGGCTGGCCTCATAAAATCATTATTAACTTAATGCGCACAAACCACGGCTCAGGCCGGAACATAAAAATCTCAACCCTATCAAATGGAAAATGACGCTCATGAAGATATCTACTCGCCGTATCGCATTCGCTCTCAGCTTAGCGTTGCCCGGCTCAATGACTCACGCGGCAACGGTGTATACGGGTGATAAAGTGCAGGGAGTGCCGGTTATCTCTACGCTGGATGTATCAGACCTGCCAGCCGGACAACATCGCTTCATGTTCGAGGGGGTTGAGACCGGAACGGGACAGCGCTGGTATGTACCCATAATGGTGGCAAAAGGGAAAACGGACGGGAAGAAAGTCCTTCTGCAGGCGGGCGTCCACGGGGATGAGCTAAACGGCGTGCGCATCGTACAAAAAGTGATGGAACAACTGGACCCCGAAAAAATGAACGGCAGCGTTATTGGCATCATTGGCCCAAACCGTTCTGGCCTTGAGAGAGTCTCCCGGACATGGTCTGTTTCAACCGATGGGGGTGAAACGATCGACTACAACCGCGTCCATCCAGGAAAAGAAACGGGTAACCCTGCTGAGCGTCAGGCATGGATGATGTGGAACAAGGTTTACAAGGGGAATGTCGACCTGGCGATTGACTATCACACCCAGTCTACCGGAACGGCTTATCCGCTGTTCATTTATGCCGACTACCGCAATGCGGATGCCCGGACAATTGCGGAACTTTTTCCGGCAGATCAAATTAAGAAAGACCCCGGGGAAGCCGGCTCAATGGAAACCACCTTTATTCAAAATGGTATCCCGGCGATAACGGCCGAGACGGGAGAGCCGAGGATTTACCAGCAGGATATGATTGCCCGGGGCTTAGAGGGTGCCCTCAATGTACTGATCCATTACAAGGTGATTGAAGGCAAAATCGGCGCAACCGCCAGCAGCAATAAAACGTATATTGGTAATGCTATCAGTTCCATACGAGCAACTACGGGTGGGTTTGCGGAAGTTTTCGTTAAACCCGGCGACACGGTAAAAGCAGGACAAGAGGTCGCCCTGCAGCGAAATGCTTTCGGTGATGTTGTCGCGAAGTATTCAGCGGAAAGGGACGGCAAAGTACTGGCAATTGGAACAGATGTGGTCAGAGAGCCCCGAGCCCTGCTGGTAAGAGTCCTTGAGCAAAACCCAGCCGCAACCTGCAAAGACGGCTGCTGATTACCGCCACAGCCCATCGTTGAATCGGCAAAAGCAGCTTATCGTCATTTCTTCGATATCATCCCCGGCAGGCGAAGCGCCGCCGGGGATGAGGAGCGTTATTGTTGCGCAAGCTGATTGCGACGATACTCCCCCTGACGCTCCAGCATCCAGCCCGGATATTCACGCGGCAGCGCGCTGACGGCATCCAGCTGTTTAAGCTCGTCTTCGCTTAAGCGGATCCCGGTGGCGGCAATGTTGTCGTCCAGCTGTTCAACGCGCTTCGCGCCAATGATGACGCTGGTCACCGCTTTCTGGTGCAGCAGCCACGCCAGCGCGATTTGCACCACGGAGGCGCCCTTACTTTCGGCAATCACGCGCATCACGTCCACGCAGTCAAAGGCGCGATCTTTGTTCACCGGCGGGAAGTCGAACGCCAGACGGCGGCTACCGGCTTCGCTCTGCCCGTCGCGACCATATTTTCCACTCAGCAGGCCGCCCGCCAGCGGGCTCCAGACCATCAACCCGACGCCTTCGCTCTGCATCATCGGCACCAGCTCGCGCTCAAGTTCGCGCCCAGCGATGGTGTAGTACGCCTGGAGGGATGCGAAACGCGCCAGCCCGAGTCGCTCGGAAATGCCCAGCGCTTTGGCTATCTGCCACGCCGCCCAGTTCGAGACGCCGATGTAGCGCACGTGGCCGTGCTGCACCAGGTTATCCAGCGCATACAGCGTCTCCTCAATCGGCGTGGCCGGATCGAAACCGTGAAGCTGATAGAGATCGATATGATCCAGCTGCAGGCGGCGCAGGCTCTCCTTCACGCTGCTGATGATGTGATAGCGCGAGCTGCCGCGCGAGTTCACCCCCGCAGTGCCCGTTTCGCCAAATACTTTAGTCGCGACCACCACGTTCTCGCGCGGGATTTTCAGGTTTTTCAGCGCCTGGCCGAGGATCGCCTCCGAGCGCCCTTCTGAGTAAACGTCCGCGGTATCGATAAAGTTGATACCCGCGTCCAGCGCGCGACCCACCAGCTGTTCGGCTTCGCTCTGCTGCAGCTGACCAATCTTGCCCCACATGCCGCCTTCTCCGCCGAAGGTCATGGTGCCGAGGCACAGTTCAGAAACGAACAGACCGGTGTTGCCCAGTTTTTGATAACGCATAAGATAATCCTCGCATGTCGATTGGGTACCCGATAGTTATACCCGCCCCTCAGCCATCGCGAATGTGGCGTTCCTGTCCGTTTCTTGCCCAATCCTCTGAATATTTATCCGCGCGGGGCGTCGCCAAAGACACTGTAGTCCGGGAGCTGCACCTGCTGATACGGCTCCCAGCCGCCGCCGAGCGCCTTGTAGAGCGCCACCAGATCGAGGGCGCTTTGTACCTGCGCCTGCGCGCGCTGCTGCTCGGCCTGCGCCAGCTGACGCTGGGCGTCCAGCACGTCGATAAAGCTGGCGATCCCCTGCCGGTAGCTGTCGCTGGCTAAATCAAAGGCGTTTTGCAGTGCGTCGATGGTTTTCGCGAGGCCCGCCTCACGCTGCTGGTCGGTGCGATAGCTCACCAGCGCGTTTTCCACATCCCCGAGCGCGGTCAGCACCGTCTGGCGATAGTCCAGTACCGCAGCGCCCTGCTGCGCGCGCGCCACCTTGACGCTGGAGACCAGTCGACCGCCCTGGAAAATCGGAATGGAAACCTGCGGGCCGAAGCTGTAGAAGTGGCTGCTCCAGTCGGTCAGCCAGCCGGATTCGCTGTTGCGCAGGCCAAACTGTCCGGAGAGGGTAAAGCTCGGGAACAGCTCGGCCACCGAGACGCCAATCTGCGCCGTGGCGGCATGAAGGTTGGCCTCCGCTTCGCGCACGTCCGGACGGCGGCGCGCCAGCGTGGACGGTATACCAGTCTGCACGATATCCGGCAGCGCGGGCATTGGCTGCGCGGATTGCAGCTCGCTATCCAGCGCCCCCGGCGGCTTGCCGAGCAGAATAGCCAGCCCGTTCATCGCCTGGCGTTCCTGGGCCTGATACTGCGGCAGTTGGGCTTCAAGATTGCCCAGCTGCGCCCGGGCGTTTTCCACGTCCATCTGCGGCGACAGCCCGCCGCGCTGGCGGCTTTCGGTCAGATCCAGCGTCTGCTGCGCGCTTTTAATCTGGGTGTTCAGGGTAGCGATAATGCTCTGCGCCCCGCGCAGCTGGAGCCACGCGCGCGCCACTTCCGCTTCCAGCGACACCAGCGCATCGTTACGCTGTTCGATGGCGGCCTTCTGCTGCGCCTCGGCGGCTTCCACCTGACGGCGCACCTTGCCCCAGAGGTCGATTTCCCACTGGGCGTCGAAGCTGCCCTGATAAAGGTTAATCGGCTGCGTCAGCGGCCCCAGCGCGCCTCTGAGTTCAGGGTCGACATTATCCAGCTGGTCGTACACGCCGTGGGATTTTAGCTCCCCTTCCAGCCCGAGCTGCTGGCGCGTCGCCTGCAGATTGCCGTTCACCGACGGGAAAAATGCCCCGCCCGCCTGGTTAATCTGTTCACGCGCCCCGGCAATGCGCAGTACCGTTTGCTGCAACGTCAGGTTTCCGGCGATGGCGCGTTCAACCAGACTGTCGAGCTGCGGCGAGCCGAAGGTTTTCCACCAGCGCGGATTGGTCGCGGCGGAGGTTGTTTGCGATTTTACCGCGCTGTCGCCCTTATCGTTCCAGTGCGTAACGGTGGGTGGCGCAGGCTGCTGGTAGTCCGGCCCGACGGCGCAGCCCACCAGCAGCATCATTATCATCAGGGGGTGTAAACGTCTGTGTATCATCAGTGTGCTCCTGCACTCCCCTCGCTCTTAACCGGCGAGAGCAACAAACAAAACGGAATCAATAGCAAGGCCACGGCGCTCAGAATGGTGAAGACGTCGATGTAGGCCAAAAAGCGCGACTGCTCGATCATCGTCTGGTACATCCGCCCGGTGGCAATCCCGGTCGGATCGCCCACCTGGGTGGTGAAGTTCTGGATCGCCTGGGCGCTTTCGCGAATCGCCAGCTGGAACTGCTCGTTAAACGGCGAGGCGTGGTAGGCAAGGTGCGCGCTGTGCGCCTGCGCGCGCTCGGTGATGGCCGCCGTCGAGAGAGAAATCCCGATGGATCCCGCCACGTTGCGGAACATGGTAAACAGCGCCGCCGCATCGGCGTTGAGCCGTCTCGGTATCGAGATGAAGGCGATGGTGGTGAGCGGCACAAACAGGAACCCCAGACCAATCGACTGGGCGCTGCGGAACAGCACCAGGGTTTCGAAGTCAATATCCGGCGTCAGCGTGCGCGACCAGAAGAACGACACCGCCAGGCAGGTAAAGCCAAAGGCGATGATCCAGCGCGTCTGCACCACCGGCATCAGCTTCAGCACCAGCGGGATGGTCAGCACGATCAGCACCGCGCCGGGCGAGAGCACCAGCCCGGACCAGGTGGCGGTATAGCCCAGATCCTGCTGCGCCAGCTGCGGGATCACCACCGAGCTGCCGTAGAGGATCATCGCCATCCCCGCCATCAGCAGGCTGGAGATCGCGAAGTTGCGGTCCTTCATGCAGTGCAGATCCACCACCGGCTTTTTGGCATACATCAGCCAGTAGATTGCGCCAATAATGCCAACCAGCGTCAGCACCGCGAAGGTGCGGATAAAGTTCGAGTAGAACCAGTCGTCATCCTCGCCCCGGTCGAGCATGACCTGCAAACAACCCAGACCGAGGGCGATCAGGCCGATCCCCGTCCAGTCGATGGTCAGCTTCTCTTTTGATTTGCTCTCCCACGGCGGATCTTCCAGCAACTGGTAGATCGCCAGCACCGTCACAATCCCCACCGGGATGTTGATAAAGAACACCCAGCGCCAGGAGTAGTTGTCGGTGATCCAGCCCCCCAGCGTCGGGCCGAGCACCGGCGCGACGATAATCGCAATGGAGGAAAGCCCAAACGCTTTGCCCCTGTCCTCCGGCTTGAAGTAGTCAAGCAGCACCGACTGCTGGGTGGGCTGTAACCCGCCGCCAAAGAAGCCCTGCATCACGCGGAACAGGATGATTTGCCACAGCTCGGTGGCGATGCCGCACAGAAACGAGCAGATGGTGAACATCACGATGCAAATGAGGAAGAACTGCTTGCGGCCAAACAGCCGGCTCAGGAACGCCGAGATGGGCAGCACGATGCCGTTCGCCACCAGGTAGCTTGTCAGTACCCAGGTGGATTCGTCGTAGCTGGCCGAGAGCGACCCCGCCACGTGCGGCAGCGCGACGTTGACGATGGTGGTGTCCAGAATTTCCATGAACACCGCCAGGGTGACGACAATCGCCACCGCCCACGGGTTACTGGCGGGCTTCCAGTTATCGTGGCTATGATCCGTCATTCCACGGTGACCTTCGGTTCAACCGACAGCCCCAGCGGCAGCGGCTTGTTCGGATCCAGACCTTTATCAATGACGATTTTTACCGGTACGCGCTGAACAATCTTCACGAAGTTACCGGTGGCGTTTTCCGACGGGAAGGCGGAGAAGCGCGAGCCGCTGCCCTGCTGGATGCTGTCGATATGGCCTTCAAGCTCCATATCCGGCCAGGCATCCACGGAGACGCTAACCTTATCGCCGGGCTTCATGCGCTCAAGCTGGGACTCTTTAAAGTTCGCCACCACCCATACGTTCGGGGAGACCAGCGAGAACAGCGCGGTGCCCGCCTGAACCAGCGTGCCGGGCTGCACGTTGCGTTTGGTGACAAAGCCGTCGAACGGGGCGCGGACTTCGGTGTAAGAGAGGTTCAGATTCGCGGTTTCCAGCTGCGCTTTGGCCTGTTCGACCTGACGCTCGCGGGCTTCGACGTTGGTCTCCTGCTGGCGGATTTGCAGCTGTACCTGCTCCGCCACTTCCAGCTGCGCCTGTGCGCTGGCAAGGCCAGCTTGGGCACTGCGCAGCTGAGCGTTCGCAGAATCAATACTTTGCTGGGTGGTCGCGCGCGGGTCGACGCCGCGCTGGCGCCGGTACTCCGCCTGCGCGTTCGCCAGATCGGCCTGCGCTTTCAACACCTGCGCTTTGGCTTCGTCACGCTGGGCGGGATACTGCACTTTTGAGAGCGCCAGCTGCGCCTGGGCCTGATGCAGCTGCGCGATAGCCAGCCCAAGCTGAGCCTGAGCCTGATCGCGCTGGGCGGTGGTATCGCGAGGATCGATCACTACCAGCACATCCCCTTTCTTCACGCGCTGGTTATCCCGCACGCGAAGCTCGGTAACGTAGCCCGCCGTTTTGGGGGCAATGGTCACCACGTCGCCGTCGGTAAAGGCGTCGTCGGTGGTTTCTTCGTTGCGGGTTAAAAACCACCAGACCAGCGCCACGATCACCATCACGATGACCACGATGCCAAGGATAATTAACGGTTTTTTGCCCGGGCGTTTACGCTCGTTATTGTTTTTATCCTGCTCGTCAGCAGGTGGATTTTGTTCTTCTGCCATAATTCAGCAACGGTCCTGTCAGTGAGCGGCATCACACTATGCCGTTCACTAAAGCTAGGACGTTGCTATACATTTGCCAGGAAAAACTGACAAATTGCGCACTATATGAGAAGGAATAGTCCGAAACCGATCGCCGCAGCCCAGAGCAGCATCGGGATCGACCAGAGGTGGAAGCGCCACCAGATGCGACGGTCGTTGGCCATACGCAGGGCGATCAGGTTTGCCAGGGAGCCGGGCAGCAGCCCAAACCCACCGATGTTCACCGCCCAGGCCAGCAGCGTGTCCGGCGGAACGTAGTTGAGCAGCAGAATGGTGGCAGGCACGTTGCTGATAAACTGCGACAGGCCAATCGCCGTCAGCCACAGCCCCGGCTGCGACAGCGTGCTGACGCTGTGCAGAACGTTTTGTAGCACCGGAAGCTGAATAAGCAGATGCACGTCGATGAACATCGCCATAAAGACCAGCAGCAGCGTCCAGTCCACGCTCACCAGCACGCGCCGCGCCAGCACGACAAAGCCCGCGGCGACGAGCAGGACGCCCGCCAGCTCATACTTCAGCTCCAGGGCGAACAGGAAGACGATATACAGCCCGAGGCAGCTCCAGACCAGCCGCGGCTGCCACTGCGGGCCCGTGGTCCCGCTATGGTATTGCAGCTTTTTATCCGGAAACGCGAACCAGCAGACCGCCAGCAGCGAAAACATCATCACCAGCGCCAGAGGCGCCATCTGCCAGGTAAAGGCGGCGAATGACAGACCGGAACGTCCCCAGAGAAGAATATTTTGCGGGTTGCCGATGGGCGTCAACAGAGAACCGGCGTTAACGGCGAGCGCTTCAAAGATAATCAGTCTGCTGACCGGGATCTCGCAAAGCTTACGCAGGGTGAGCGTGAGGGGCACGATGATAAACAGCGCCACATCGTTGGTCAGAAACGTCGACAGCACCGCGGCGGAGAACACCATAAACAGGGCCAGCCTGCGCTCGGTGGCAAAACGGCGCACCATTTTACGCCCCAGGACGTCAAAATAGCCGCTCAGCTCGACCCCTTTGGTCAGCATCATTAACCCACTCAGGGTGATGATGGTGCGCCAGTCAATCGCCGCAGACCAGGCCTGTGGCGCAAACGGCACAAACAGGCTTAACCCGGCGCCAATGATTAATAAGAGATGGAAGAAACGATCGCGTGAGAGGGCCTGCAGTCCAGGGATTTTCATTCAGCGGAGGGACCATATTTAAGGGTAAATTCGCGAAACTTCACCAGCGTCTCTTCGCTAACGTGGTGCTCCATTCCTTCCGCATCCCGACGGGCAATTTCCGGGCTGACGCCCAGCACCAGCAAAAAGTTCTCGACAAGCTGATGGCGCTCGCGGCTCTCCTGCGCAAGCTTCTCCCCTTCCGGCGTCAGAAACACGCCGCGCCAGGGGATCATTTCGATCAGGCCTACCGAGGCCAGACGTTTTAACATTTTAGCGACCGTTGGCTGCGAAACCCCGAGCCTGGCGGCCATATCGACCTGACGCGCTTCCCCAACCTCGCGGATCAGATCGGAAATCAGTTCAACATAATCATCAATCAGTTCACGCCGGTGCGCTTCACGGACCTGGCGAAAACCTTCGACATGTTCTTCAACATTCACCAGTTGCGTCGTTTTTTTAATGGCTGGCTTACCTGCGCGACGGTTCATTGTACTTCCTCATTGGGGTGACGCTTCCAGCGCCCGGTATCGAGAGCGCACATTGTAAACCATCCCTCCACAAGCACAAAAAATTAACGAAATAGCCATAGCTATACAATATAGCCTGTGCTATATCTGTATGTAATGCAGTCACCCTTCACGGATCGAAGGGATCAAACATCAGGAGGTCTCATGAACGAATTCAAGAGGTGCATGACCGTGTTTACCCACTCTCCTTTTAAAGTGCGCTTAATGCTGTTGAACATGCTGTGCGATATGTTTAACAACAAACCGCATCAGGACGACAAACCTTCCCACTAAGCGGCGTTGCGGTACGCCGCTTCATTTTTCTGTCACACTTCCGCTGTAAACTGACCAATTCCCGATAATTTTTGCGGATTTGCAGCACCCTTCGCAAAACATCTGTTTAGCAACTGTTGACCTTAATTCACGCTCGCA
Organism: Enterobacter cloacae complex sp. P12RS; assembly: GCF_014895875.1. NCBI lineage: Bacteria > Pseudomonadati > Pseudomonadota > Gammaproteobacteria > Enterobacterales > Enterobacteriaceae > Enterobacter > Enterobacter cloacae complex sp. P12RS. The sequence goes on from NZ_JADBQO010000022.1 coordinate 51,119, forward strand.
CTATCTTCTTGCAGCCCTGCACAATTTGCGGCTCGCTGAAGCGGACCTCTCATTCCCTTTCCACGCACTGTCCGGCAGGCTTTGACCCTTGGCGCCAGGGTGAGCACATGGCGTTTTTGTGATAGTGACCTATGAATGTAACCCTGATAGATACCATCGTTACCCGCAGCCGGGCCTTAAGCCCGTGGACGGGATTTTACTTTTTGCAGTCGCTGCTGATTAACTTTGCGCTCGGCTATCCCTTCAGCCTGCTTTATGCAGTGGCTTTCACCTGCATCCTGCATGTGCTGTGGCGAGCGGCCCCGCGCGTGCAGAAAGCGTTGGTAGGGGTCTGTTCGCTGATTGCTGCGATGTATTTCCCGTTTGGCCAGGCCTACGGCGCGCCAAACTTCAACACCCTGCTGGCGCTGCACTCCACCAACATGGAAGAGTCGACGGAGATCCTGACGATCTTCCCCTGGTACAGCTACGTCGTCGGCCTCTTTATCTTTGCGCTTGGCGTCATCGCGGTTCGTCGCAAAGCAGACGCGAAGAGATCATGGGGAAAAATGGAGTCTCTGTGCCTGGCGTTTAGCGTGGGGACGTTTTTCGTTGCGCCGGTGCAAAACCTGGCCTGGGGCGGCGTGTTCAAGCTGAAAGATACGGGCTATCCGGTGTTCCGTTTCGTTAAAGACGTCATCGTGAACAATAAAGAGGTTCTCGACGAGCAGGCGCGCATGGCTGAACTTTCCAATATGAAAGACACCTGGAACGTGCTGGCGGTTAAGCCGAAATACCATACCTATGTGGTGGTGATTGGCGAGAGCGCACGTCGCGACGCGCTGGGCGCATTCGGCGGGCACTGGAATAACACACCGTTTGCCAGCTCTGTCAACGGCACCCTGTTTACCGATTATGTGGCGGCCAGCGGCTCGACGCAGAAATCGCTCGGCCTGACGCTGAACCGCGTGGTGGATGGCAAACCTCAGTTTCAGGATAATTTTGTCACGCTGGCCAACCGCGCCGGTTTTCAGACCTGGTGGTTCTCCAATCAGGGGCAAATTGGCGAATACGACACCGCCATCGCCAGTATTGCTAAGCGTGCTGACGAAGTGCAGTTCCTGAAGAGCGGCGACTTTGAAGCCGACAAAAACACCAAAGACGAGGCGCTGCTGAAGATGACGGCGCAGGTCTTTGCTACCCAGCGCACCCAGCCGCAGCTGATTGTTCTGCACCTGATGGGATCGCACCCGCAGGCCTGCGATCGCACTGGCGGTAAATACGCGGAGTTTGTGCAGTCGAAAGAGACCTCTTGCTATCTCTATACCATGACGCAAACCGACGAGCTGCTCAGCAAGCTTTACAATCAGCTGCGCAATACGGGCGAAAGCTTCTCTGTGGTCTATTTCTCGGATCACGGGCTGGCGTTTAAAGAGCGTGGCAAAGAAGTGCAGTATCTGGCGCACGACGACCAGTTCCAGCAAAATTTCCAGGTGCCGTTTATGGTGCTGTCGAGCGATGATAAAACGCATCGCGTTATCAAAGCGCGGCGCTCGGCGAATGATTTCCTGCAGTTCTTCTCGCAGTGGACGGGGATTAAGGCCAAAGAGATAAAAAATGATTACCCGTTTATCTCCAACAAGAAAGCACCCCCAGTGTACGTTACCAACTTCAAGTTACAGAAAGTTGACTATAACCATCTGGGTACCGATATTTTTGATATTAAGAGTAAGTAAGCTGTGCAATCTCGTGCGGTCTGATGCCCTCACCCTGACCCTCTCCCACAAGGAGAGGGAAAAGCTAAAAAAAAATCCGCCACATTGGGCGGATTTTTTATTAGCTCACCGAAGTGATTAGAAGCGGTAACCTACGCCCGCGATCCAGGTGCCAACGTCAACGTTGCGGATACGGCTCTGCTCATAGGAGAAGTCCAGAGCCACGTCCTGGATTGGGTTGAACTGCAGGCCTGCGCCATAGGAGAAGCCGTAGTCGCTGTTGCTTGCAGTGCGGTTCAGACCCTGGTTTTCGGTCTGCTGGAATTTACCGTAGCCAACACCTACAACACCGTAGATGCTCGCCCAGTCGTTCAGACGGTAAGCTGGACCAGCAGTGATACCGTAGTACTGGCCTTTGTTGTATGCGCCGTTTTCAGTACGATCTTTCTCGGTGTAGGTGAAAGAACCGATCACGCCCAGCGGGTTGTTATCCTGCTCGTAACGATACTTCAGGTTGAAACCGTTGGTTTTGTTCATCACGCCCTGCATATCGCTCTGAGCGTAACCACCAGTTACAGTAGAAGTAGCAGCTACAGCGGTACCTGCGGAAACAGCCAGTACAGCGGCCAGTGCTGAAAGACATGCAATTTTTTTCATAACCACCTCAAATGTGCTTCAAGTAAGTCCGTAAGTTTTAAATATATCAAAAAATTTTGCGAAACTCTTTGTGATTCGTGATGTCTAATGAGGCCTTTCCTGTAACAGAACGTTTCCAACCTCAGCTAACTCTTTCAAATCACATGCGATTTTTCCTACTAAACGCCCATATTGCGCGTCTGCGCCGTTACATTCATCCAGATTATTCCTAATCTTTCAGGTGATAAATCCACCAGCGCTTAACCATTTTACGGATTTCACGGGTCTTTTTTTTCAACCTAGTCTCAACCGTAGCTGTATATTTCCTTTACACTGCAACCTTTACTCCACTTGACATTAGCTGACAGGAGAAAGGATGCCTGGGTTATCCCGCACGTCGTCGGTCTGGTTGCCGGTAGCCGTCATACTTATTGCCATGTTGTCCATCCAAAGCGGTGCTTCGCTGGCAAAATCGCTTTTTCCACTGGTGGGTGCGCCCGGGGTAACAGCCCTGCGTATCGTGCTGGGAACGGCGATACTGGTCGTCATCTTCAAACCCTGGCGTCTGCGCTTCAAAAAAGAGCAACGTCTTCCCCTGCTTTTTTATGGTCTGTCCCTCGGGGCAATGAACTATATGTTCTACCTCTCCATCCAGACCATCCCGCTGGGGATTGCCGTCGCGCTGGAGTTTACCGGCCCGCTGGCGGTCGCACTTTTCTCGTCACGTCGTCCGGTGGATTTTATCTGGGTCGTGCTGGCCGTTCTGGGCTTATGGTTCCTGCTGCCGCTCGGCCAGAATGTCTCTGAGATTGATCTGACGGGCGCAGCGCTGGCGCTGGGAGCAGGAGCCTGCTGGGCTGTCTATATACTCACCGGGCAGCGAGCCGGTGAAGAGCATGGCCCGGCAACGGTCGCCCTGGGTTCCGTGATTGCGGCTATCGTTTTTGTGCCGATCGGTATGGCGCAGGCAACGGAGTCTATCTGGCAATGGTCAGTCATGCCCATCGGGCTGGCGGTCGCTATTCTTTCAACGGCACTCCCCTATTCTCTGGAGATGATTGCCCTGACGCGTCTGCCGACGCGCATTTTTGGCACTCTGATGAGCATGGAGCCCGCCCTTGCGGCGATCTCCGGGATGGTGTTCCTGGGCGAAACGCTGACGTTCACCCAGACGCTGGCGCTCTGCTCAATTATCGCGGCGTCAATGGGGTCAACGCTCACCATGCGCCCTGAACCTAAAGTTGAGAAAATCGACATCGGCTAATGCCATATATTCTGCATGGCTTCACGGCCATGCAGAATAAAGGCCAGAATGCCATCCGTTATAATTTCTTACATAGTTTGTCATATAACCGAAATATCCTTCCCCACCCATTCCCCTATATGCGAATTAAGATTGATCTGTATCAATTTTAAAATTATCTATTAATTTCAATAAATTAAATTATCAACCTCCTTCTTGCTATTAAACCGATAGGCACAGCCAGACCGCAGAGAAAAAATCCGGTGCTATACTTAGTTCCGTAATTACCTGGGACATAAACATCAAGAGGATATGAGATTATGAGTACCGCTAAACTGGTGAAAACGAAAGCGTCTAATCTGCTTTATACCCGTAACGATGTATCGGATAGCGACAAAAAAGCGACCATTGAGTTGCTGAATCGCCAGGTGATCCAGTTCATCGATCTTTCGCTGATCACCAAACAGGCCCACTGGAATATGCGCGGTGCAAACTTCATTGCCGTCCATGAAATGCTGGATGGCTTCCGCACAGCACTGGTGACACACCTCGATACGATGGCTGAACGTGCCGTTCAGCTGGGTGGTGTCGCGCTTGGGACCACGCAGGTGATCAACAGCAAAACGCCGCTGAAAAGCTACCCGCTGGATATCCACACCGTTCAGGATCACCTGAAAGAGCTGGCGGACCGCTACGCGATTGTGGCCAATGACGTGCGCAAAGCGATTAGCGAAGCCAAGGATGAAGATACCGCAGACATCTTCACCGCCGCATCCCGCGACCTGGATCAGTTCCTGTGGTTTATCGAATCTAACATCGAGTAATCCATAAGACTTTCCTGTCAAACCCTCGCCTCTGGTGAGGGTTTTGCACATTTATGGTGCACAGTTTTTGCCTGAGACGGTGCAAAAGTGAATAAATTGTAATAATCACCTCACACAACCGTTAATGGAAGATTGTTTTTTCGTCAGAATTTACGCTTAATATCTCCCCGTCAGTTGACCCAAACGAAGCGCACCAAAATGGTGCTCCATGCTGGTGCAACACGACATCATTGCCACGCTTTTTGTGCAATGTATGATTTCATCCCCTTTGTAAAACAACAGCTTGTAAAGTTGGCACGATTTTTTCATTGTGCCAGTCGTTCTCGCAGGGGATCGCCCCGTGGATATAAAAGGAAATGCTATGAAGTCTGTATTAAAAGTTTCACTGGCTGCACTTACCCTGGCTTTTGCGGTGTCCTCTCAGGCTGCCGACAAACTGGTTGTGGCGACCGACACGGCGTTCGTTCCGTTTGAATTCAAACAGGGTGACAAATACGTTGGTTTTGATGTTGATCTGTGGGCCGCTATCGCCAAAGAACTCAAACTGGACTACACCCTGAAGCCGATGGACTTCAGCGGCATCATCCCGGCGCTGCAAACCAAAAACGTCGATCTGGCGCTGGCGGGCATCACCATTACCGAAGAACGTAAAAAAGCGATCGACTTCTCTGACGGCTACTACAAAAGCGGCCTGCTGGTGATGGTCAAAGCGGATAATAACGACGTAAAAAGCGTGAAAGACCTCGACGGTAAAGTGGTGGCAGTGAAGAGCGGCACCGGTTCCGTGGATTACGCGAAAGCGAACATCAAAACCAAAGACCTGCGCCAGTTCCCGAACATTGACAACGCGTATATGGAACTCGGCACCAACCGTGCTGACGCTGTTCTGCACGACACGCCGAACATCCTGTACTTCATTAAAACGGCTGGTAACGGCAAGTTCAAAGCCGTGGGCGACTCTCTGGAAGCTCAGCAGTACGGTATCGCGTTCCCGAAAGGCAGCGACGATCTGCGCACGAAAGTTAACGGCGCGCTGAAAACGCTGAAAGAGAACGGCACTTACAACGAAATCTATAAAAAATGGTTCGGTACTGAGCCTAAATAATTTTACCTGAATTCAGGGTTATAGCGCCCGGCGGCGCTCACGCTTGCCGGGCCTACATTTTTCGTTTTTCACCACGGTATACAGGAATACATCATGCAGTTTGACTGGAGCGCCATCTGGCCTGCCATTCCACTCTTGCTTGAAGGCGCTAAAATGACCCTGTGGATTTCGGTCCTGGGTCTGGTAGGTGGGTTGATTATCGGTCTTGTCGCCGGTTTCGCCCGCACCTACGGTGGCTGGATTGCAAACCACATCGCACTGGTTTTCATCGAAGTGATCCGCGGCACGCCGATTGTCGTGCAGGTCATGTTTATTTACTTCGCCCTGCCAATGGCCTTTACCGACCTGCGCATCGATCCGTTCAGCGCGGCCGTCGTGACCATTATGATCAACTCGGGCGCCTACATCGCGGAAATCACCCGCGGGGCGGTGCTGTCGATTCATAAAGGTTTCAGCGAAGCCGGTCTGGCATTAGGTCTTTCTCGTCGCGAAACGATCCGTCACGTTATTCTCCCGCTGGCGCTGCGCCGCATGCTGCCGCCGCTGGGTAACCAGTGGATCATCAGCATTAAAGATACATCGCTGTTCATCGTTATCGGCGTGGCCGAACTGACCCGTCAGGGCCAGGAAATTATTGCAGGCAACTTCCGCGCGCTGGAAATCTGGAGTGCGGTCGCCGTCGTTTATCTGATCATTACGCTGGTACTGAGCTTCGTTCTGCGCCGTCTTGAAAGAAGGATGAAAATCCTGTGATTGAATTTAAAAACGTCTCCAAGCACTTTGGCCCAACCCAGGTGCTGCACAATATCGATCTGAATATAAAGCAGGGTGAAGTGGTGGTGATTATCGGGCCTTCCGGTTCCGGTAAATCGACCCTGCTGCGCTGCATCAATAAGCTGGAAGAGATCACCAGCGGCGATCTGATCGTTGACGGTCTGAAGGTTAACGACCCGAAAGTGGACGAGCGTCTGATTCGTCAGGAAGCGGGCATGGTGTTCCAGCAGTTCTACCTGTTCCCGCACCTGACGGCGCTGGAAAACGTGATGTTTGGCCCACTGCGCGTGCGCGGTGCCAACAAAGCGGCGGCGGAAGCGCTGGCAAAAGATCTGCTGGCGAAGGTTGGCCTGGCGGAGCGTGCGCACCACTACCCTTCCGAGCTCTCCGGTGGCCAGCAGCAGCGCGTGGCGATTGCGCGCGCGCTGGCGGTGAAACCGAAGATGATGCTGTTTGATGAGCCGACGTCTGCACTCGACCCGGAACTGCGCCACGAGGTGCTGAAAGTCATGCAGGATCTGGCGGAAGAAGGGATGACGATGGTGATCGTGACCCACGAAATCGGCTTTGCTGAGAAAGTGGCTTCCCGCCTGATCTTTATTGATAAAGGCCGCATCGCCGAAGACGGTAACCCGCAGGAATTGATCGCGAATCCGCCTAGCCAGCGTCTGCAGGAGTTCCTGCAGCACGTCTCCTGATCCCTCGCTACATACCGAGCCGGGCTTGCCCGGCTTTTTTACGCCAGATTGTTCCCAAAAACTCCACTCCGCCTCTCGCCCTCTATACTTATCATTTTGCACGATATTTTTGTCGGAGGACGCCGTGCCGTGGATCCTGCTGCTGTTGATAAGCCTGTTTAGTGCGCCATCGCTCGCCGTGGCAATCCCCGGCGTCACCACCGGAGCAACTGCTACTCAGCAAAATACGCCGCCTCCGGAGCCGGATGCAGAACAAAAAAAAGCGGCCTATAGCGCACTTGCCGACGTCCTTGAGAATGACACCTCCCGGCAGGAGCTGATCGAACAGTTGAGGAAGGTGGCCGCCACGCCGCCTCAGGATCCGGTTCCGACCATTACGCCACCGCAGATCGAAGAGGAAAAGACGGTACTGGAAAACGTCACCGACATCAGCCGCCGCTACGGGGAAGCCCTGTCGTCGCGTTTTGCCCAGCTCTATCGAAATCTTGTTGGCACCTCGCATAAACCTTTTAATCCCCACACCTTCACCGCAGCCGCCACGCAGTTTGCGATTCTGGCGGGTGCCGTATTCATTTTTTACTGGCTGCTGCGCCTGTGCGCCTGGCCGCTCTACCGGAAGATGGGCCACTGGGGACGGAAAAAAAATCAGCATAAAAGCAGCTGGCTGCACCTCCCGGCCATGATTACCGGAGCGTTTATCATCGATTTACTGCTGCTGGCCCTGACGCTGTTTGTCGGTCAGGTGCTGGCGGACCGCCTCAATACGGGCAACAAAACCATTGCCTTCCAGCAGGCGCTCTTCCTGAATGCGTTTGCGCTCATCGAATTTTTTAAAGCGGTGCTGCGCGTCATCTTTTGCCCGCGCGTGCCTGAACTTCGCCCTTTCAATATCAACGACGATAGCGCGAAATACTGGGCCGTGCGGCTAAGCGTGCTCAGCGGGCTGATAGGATACGGCCTGCTGGTAGCCGTGCCGATTATCTCCAACCAGGTTAACGTGCAGTTTGGCGCGCTGGCGAACGTGCTGATTATGCTCTGTATAACCGTCTGGTCTCTGTACCTTATCTTCCACAATAAAAGGGCGATCACCGAGAGCCTGCTGCATCTGGCCGACCGTTCCCTCTCTTTCTTCAGCCTGTTTATCCGCGCCTTCGCGCTGGTGTGGCACTGGCTTGCAAGCGCGTACTTTATTGTGCTGTGCTTCTTCTCGCTGTTCGACCCGGGAAACAGCCTGAAATTTATGATGGGGGCGACGTTTAAAAGCCTGGCGATTATCGGCATCGCGGCGTTTGTGTCCGGGCTGTTGTCCCGCTGGATCTCGAAAACCATCACCCTGTCGCCGCAGGTGCAGCGTAACTACCCGGAACTGCAAAAACGGGTGAACGGCTGGATGTCGGTATCGCTTAAGGTGGCGCGCATTCTGACCGTCTGCGTGGCGATCATGCTGCTGCTGAATGCGTGGAGCCTGTTTGATTTCTGGAACTGGCTGCATAACGGCGCAGGCGAGAAGACCGTCGATATTTTAATTCGTATCGCGCTGATTCTGTTCTTCTCCGCCGTCGGCTGGACGCTGCTGGCGAGTCTTATCGAGAACCGTCTGGTATCGGATATTCACGGCAGACCGCTCCCCAGCGCCCGCGCGCGCACGCTGTTGACCCTGTTCCGCAATGCGCTGGCGGTGATCATCAGCACCATCACCATCATGATTGTGCTATCGGAAATCGGCGTGAATATCGCCCCGCTGCTGGCGGGTGCAGGCGCGCTGGGGCTGGCGATCTCCTTCGGCTCGCAAACGCTGGTGAAGGATATTATTACCGGCATCTTTATCCAGTTTGAGAACGGGATGAACACAGGGGATCTGGTGACCATCGGGCCGCTGACCGGTACCGTGGAGCGGATGTCGATTCGCTCGGTAGGCGTGCGTCAGGATACCGGGGCATATCACATCATTCCCTGGTCATCGATCACTACCTTCGCCAACTTTGTGCGCGGCATTGGCTCCGTTGTGGCCAACTACGATGTGGATCGTCATGAAGATGCCGACAAAGCGAAGCAGGCGCTGCGGGATGCGGTCAGTGAACTGATGGAAATGGAGGATATTCGCGGGCTGGTGATTGGCGAGCCGTCGTTTGCCGGCATCGTTGGGCTGACCAACACGGCGTTCACCCTGCGCGTTTCGTTCACCACCCAGCCGTTGAAGCAGTGGACGGTGCGCTTTGCCCTCGACAGCATGGTGAAAAAGCACTTCGATCTGGCGAACGTGCGAACGCCGGTGCAGACGTATCAGGTATTGTCGCCGCCCGCCTCGCCGCTCCCTCCGCAGGAGCCGACGCTGTAACCGAGCCGGGTGGCGGCTTTGCCCTACCCGGCCTGGGGCGGGATACTATTTGCGACGTTTGTTATCGTCCATAAACGACCAGGCGATAAAGCGGCTCTGCTTCTGGCCCTGCGCCATCTCTTTTTTCACTACTTTTAAGGCACCCGCTTCGCTCAGCGCGCGGTAGAGCGGCGGCAGGTTATCCCCGCGGGAAACCAGCGTCGTGAACCACTTCACCTGACGGCCAAACTGTTGGCTTTCCGCAATCATGCGCAGGATGAAGGCAACTTCACCGCCCTCGCACCACAGCTCCTGCTGCTGCCCGCCGAAGTTCAGCGCGGCGTCTTCCGCCTGACCGAGGTTGCGGCGTTTACGCTCGCTGCCCGCGCGAGCCGCTGCCGCCGAATCATGAAACGGCGGGTTGCACATCGTAGCGTCATAGCTTTCGTTTTTATGAATTATGCCGTTGAAGATGGAAGCCGCCTCTTTCTGACGACGCAGACGAATGGAACGGCTCAGGCCAGGGTTCGCGCTGATAATCGCCTGCGCGCTGGCAAAGGCCTCGGCGCCGATTTCGCTCCCGGTGAAGCGCCAGTGATATTCATGTACGCCAATCAGCGGGTAAATCAGGTTTGCCCCGGTGCCTATATCCAGGATGGAAGCCTGCTGCGGTACAGCGCCGTCACGATCTTCGGCAAGCAGATCGGCAAGGTGATGAACGTAATCAGCGCGGCCCGGCACAGGGGGGCAGAGAAAGCCTTCCGGAATATCCCAGTGAGCCACACCGTAAAAATGCGCCAGCAGGGCTTTGTTCAGCGTTTTCACCGCCTGCGGATCGGCAAAATTGACGGTCGGCTCACCCGCTGGGGTCTGGACAATATAGTCCTGCAGCGAAGGGCAGCTCTGGCACAGGGCGTTCATGTCGTAGCGGCTGCGGTGGCGATTTCGTGGGTGCAATCCCGGCTTTTGTGAAGTCATGGCGTTCTCCTTTAAACAGCGGCGTAAGATACCCTGTGCTGGCCCAGCGGTAAATCTTTCTCTGCGGCGCTTAAAAAAACACCGTAAATCAAACACCTCTACGTCTATGATCTGTCAGCGAATTGTCAGTTTTTATCGTTCAAAAAATAAGCAGATCATCATCAAATATTTGCGCTAAGTCACACTCGTCAGGCTTCTAAACTTAAAGGGAATCACCTGTTGTTTCCTCATGAGGATGTGATTATGAAAAAGTACCTGACCCTTGCTGTTATCGCCGGCGCCCTGGCAACGGCTTCATTTTCTGCGATGGCCGTTCAGCCACTGAATGAAAGTACCGATACTAGCCAACTGCGTCCGGCGGGCACCGTCTCGGTAAGTCGCGCAAGTAACCTGGACGATCTGCAGAATAAACTGGCCGAAAAAGCCCGCCAGGAAGGTGCGAAAGGCTTTGTCGTGAACTCCGCTGGCGGAGATAACCATATGTACGGCACAGCAACCATCTATAAATAATTTTTTTCCTCCACAACAAGACTGCATCTGCCTGCCGGATGCAGTTCATTTCCGCTTTATCTTGATTGTTCATTTTTTAACCCCATATTAAAAGCAGGGTATAAACCGATTTCAGGAGGATGCCATGGCTTCCGGTTGGGCGAATGACGACGCCGTTAACGAACAGATCAACAGTACCATTGAAGATGCGGTTGCGCGCGCTCGCGGTGAGATTCCGCGCGGCGAAAGTTTGAAGGAGTGCGAAGAATGCGGAGAGCCGATCCCGGAGGCGCGGCGTAAAGCCATTCCAGGAGTAAGGTTATGCATTACCTGCCAGCAGGATAAAGATTCAAAAAATGCCTCACATTCAGGTTATAATCGCAGAGGATCGAAAGATAGCCAGTTACGCTGACTCTCCTTTACCAAAGTTAACCCTGCCTGCACTTACCTTTACGCTCACGGTTTTTAGCGAACCGCGTAGCAAAATGTGCCCTTCATCTTTCTTCTGTAAAGCGCATCCACAAGAAGTGTAAAGCGCTGGTTTGAATTTATTAATATTCAATAAGTTATTTGTCATTCAATTTTTTTGACTGTTCACGTCAATTCTCTTCGATTTTATCCCTCAGGAAAAAACGTGATACTTATCACATCGACGGAACATCGTCCCCTTAACAGAAAACACCTGCGAGAGATTAATTATGAAAACCATCAAATATGCTGTAGCTGCTGTTGCCCTGTCCGCTCTGTCTTTCGGCGCATTCGCCGTAGAGCCTGTTTCATCCACTCAGGCCCAGAGCATGAATAAAATCGGTGTGGTAAGTGCAGAAGGCGCGACCACGCTGGACGGCCTGGAAGCCAAGCTGGCTGAGAAAGCCGCTGCTGCCGGTGCAAGCGGATACACCATCACCTCCGCTAACACCAATAACAAGCTGAGCGGTACTGCGGTTATCTACAAATAATCGCCTGAAATGAATGCTGTACCCTCGCCAAACCCTCTGGTGAGCTGCTCCAACCCTCATTGACCCTGTTGTTTGTTACCCTTGCTTGCCCGTCCGCCACTGGACGGGCTTTTTTTTTGCCTAAAACGACTGTGCCACCCGCTGTAACCCCGCTTCCACCGTCTCTACCTCCCCTGTCGCCAGCAAGCAGCAGGCCATTTGCAGTTTGATCGACTGTGGGACCGGCACATTTCCGGCCAGGCACTGCGTAATCCAGTGCGCGGTAACCTGCGGATCTTTTGACTCCGGCAGAATCACATCGCTGTTTTCTTCCCCGCGTTCAAGCACAACGCGCGTACCGACAGAATCGATCAGCATCAGCTGTGGGCAACGCTGCGGGTTGGCGTACACCTCCCCTTCTGTTCCGTGCATCAGCAGTGCGCGTCCACCGATTTCGGCAAAGAACTGACCGACGCGCGTCACGTACTCCGGATGAGAAACACTGGAAAGGCGCAGTGCGGCATCCTCAGCAAACGGCGTTGCCAGCTTCGCCAGGGTGTGCGCACTGTTACGCACGCCCATGCGCCAGCGCATGTCCAGCTGCTTTTCCAAAGGCGGGCAGAGCGCACGAACGGGAATATAGACCGGCTGGTTCCCCTCCAGCTTTGCCTGCGCCTGGCCGGCATGGAGAGTCGGTTCAATGCCCAGCAGTTCAAAGATGGTTTCTGTCAGTACGCGCGTGGGATCTTCGCTGACCCCATGTACCACCACCGGGAACCCCAGCTTATGTAACAATATCGCCAGCAGCGGCGTCAGGTTTGCCTGCTTGCGCGCCCCGTTATAGCTCGGGATCACAATCGGCATCGGTTTTGCCACCGGCGGCGTTAAGCGCAGCGTTTGCGCCTGCATCGCCTCGTAGAAACCACGCATCTCCGCTTCGCCTTCGCCTTTGATACGCAGCGCAATCAGGATGCCGCCCATTTCCAGGTCCGGTACCTCGCCGTTGAGCATACGGGTGTAAAGCGCGCGAGCGGTTTCATGGTCCAGGTCGCGGGCGTGGTTTTTCCCACGTCCTACCTCTTTGATAATTTTGCGATAATCCACGACATTCCTCCTGACAGCCTATCTTGTTAACACTATAGCCCTGATGAATGGCTATCCGTTAGTTTTTTATCCCTTAAGACAACCTTCTGTTTTAATAGCAAAAAATAAACACAAGCTTTTTTTCAATTATTTGTGATTTCTATAGCAGATTCGTATTCATACATTTTTTGATTAAATAACCAGCGGAAAGTCATTAAGGGTCAACGGTGAAAACGTCCAGGCAACGCTCTCACCCGAAACATATCAGGATTTGCTATGAACAAGGTTGCTTTAGGTTTAATCATCGCCGCAGCGGTGGGATGTTCTGCATCCACGTTTGCGGCAACGAACGGTGAAGGGCAAATAAACTTCACCGGCGAAATTATCGATTCTGCTTGTCAGGTCGTAAATGGATTAAGTAATCCATTAAATGTACAGCTGGGGAAAGTGTCTAAAACGGTATTTACCGGTGCAGGCTCTACAAGCACCTTAACGAAGTTTGATATTCAGTTAACGAATTGTCCTGACACGGTCACCTCCGCCGCCATTAACTTTGGCGGAACACCGGATGCGAATAACAATTCGACGCTTGCCTTAACGCCAGATACCGATGCGGCGACAGGGGTGGCGATTCAGCTGGTGGATGCCTCGCAGCAGCCTGTCAGCCTGTATACGCCGTCTCAGCAGTATCAGTTAACCTCCGGCACGGCGGTTAACGATCTGGAGTTCGGCGCACGCTATATCCAAACCGGCCCGGCAATTACCGCAGGCCCCGCTAACTCCGTTTCAACCTTCACCGTTATTTATAACTGATCTTATCAATCCGGAGATATTAATGCTTTCGCGAGCATTAATATCTTCTCTATTCATTGAGAAATCTTTATGCGCCACGGTTATTTACTGAGCACGCTTTTACTGGTAGCAACTGCTTCACATGCTGGGGTCATTATTAACGGCACCCGACTGGTCTATCAGGGAGATAAAAAGGAATCTTCTCTTGGTCTTTCAAATCCAGATGCGACGGATTATCTGGTGCAGTCCTGGGTTGATTCCGGCGGTAAAAACCTGGCCAAAGCCCCGTTCCTGATCACCCCGCCGCTTTTCCGTCTGGATGCGCACGAAGATAACGTTCTGCGCGTGGTGCGTACGGGCGGAAATTTACCGGAAGACAGGGAATCCCTGTACTGGTTGAACATTAAAGCAATCCCTTCCTCAAAACACGTTGAGGGGGTAAATACGCTGCAAATCGCCATTAATACTCGAATCAAATTACTGTATCGCCCGTCTGCGGTAAAAGGCAGACCAGAAGATGTGGCGGATAAACTTGAATGGCGCCGCGAAGGGAACGATCTGGTGGTGAATAACCCCACGCCGTTCTATATGAATTTCCAGACCGTTACGCTGAATGGTCATAAAGTCGCGAAAGCCACCTGGGCTGTTCCGAAAACGGAAACGCATTTTGCCTTACCGGGTAATGTCGGGGGCGCGAACGTGACGTATTCCATTATTACCGACTTCGGCAGCATCAGCCATACCTGGTCGAAATCCGTTCATTAATTCTTTTGCCCGGTAATAAAATAATTATGTACAGCCATAAAAAGCCGTTCACCTGCCGATTATCTTCATTGCTGGTCATTCTCTGTGGCCTGGCAATGGCGATCTTTGCGCAGCAGGTTATGGCTGATGATTATTTTAACCCTGCCCTGCTGGATATTGATAATCCCCAGCAGGGTAAAACCGATCTGTCCATCTATGAAAAAGGGCCTGGTCAGGCGCCGGGGAAATATGAGGTCGCGGTATTTATCAATAATAATAAAATTGATACCCGCAACGTGACCTTTACGCTTCAGAAAGATTCGCAGGGCAACAGCACGCTGCAGCCTTGCTTTAGCCTTGAGGAATTAAAAAGCCTCGGCATCAAAACCAAAAAATTTCCGCAGCTAATGGCCAAAGGCCAGTGTGCTGATTTACATGTCATTCCTGCGGCATCCGCCACCTTTCGCGTTCGCAACCAGCAGCTGCTGATGAGCATCCCTCAAACGGCGCTGGGCCAGGTGCCTCGCGGTTACATTGACCCGAAAGAGTTTGACGAAGGGATCACTGCGGGCCTGCTTAATTACAGCGCCAATGCCAGCCACAGCCGCGCGCGACAGCACGGTGAGCAGGATAACAGCAGCCAGTACGTAAACCTGCGCCCAGGCCTGAACGTTGGCGCATGGCGCATTCGCAACTATTCCACCTGGAATCGCAGCACCACGGGCCATGAGGAGGAGCAGAAATTCACCTCCGTTTATACCTATGCGCAACGCGATATCGTGGCAATGAAAAGCGACATCACCGTCGGCCAGAGCTCATCCCCTGCCGACGTGTTTGACAGCGTTCCCTACACCGGGGTGGAGCTGAAATCCGACAGCGACATGCTGCCGGACAGCGAGAAAGGCTATGCGCCGATTATCCGCGGCACGGCACACAGCAACGCGCTGGTGGTGGTTCGCCAGAACGGCTACGTCATTTATCAGAACACGGTCGCGCCGGGCGCCTTCGAAATTAACGATCTCTACCCCACCGGCAGCAGCGGCGACCTGCAGGTTACCGTGAAAGAGACCGACGGCAGCGAAAGCCATTTTGTCGTGCCGTTTGCCTCCGTGCCGGTCTTGCAGCGTGAAAAAAACCTGCGCTACAGCGTGACCGCCGGGCGTTATCGTTCCTATGACAACGATGTCGAAAAGACCCCGTTTGCCCAGGGCAGCGCCATCTACGGTTTACCCTACGGTATCACCGCCTACGGCGGCGTTCAGCAGAGCAGCCATTATCAGTCTCAGGCGGTGGGCGTCGGGAAAAACATGGGCGATTTAGGCGCCTTCTCCATTGACGTCACTCGCGCCAAAGCCCTGTTGAAAAAACAGCAGGCCAGCAAAGGCCAGTCGTGGCGCGTGCGCTACAGCAAAGATATCGCCCAGTCAGGCACCAACTTCTCGCTGGCCGGCTACCGCTATAACAGCAAAGGGTTTTACACCCTGGAAGACACCATGGAGTCGTATACCCGCTCTGACGACTGGTCTGAACCGCAGCAGCGCCGCGCCCGTACCGAAGCCACCGTCGACCAGACGCTGCCGGAAGGCTGGGGTTCCGTAACCCTGAGCCTGGTGAAAGAAACCTACTGGACCCAGAGCCAGGACATGACCTCGGTGAGTGTCAGCTACAACAACAGCTGGCACGGCGTGAGCTACAGCCTCAGCTACAGCATGAACAAAAACACCCGCGACAGCGACGAAGACGGCAATGAGGTGACGAACGACAACCAGTTCGCGCTGAGCGTCTCGGTGCCGCTGGACCACTGGATGCATAACACCTGGGCCACCTACAACCTGAACAACACCAAAGATGGCACCACGCAGAATATCGGTCTGAACGGTACGGCGCTGAAAGAAGATAACCTCAACTGGAATATTCAGGAGGGGGTGAGCAGTACCGGCAGCGGCAACTCCACCAGCCTCAACGCCGATTACAAAGCAACGTACGGCGAACTGAGCGGCGGCGTCAGCCAGGACAAATATCAGCAGACCGTGAACGTCGGCCTGCAGGGCGGCGTGGTTGCCCATGCGAACGGCATCACCCTGAGCCAGCCGCTCGGTGAGACCATCGCGCTGGTGAAAGCGCCGGGCACGCACGGGACGCATATCACTAATCAGACCGGCGTTGAAACCGACTTCCGCGGCTACACCGTTGTCCCGTATGTGACCGCGTATCGCCACAACACCATTGCGCTGGATACCGAAACGCTGCCGGACAATGCCGACGTCACCCACGCCGCGCAGGTCGTCACCCCAACTCGCGGGGCCGTGGTGCGCGCCAGCTTTAACACCCGCGTGGGCAACCGCGTGCTGATGACGCTGACGCACAACGGCAAACCGCTGCCGTTCGGCGCGACGGTCACCACAGAGGATAAGGACAGCGAGTTTATTGTGGGTAATGACGGTCAGACCTATCTTTCGGGTCTGCCGCAGCAGGGGCATCTCGCCGTTTCCTGGGGACAGGACGCGAGCGAGCACTGCATCGCTGACTATGCGCTAACGGATGAGAAAGAGAAAACCAGCATCATTAACGCTGCCGCGCAGTGTCATTGATTCACCGTTCAGGCTAACGACTATGCAAATGATAAAACAATGCTTTTTCTTACTGATTCTGGGCACCGCGGCATTATTTATGCCGCATGCGAAGGCTGACTGCACTACGCCCGATATGCCGAAAATGATCAACGTTGCCACCATTTCGGTCCCAACGACGCTGGCAGTAGGCGCTACCATTCCCGGTACGGAGCAGACTGTGCACGTCGCGGGTAACTGCAACCATCCTTACGAAAGCGGGATGGAAATCATCTCCTGCTATTACGGAAGTGGTTCGGAGATACCCGGGTTGACCGGCGTTTATGACACAGGCGTGCCTGGAGTCGGCATTGCCTTAAGGAACGACCAGGGCCAGCGCATTTCAGGCGGGGGAAAGGTCGCCTGCGATTCCCGCAGTACGCCCATCGGCTATGTCTCGACCGATGGATATCAGTCCTTTGATTTTAACGTCACACTTGAGCTGGTTAAAACCAGTGATGCGGTACAGTCCGGCACGCTGCTTCAGGCGCAAACAGAGTTCGGTATTGGCGTATATGGCAACGACGGCATTGGTTCACCCAATGTTATCTCCTACGCAGGAAACGTTAACTTCCAGAACGTCACCTGCTCCGTTTCCCCAAAAAACCTGACCATTAATCTGGGCGACTTCCCGGTCAGCGATTTTATTAGCGTGGGGATGTTATCAAGCCCGGCGCAAAACTTTGACGTGACGGTGAACTGCAACAGCAACGTGCAGCCTGAAGTGAAGGTCACCAGTTCAAATGGTTATGAACCGGGGTCAGCAGGGGTGATCAAACTCACCCGGCAGCCCGGCATGGCAACCGGCGTCGGGGTCAGAATGCTGGTTGATAACCAACTCGCCACCTTTGACACCTACGTGAACACCCAAAGCCAGGCAATCGCCAACCAGACGCTGGCGATCCCGTTTGAGGTTCGCTACGAACAAACCAGCAACGTCGTGACGCCAGGCCCTGCCAACACCGTCGCCACCGTTACCCTCGCTTATAAGTGACGATCATGAAAAAAACAGCTTTGATGCTGGCGCTGGGCCTGATAGCCCAGGCCCACGCCGATGATATTCAGATCCAGATGACGGGGAATATTTACGCCAACACCTGCGTCATTGACAGCGCCAGCCGCAACCTGACGGTAGATTTAGGCCAGGCAGTATCAGGTAATTTTAAAGATGTAGGGGATACCGGCGAATGGAAAGATTTTTCGCTCTCGGTATCGCACTGTCCCGCCACGCTGGCGCTTGCCACGGCCTATTTCTACGGCCAGGCAGACAGCGTGCACCCGACCAAATTCGCCAACACCGGCAGCGCGAAGGGGCTGGCGCTGGAGCTGGCCGACCGACAGGACAAGATCCTGATCGCCCCGCAGGCAGCGTTTAACGTGCCGATTAACCCGGCTGACCACACGGCCACGTTTCCGCTCTCCGCCCGCTATTACGCCACGTCTATGCCCGTCTCCGCAGGCACGTTCAGCAGCGTGATTCAGGTGACCTTTACTTACCAGTAGGACCGCGCCCCTTAGCACGGATGCTTTTCCTGCGCCCGGCGGCCAGTTTTGCCGGGCGTTTTTTTACTTCAGGCACCTCCGGCTGCTCAATCGGAAAGATCGGCAGCGCGTTCAGCAGCCGCTGACCGTAGTTTTTGGTGAGCAAACGCTTGTCGTAAATCACTACCTCACCCCAGCAGCCGTGGCTACGAATAAGACGCCCCACCTGCTGAATCAGGTTAAACGACGCCGCAGGCAGGCTCTGCACCTCAAACGGATAGCGGTTGAGGCTTTTCAGCCACTCGCCCTCGGTGATCACCACCGGGCTGTCGATAGGCGGAAAGGCGATCTTATGGATATGCACCTGCGTCAGGTAATCCCCCTTCAAATCCAGCCCTTCGGCAAAGGACTGTAGCCCCACCAGCACGCTGCGCTCGCCGTTATCAATACGTTTGCGGTGCGTTTCCACCAGCCGGTAACGGGGCTGGTCGCCCTGCACCAGCAGGAGTAAACGCAGGTCGGTGACGTGCTCCAGGAAGCGCTGCATCGCCCGCCCGCTGGCAAACAGCACCAGCATGCCGGGAAATTTTTTACTTTCAACCTGCTCGCGGAAGTAGGCCGCCATCTCCGCAATGTGCTGCTCTTCATTGTCGATAAGCGGCTCGTATTTCATGCGTGGAATGACCAGCTTGCCCTGCTCGCAGTGGTTGAACGGCGAGTCCAGCGCCACAAAACGATCGCCCGCTTTCTCCTTCAGGCCGCTCATCTCCTGCAACCGTGAAAAGCTGTTCAGAGAGCGCAACGTCGCAGAGGTAACGACCACGTGCGGCACACTGCGCCAGATAAGCTTTTCCAGCTGATCGGCCACGCGGATGCCCACGCAGTGGAAAAAGAGGTGCACCTGCCCGTCGCGCACTTCCCGGGTGGCCCATTTGGTGACCGGCGCGCCCGACGCCTGCGCCATCGAGGCCAGCCGCCAGAGCTTGCTCTGCGCCTCAAACATCCCCAGCGCGCGGTTCATTTGCAGCAGGATGCGGTGCAGCCGCACCACATCGTGCGAGCCAGTTTTCTCGCTGAGGTCGTTCAGGAACATCTCCGCCAGCCCGCGCAGCTTTTCCAGATGCTTCGCCAGCTGCTGGCAGATCTCCATCACCTCGTCCGGAAGTTCGCCCATCGCGAAGCGGTGTTCTGCCTCCTGGGCTGCCGGAAGATAAAGATTGAGGATGTTGTTCAGAGACGAGATAAGGCTGTAAACCTCTTCGCAGTGGTCGCTCAGACGCTCGGGTACCGCCAGCGGCGGCGTGGTTTTCGGGCGAAACTGCTCCATGCAGGTCGCCACCAGTTTGCAGAACAGATCCAGCTGAAGTCGGAACCACGGAGCGGTGATTTCCGCGCTCATCTCCAGCGCGTCCCGCGCCACGTCCGGCAGGTGGTGGCCTTCGTCGAGCACCAGCAACAGGTTTTTCGGCTCCGGCAGCACCGCTTCGCTCTCCAGCGCCGCCATCACCAGCGCGTGGTTGGCGACAACCACCTCCGCCTCCTGGATCTCGCGCCGGGCGACGAAGAACGGGCATTCCCGGTAGTAGTGACAGTTGCGGTTCAGGCAGCTTGCTTTATCGGTACTGAGCCTGCGCCACAGGTCGTCGCTAATCGCCAGGCTGGTGTGATCCCGCAGGCCGTCCCACTTATAGCCGTCGAGCTCGGCTTTCAGCTTTGCGCACTGCTCCTGCTCGGCTTTGTTGTTTGGCGTCAGCTCGTCATCCAGAAAGGCGAGCAGATCCTGCTGCGAGGGCTCGCTGCTGGCCAGCGCCGCCAGGTTACGCGGACAGACGTAGCGCCCGCGCCCAAAGGCGGCGGTGAAGCGGAGATCGGGGATGATTTTGCGCAGCAGCGGCAAATCTTTGCTGAAGATCTGATCCTGCAAGGCCACGTTCGCAGTGCTGACTACCAGCGTTTTGTCCTCTTCCCGCGCGATGGCGATGCCGGGAATGAGATACGACAGGGTTTTCCCGACGCCGGTCGGGGCTTCAATCGCCAGATGTCGCCCGTCGTCCCCGGCGAGCGTTTTTGCCACGTCTGCAATCATCTGCCGCTGCGGCGCTCGGGGGATAAAATCGGGGATCTGCTGCTGAAGCGCCTTATACCAGGCGCCTATTTGCGCTTTCAGCGCCGCGGTTAAAGCCATTGGAAAACCTGAAATACTGTATAAACAGCCACTATTGTGGCACTTTCTCTTCGCCGTCGCAAAAAGAAAAGCCCGGCTTTACGACCGGGCTTCCAGATTACTGCGGGTTAGCAGGCTTGCGCGGGCGGCGTCGGCGCTGCCCCTCGCCTGCCGGTTTCCCTTCACCGCTGCGCCACGGGCTTTCACCGGCCGGCTTGCCGTCGTTATTACGACGCGGCGGTTTGCCGGATGACTTCGGCGCGCCACCTTCAGCACGACGCGGCTGCTGGCCGCGACCACCGCCGCCCTGACCGCGACCGCCGCCCTGACGACCGTTCTGAATCGGCTCGGCTTTGATGGAAGGGTCCACTTCATAGCCCGGGGTTTCGATGCGCGGGATCTCTTTCTTCAGCAGGCGTTCGATGTCGCGCAGCAGCTTGTGCTCGTCCACGCAGACCAGAGAGAGCGCCTCACCTGTTGCTGCCGCACGGCCGGTACGACCGATACGGTGAACGTAATCTTCCGGGACGTTTGGCAGCTCGTAGTTCACCACGTGCGGCAGCTCTTCAATATCGAGGCCACGGGCAGCGATGTCGGTCGCCACCAGCACGCGGATGTCGCCGGATTTGAAGTCCGCCAGCGCGCGGGTACGCGCGCCCTGGCTCTTGTTACCGTGGATCGCCGCGCTGCGGATGCCGTCTTTATTCAGCTGTTCCGCCAGGTGGTTCGCGCCGTGCTTGGTGCGGGTAAAGACCAGCACCTGCTGCCAGTTGCCCTGACCGATCATCTGGGAGAGCAGCTCCCGCTTGCGCTTTTTATCCACAAAGTGAACATGCTGCGTGACCTGCTCGGAAGCGGTGTTGCGGCGCGCCACTTCCACTTCCAGCGGGTTATGCAGCAGCTTTTCCGCCAGCGCCTTGATCTCATCGGAGAAGGTCGCGGAGAAGAGCAGGTTCTGGCGACGCGGCGGCAGCTTCGCCAGCACGCGACGAATATCATGAATGAAGCCCATATCGAGCATGCGGTCGGCTTCGTCCAGCACCAGAATTTCAATGCTGTCGAGCTTCACCGCGTTCTGGTGTTCCAGATCCAGCAGACGGCCCGGCGTTGCCACCAGCACGTCCACGCCGCCGCGCAGCTTCATCATCTGCGGGTTAATGCTCACGCCACCGAAAACCACCAGCGAGCGAATGTTGAGATAGCGGCTGTACTCACGCACGTTCTCGCCAATCTGGGCTGCCAGCTCGCGGGTTGGGGTGAGGATCAGCGCGCGCACCGGACGACGGCCTTTGGCGTGCGGCTGGTTTTTTACCAGCAGCTCTAACAGCGGCAGGGTAAAGCCCGCGGTTTTACCGGTGCCGGTCTGGGCGCTGGCCATCA
The DNA here is from genome assembly GCF_014895875.1 of Enterobacter cloacae complex sp. P12RS. Classification (NCBI taxonomy): domain Bacteria; kingdom Pseudomonadati; phylum Pseudomonadota; class Gammaproteobacteria; order Enterobacterales; family Enterobacteriaceae; genus Enterobacter; species Enterobacter cloacae complex sp. P12RS. Next base: position 73,069 of record NZ_JADBQO010000022.1, read on the forward strand.
GGTCACGGCCCTGAAGCACGGCCGGAATAGCCTGCTGCTGGATAGGGGTTGGCTCAACGTAGCCCTGCTCTGCGATCGCGCGCAGAATTTCCGGGTTCAGGCCAAGGGAATCAAAAGACATAAAAACTCCGAACCGCCCCGACCATCACAGGTGTAGTTTTCAGGGAGATATCACGAATAGAAGGACAAAAACCACAATGTCGCGAAGGTGCGGAGTGTAGCAGCTTTTGTGACGTGGCGCATAAAATATCCCTGTCGTATCCCTCGACGATTTAGCGATTCAGGTATAATTTTAATCAATCGATTGATTAATTTTTAATGCCGACATGAATACGACACCGACGACAACCAAAGGTGAACAGGCCAAAAGCCAGCTTATCGCCGCCGCGCTGGCGCAGTTTGGCGAGTATGGCCTGCATGCCACCACGCGGGATATCGCTGCCCAGGCCGGGCAAAACATTGCGGCCATTACCTACTATTTTGGCTCAAAAGAGGATTTATACCTCGCCTGCGCCCAGTGGATTGCCGATTTTATTGGCAACAATTTTCGCCCGCACGTTGAGGAGGCCTGCGCGCTGCTGAGTCAGCCGACGCCGGATCGTACCGCTATCAGGCAACTTATCCTCAATGCCTGCCACAATATGATCCGCCTGCTGACGCACGACGATACGCTCAACCTGAGCAAATTTATCTCCCGCGAGCAGCTCTCCCCCACTGCCGCTTATCAGCTGGTACACGATCTGGTGATTGCCCCGATGCACACCCATCTGACCCGGCTGATTGCCGCCTACACCGGGCGGGACGCCAGCGATACCGACACCATTTTGCATACCCACGCCCTGCTGGGCGAAATTCTCGCCTTCCGTCTGGGGCGTGAAACCATCCTGTTACGCACGGGCTGGGTACAATTCGATGAGGATAAAGCCGCGCAGATTAGCCAGGTCATCACCTGTCATCTCGATCTGATCCTGCAAGGCTTAACGCAAAGGAGCCTGAAGTGATGAAAAAACCTGTCACCATCGTTCTGGTGGTTGTTGTTTTGCTTGCCGCGGGAATCGGTGGCTGGCTGTGGTATCAGAGCCAGCAGGATCGGGGCCTGACGCTGTACGGTAACGTGGATATTCGTACCGTGAATATGAGCTTCCGCGTCGGCGGACGTCTCGCCTCGCTGAGCGTTGACGAAGGTGATGCCATCAAAGCCGGGCAGACGCTGGGCGTGCTGGATAAAGCCCCCTTTGAGAACGCGCTGATGCAGGCAAAAGCTGGCGTCTCTGTCGCCCAGGCGCAGTATGACCTGATGCTGGCGGGCTATCGCGATGAGGAGATTGCCCAGGCCGCTGCCGCCGTTAAGCAGGCCAAAGCCGCCTACGACTACGCGCAGAACTTCTATAACCGCCAGCAGGGACTGTGGAAAAGCCGCACCATTTCCGCCAACGATCTGGAAAACGCGCGTTCATCCCGCGACCAGGCGCAGGCGACGCTGAAATCCGCGCAGGATAAATTAAGCCAGTACCGCTCCGGTAACCGCGAGCAGGACATCGCCCAGGCGAAGGCCAGCCTCGAGCAGGCGCAGGCGCAGCTGGCTCAGGCGGAGCTGGATCTGCACGACACTATCTTAACCGCCCCGTCTGACGGCACGCTGATGACCCGCGCGGTAGAGCCTGGCAGCATGCTCAGCGCGGGCAGCACCGTCTTGACGCTGTCCTTAACCCGTCCGGTATGGGTGCGGGCCTACATTGATGAGCCGAATCTCGGCCAGATGCAGCCGGGCCGCGAGCTGCTGCTCTATACCGACGGTCGCCCGGACAAGCCGTATCACGGCAAAGTGGGCTTTGTCTCCCCTACCGCCGAATTCACGCCGAAAACCGTTGAAACGCCGGATCTGCGTACCGACCTCGTGTACCGCCTGCGCATCATCGTCACCGACGCGGACGACGCGCTGCGTCAGGGCATGCCTGTTACCGTGACCTTAAACGACGGGGAACGACATGAATGATGCGGTTATCCAGCTCAATAATCTGGTCAAACGCTTCCCCGGAATGGATAAACCGGCGGTCGCGCCGCTGAACTGCACCATTCAAAAAGGCTACGTGACCGGACTGGTGGGTCCGGACGGCGCGGGCAAAACCACGCTGATGCGGATGCTGGCGGGGCTGCTGAAGCCGGATGAAGGCTCGGCCAGCGTGCTTGGCCTTGACCCGATAAAAGACGACGGCGCGCTCCACGCCATGCTCGGCTATATGCCGCAGAAGTTTGGCCTGTACGAAGATCTGACGGTGATGGAGAATCTCAATCTGTACGCCGACCTGCGCAGCGTCACCGGTGAAACCCGGCAGAAAACCTTCGCCCGACTGCTCAAATTTACCTCCCTCGGCCCGTTCACCGACCGGCTGGCGGGCAAGCTTTCCGGCGGGATGAAGCAGAAGCTGGGGCTGGCCTGTACGCTGGTGGGCGAACCAAAAGTGCTGTTGCTCGATGAGCCCGGCGTCGGCGTAGACCCGATCTCCCGCCGCGAGCTGTGGCAGATGGTGCACGAGCTGGCGGGCGACGGGATGCTGATCCTCTGGAGCACCTCCTACCTCGACGAAGCGGAGCAGTGCCGTGACGTGCTGCTGATGAACGAGGGCGAACTGCTCTATCAGGGCGAACCGACCGAGCTGACGCACACCATGGCCGGGCGCAGTTTTCTGCTGCACAGCCCGCAGGAGTCCAACCGCAGGCTGCTGCAGCGGGTGCTGAAGCTGCCGCAGGTGAGCGACGGGATGATTCAGGGCCGCTCGGTGCGCGTGATCCTCAAAAAAGAGGCCACCGTCGACGATATTCGCCGTGCGCCGGGCATGCCTGAGATTGAAATGGACGAGACCGCCCCGCGCTTTGAAGATGCGTTTATCGATCTGCTGGGCGGTGCAGGTACGTCGGAATCGCCCCTTGGCGCGATCCTGCACACGGTGGAAGGCACGCCCGGCGAAACGGTGATCGAAGCAAAATCGCTCACCAAAAAGTTCGGGGACTTCGCCGCCACCGACAACGTCAACTTTGCGGTGAAGCGCGGCGAGATTTTTGGCCTGCTCGGACCGAACGGCGCGGGAAAATCGACCACCTTTAAAATGATGTGCGGCCTGCTGGTCCCGACGTCCGGCAAGGCGCTGGTGCTGGACATGGATCTCAAGGTCAGCTCCGGCAAAGCGCGCCAGCATCTCGGCTATATGGCGCAGAAGTTCTCGCTGTACGGCAACCTGACGGTCGAGCAGAATCTGCGCTTTTTCTCCGGCGTGTACGGCCTGCGCGGGCGGGCGCAGAATGAAAAAATCCGCCGCATGAGCGACGCCTTCGGGTTAACGAATATTGCGTCCCACGCCACCGACGAGCTGCCGCTCGGCTTTAAGCAGCGGCTGGCGCTGGCCTGCTCGTTGATGCACGAGCCGGATATCCTGTTTCTTGATGAACCTACGTCAGGCGTGGATCCCCTCACCCGCCGCGAGTTCTGGCTGCACATCAACAGCATGGTGGAAAAAGGCGTGACAGTGATGGTCACCACCCACTTTATGGACGAGGCAGAGTATTGCGACCGCATCGGGCTGGTCTATCGCGGAAAGCTGATTGCCCACGGCACGCCGGACGACCTGAAAGCGCAGGCCGCCGACGACGCACAGCCAGATCCGACCATGGAGCAGGCGTTTATCACCCTCATCCACGACTGGGATAAGGAGAATGCTCATGCGCAGTAACGCCCTTTCCTGGCGCCGGGTGCGCGCCCTGTGCATCAAAGAGACGCGGCAGATCGTGCGCGATCCCAGCAGTTGGCTGATTGCGGTGGTGATCCCCCTGCTGCTGCTGTTTATCTTTGGCTACGGCATTAACCTCGACTCCAGCAAGCTGCGGGTCGGTATTTTGCTGGAGCAGCAGAGCGAAGAGGCGCTGGACTTCACCCATGCCATGACCGGCTCACCCTACATTGACGCCACCGTCAGCGACAACCGGCAGGAACTGATTCAGAAAATGCAGGCCGGGAAAATTCGCGGCCTGATCGTCATCCCGGTGGATTTCGCCGCCAACATGGCGCGCCCGGGCGCCGATGCGCCGATTCAGGTGATTACCGACGGCAGCGAGCCGAACACCGCCAACTTCGTGCAGGGCTATGCGGAGGGGATCTGGCAGCTCTGGCAGATGCAGCGCGCCGAAGACCGGGGCGAGACGTTTGAACCGCTCATCGATGTGCAGACGCGCTACTGGTTTAACCCCGCCGCCATCAGCCAGCACTTTATTATTCCGGGGGCGGTGACCATCATTATGACGGTGATTGGCGCGATCCTCACCTCGCTGGTCATCGCCCGCGAGTGGGAGCGCGGCACTATGGAGGCGCTGCTCTCCACCGAGGTGACGCGGGTTGAGCTGCTGCTGTGCAAGCTCATCCCCTACTACTTCCTCGGCATGCTGGCGATGCTGCTCTGCATGCTGGTCGCGGTCTTTATTCTTGGCGTGCCGTATCGCGGCTCGCTGGTGGTACTGTTCTTTATCACCAGCCTGTTTTTGCTCAGCACGCTGGGGATGGGGCTGCTCATCTCCACCATCACCCGCAACCAGTTTAACGCCGCGCAGGTGGCGCTCAACGCCGCCTTCCTGCCATCGATTATGCTCTCCGGTTTTATCTTCCAGATAGACAGCATGCCTGCGGTGATCCGCGCCGTGACCTACATCATTCCGGCGCGCTACTTCGTGAGCACGCTGCAGAGCCTGTTCCTGGCGGGGAATATTCCGGTGGTGCTGATTATCAATACCCTGTTTTTGCTGGCGTCGGCGGTGATGTTTATCGGGTTGACGTGGCTGAAAACCAAACGGCGACTGGATTAAGGAGCGCACATGTTTCACCGCTTATGGACATTGATCCGCAAAGAGCTGCAATCCCTGCTGCGCGAGCCGCAAACCCGCGCCATTCTGGTGCTGCCGGTGCTGCTTCAGGTTTTATTGTTCCCGTTTGCCGCCACCCTTGAGGTAACTAACGCCACCATTGCCATTTATAATGAAGACAACGGCAAACACGCCGTCGAGCTGACGCAGCGTTTTGCCCGGGCGAAGGCCTTTACCCACATCCTGCTGCTGAAAAGCCCGCAGGAGATCCAGCCCACTATCGACACGCAAAAAGCGCTGCTGCTGGTGCGTTTCCCGGCGGATTTCTCCCGCAATCTGGACACCTTCCAGACCGCGCCGATGCAGCTGATCCTCGACGGGCGCAACTCCAACAGCGCCCAGATAGCGGCCAACTACCTGCAGCAGATAGTGAAGGAGTATCAGCAGGAGCTGATGGAGGGCAAACCGAAGCCCAATAACAGCGAGCTGGTGGTGCGCAACTGGTACAACCCGAATCTGGACTACAAGTGGTTTGTGGTGCCGTCGCTGATCGCCATGATCACCACCATCGGGGTGATGATCGTGACCTCTCTGTCCGTGGCCCGCGAGCGCGAACAGGGCACGCTGGATCAGCTGCTGGTTTCCCCGCTCGCCACCTGGCAGATTTTCGTCGGCAAAGCGGTGCCGGCGCTGATCGTCGCCACCTTCCAGGCCACCATCGTGCTGGGAGTGGGAATTTGGGCCTACCAGATCCCGTTCGCCGGATCGCTGGCGCTGTTTTACTTCACGATGGTGATTTACGGGCTGTCGCTGGTGGGGTTTGGGCTGCTGATTTCAGCGCTCTGCTCCACGCAGCAGCAGGCGTTTATCGGGGTATTCGTCTTTATGATGCCGGCGATTCTGCTCTCCGGGTACGTGTCGCCCGTCGAGAATATGCCGGTGTGGCTGCAGGATTTAACGTGGATAAACCCGATTCGACACTTTACGGATATCACCAAGCAGATCTATCTGAAGGATGCGAGTCTGGATATTGTGTGGGGAAGTTTGTGGCCGCTACTGGTCATAGCGGCCACGACGGGGTCAGTGGCCTATGCGATGTTTAGACGCAACATTGCGTAGCTTTTTCTCTTTAGTGAGCAGCGACACTACCGCTGGCCCTGCAAGGATTGCCAGACCCGCGAGGGCCAGCAGCAGGTTGTTTTGCAGCACGCGTGACAGCAGCCACAGCACGATCATCGCGGCACCAAAGTACCAGGTGGTGGTGAGCTCTTCGAGCACATCACCCACCTCGCGCCAGCGCGCGTCATGGTGGCGCTGTAAGAACAGCATCGACAGTACGGTGACGCCATAGAGGACGCATAGCCCTAAGCCAACACGCACCAGCGTGCCGCTCATCAAGCCCATCACCAGTACGGCCACGACCAGTAAATGCAACATTATCTGCCAGCAACTCAAACCCGTTGCGACACGAACACGTTGTTGCCACTTCATGGCTTCTCTCCTGAAGGATTTTTCTCTGCTTAATCAGACTACCGCACTTTACGGAAAATTCCGTAACGCCGCATCTTTTTGTGACGCCGACTACACTTTATTTTCATCGGGATAGTCACCCAGGAAGGTGTTTATGAGCAAAAAAACGCAGCATTTCTCGCTTAAGGTGCTGACGATAAACATTCATAAGGGCTTCACAGCATTTAACCGCCGCTTCATTTTACCGGAGCTGCGCGACGCGGTACGCACCGTCAGCGCGGACATTGTCTGCCTGCAGGAGGTAATGGGCGCGCACGAGGTACACCCCATGCATTTCGAAAACTGGCCCGATACGCCGCACTATGAATTCCTGGCCGACACCATGTGGAGCGATTACGCTTACGGCCGCAACGCGGTCTATCCGGAAGGCCATCACGGTAATGCGGTGCTGTCGCGTTTTCCTATAGAACATTATGAGAACCGGGACGTTTCCGTCGGGGAGAGCGAAAAGCGCGGGCTGCTTTACTGCCGCATCACGCCGCCGGAACTTGACGTTCCGGTTCACGTGGGCTGCGTTCACCTCGGACTGCGTGAAGCCCACCGCCAGGCGCAGCTGCAGATGCTGGCGGACTGGACCAATGCGCTGCCGGAAGGCGAACCCGTGGTGGTCGCCGGGGATTTTAACGACTGGCGGCAGCGCGCCAACCATCCGCTGAAGGTCAAAGCGGGACTGGAGGAAATTTTCACCCGGGCCCATGGTCGTCCCGCACGGACGTTTCCGGTGCGCTTCCCCCTGCTGCGCCTGGACCGCATCTACGTGAAAAATGCGCATGCCAGCAGCCCGACGGCGCTGGCGTTACTGAACTGGCGACATCTTTCCGACCATGCCCCGCTGAGCGCGGAGATCCACTTATGAAATGCACATGGCAGGAAGGTAACCGTATTACGCTGCTGGAAAACGGCGATAACTTTTATCCGGCGGTCTTTGAGGCAATTAGCCACGCACAGCAGAAAGTCTACCTTGAAACGTTTATCTGGTTTGAAGACGACGTTGGCAGGCAGCTGCACAGCGTACTGCTGCATGCCGCCCGGCGCGGGATAAAAATCGAGGCCCTGCTCGATGGATATGGCTCGCCGGATCTTAGCGATGAATTTGTTAACGAGCTCACCGCCGCCGGCGTGGTGTTCCGCTACTACGATCCCGGTCCGCGTCTGTTCGGCATGCGCACCAACCTGTTCCGCCGCATGCACCGCAAAATCGTCGTAGTGGACGAAACGGTGGCGTTCGTGGGCGGCATTAACTACTCCGCCGAGCATATGTCGGATTACGGCCCGGAGGCCAAGCAGGACTACGCGATCCGCATTGAGGGACCGGTTGTTCAGGACATCCAGCTGTTCGTGCTGGAAAACTTGCCCGGTAAAGAGGCCGCTCGCCGCTGGTGGCGACGCCGTCATCGCCCGGAAGAGAACCGCAAGCCCGGCGAAGCGCAGGCGCTGTTTGTCTGGCGGGACAACGAGGAGCATCGGGACGATATTGAACGTCATTACCTGAAGATGCTGGCCAATGCGAAGCGCGAAGTGATTATCGCCAACGCCTATTTCTTCCCCGGCTACCGTATTCTGCACGCCATGCGCAACGCGGCCCGACGCGGCGTGAGCGTTAAACTGATTGTGCAGGGCGAGCCGGATATGCCGATTGTGAAGGTGGGCGCGCGCCTGCTCTACCGCTACCTGGTGAAAAGCGGCGTGCAGATATATGAATATCGCCGCCGCCCGCTGCACGGCAAAGTGGCCGTCATGGATGACCACTGGGCAACCGTCGGCTCCAGTAACCTCGATCCGCTGAGCCTGTCGCTGAACCTGGAAGCGAACCTGATCATCCACGACCGTCAGTTTAACCAGACCCTGCGGGATAACCTTCAGGGACTTATCCATAAGGACTGCGTACGGGTGGATGAGTCCATGGTGCCGAAACGGAGCTGGTGGAACGTTGGCATCGGCGTGGTGGTGTTCCACTTCCTGCGCCACTTCCCGGCGATGGTCGGCTGGCTGCCGGCGCATACGCCAAAGCTGGCGCAGGTTGATCCGCCGGTACAACCTGAAATGGAAACCCAGGACCGCGTTGAAGCGGAAGATGGAGGCAAACCCTGATGTCAAAATCTCATCCTCGCTGGCGGCTGGCGAAAAAAATCCTCACCTGGGTATTCTTTATTGCGGTCGCGGTACTGCTGGTGGTCTACGCGCAGAAAGTGGACTGGGAAGAGGTGTGGAAGGTCATCCGCAACTATAACCGGCTGGTGCTGCTGGGCGCCGTAGGGCTGGTTATCGTCAGCTACCTGATGTACGGCTGCTATGATCTGCTCGGTCGCGCCTACTGCGGCCACAAGCTGGCTAAACGTCAGGTGATGCTGGTGTCGTTTATCTGCTACGCCTTCAACCTGACGCTGAGCACCTGGGTGGGCGGCATCGGCATGCGCTATCGCCTGTACTCGCGTCTCGGATTACCGGGTGGCACCATCACCCGCATTTTCTCGCTGAGTATCACCACCAACTGGCTGGGGTACATTCTGCTGGGCGGGGTGATTTTCACCATCGGCGTGGTGCAGCTGCCCGCGCACTGGTATATCGACGAGGCCACGCTGCGCATTCTCGGCATCGTGCTGCTGCTGATCATCGCCGTGTATCTGTGGGCCTGCGCCTTTGCCAAACGCCGCCATATGACCATTAAAGGGCAGAAACTGGTACTGCCGTCGTGGAAGTTCGCGGTGCTGCAGATGGCGGTATCCAGCGCCAACTGGATGGCGATGGGGGCGATCATCTGGCTGTTGATTGGCGAGGACGTGAACTACTTCTTCGTGCTGGGCGTGCTGCTGGTGAGCAGTATCGCCGGGGTTATCGTGCATATTCCGGCGGGAATTGGGGTGCTGGAGGCGGTGTTTATCGCGCTGCTGGCCGGAGAACATGTTTCACAGGGGACGATTATTGCCGCCCTGCTCGCCTACCGCATGCTCTATTACTTCCTGCCGCTGGCGCTGGCAACGGTCTGTTATCTGGTGCTGGAGAGCCGGGCGAAAAAGTTACGGGCGAAAAATGAGAAGGCAATGGCGAAATAAAAGCAAAACGGCAACCTTGTTGCCGTTTTTAGTGTTTGTTCCCTCTCCCGTGGGAGAGGGTCAGGGTGAGGGCACCAGACCGCACCGCCACCCGGCAAAGCAACCTCAGCGACGGTTACCGAAAATCCGCAGCAGCATCAGGAACAGGTTGATGAAGTCCAGATAGAGCGTCAGCGCACCCAGAATCGAGTATTTGCGCAGGTTGGAACTGTCGCGCACGTCAATCTGCTCGCCGATGTTTTTCAGCTTCTGGGTGTCATAGGCCGTCAAGCCAACGAAGACCACCACCCCGATATAGGTCACGGCCCACATCAGCGCGTCGCTCTTGAGCCACAGGTTCACCAGCGATGCCAGCACAATCCCGATCAGCCCCATAAACAGCATATTACCTAAGCCGCTAAGGTCACGTTTGGTGGTGTAACCGTAAAGGCTCATCACGCCGAACATCCCGCCGGTCACCACGAAGGTGCTGGCGATGGAGGAGTAGGTGTAGACGATGAAAATGCTGGAGAGCGTCAAACCGGTCAGCGCCGAATAGAGCATAAACAGCGTGGTCGCCATTCCGGCACTGAGTTTCTGCACCAGGCCGGAAAGCACAAACACCAGCGCCAGCTGTGCGATAATCAGCCCAAAGAAGGTGATTTTGCTGGAGAAGATAAACATCATCAGCTCAGGTGTGTTCGCCGCATACCACGCGATAAACGCGGTAAGCAGCAGGCCGACCGTCATCCAGCCGTACACCTGCGCCATATACGTCTGCAGCCCGCTACGGGTCTGCTGTACTATTGAATCGGAACGCGGAAATCGGTCCATGATTCACTCCTGATTAAGGTTAAGAAGACACACACGTTAAGAGTAACACATCCACGTAAACCGACTACCAACGGCTGGCGGCCTGTTTATCGCTGTCGCGAGATTCTACCCAGCGATCGCCTTCCGGCGTGGCTTCGCGCTTCCAGAACGGCGCTTTGGTTTTGAGGTAATCCATAATGAACTCCCCTGCCGCAAAGGCGCTACCGCGGTGCGCGCTGGTCACGCCGACAAAGACAATCTCTTCGCCAGGCCACATCTCGCCGATGCGGTGGATCACCGTGACCCGCCCGAGCGGCCAGCGGCCTCGCGCTTCATCCACAATTGCCGCCAGCGATTTCTCCGTCATGCCCGGATAGTGCTCCAGCGTCAGCGCTTTTACGCTGTCACCGAGATTGTGGTTACGCACTTTACCGGTGAACGTAACGACCGCCCCGTCTTCATCGCGCTCCGCCAGCCAGTCATATTCTGTACCGACGTTAAAGCGCTCGGGACCGACCAGAATTCGGGTTTCAGCCATCTTAGCCCCCTGTGACCGGCGGAAAGAAGGCCACTTCATCCCCTTCAGTCAGCGGGTGGGTGAACTCCACCAGCGTCTGGTTAACGGCCGCCAGCAGCTTGCCTTCGTCGAGCGCCAGCGCCCAGCGGTCGCTTTGTGCCGCCAGGTGCGCGCGCAGGGCGGCGACATTTTCAAAAGAGGCATCCAGCGTCAGGCTGTCGGTATTGACCAGCTCACGCACCTGGGCGAAAAAGAGCACCTTAATCATGGCTGTCCACCTTAAAATCACCGGATTTGCCGCCGCTTTTCGCCAGCAGACGAACCGGGCCAATCACCATATCTTTCTGCACCGCTTTGCACATGTCGTAGATGGTCAGCGCGGCGACGGAGGCCGCCGTCAGGGCTTCCATCTCCACGCCGGTTTTGCCGGTTAAGCGGCAGAGGGACTCAATACGCACGCGGTTGTGCTCCGGCTGCGCCTGCAAATTCACTTCCACCTTGCTGAGCATCAGCGGATGACAGAGCGGGATGAGGTCCCAGGTCCGTTTTGCAGCCTGAATACCGGCGATGCGGGCGGTGGCAAAGACGTCGCCCTTATGGTGACTGCCGTCGATAATCATCGCCAGCGTCTCCGGCAGCATGGTGACGAATGCCTCAGCACGCGCCTCGCGCACCGTTTCGGCCTTGGCGGAGACATCCACCATATGCGCTTCGCCAGCGGCGTTAATGTGGGTCAGTTGTGACATAGTTTACTTCTTCAAATGGGGATGAAAATTACACGGACGGGTACGGGCATCCAGCTGCGGGGCAATAATATTTTCCCATGCGGTGCGGCAGGCTTTGGTCGAGCCCGGCATGGCGAAAATCAGCGTGTTGTTTGCCACGCCGGCCACCGCGCGCGACTGCAGCGTGGAGGTGCCAATCTCTTCAAAGGAGAGCATGCGGAACACTTCGCCGAAGCCTTCCACCTCGCGGTCAAACAGCGGGATCAGCGCCTCGGGGGCCTGATCGCCCGCGGTAAAGCCGGTGCCGCCGGTGATCAGCACCACCTGCACCTCAGCACTGGCGATCCACTGAGAGACCTGCGCGCGAATGGCGTAGCGGTTCTCTTTCACAATCGCTTTATCGACGATGGTATGCCCCGCGTCATGGGCCGCCTCACGCAGCCAGTGGCCGGAGGTATCATCCTCTTCTCCACGGCGGTCGGAAACGGTAAGAATAGCAATGCGTGTCGGGATAAATTCTGCGCTGACCTGACTCATCTTCTGGTTCCTTCTAAAGACTGATTACCCGCCGATGTAGGACAGGTTCTGAGTAATGCCGGTATTGCCCTGATGCAGGAAGTGGGTCTGCTTTTTGTGCGTCAGCGCTTCAGAAATGCGCGCTTCAAGCGCGGCCTGCTGCGCATCGTCTTCCAGCAGATCGCGAAGATCCACGCCACCGTCGCCAAACAGGCAGAGATGGAGTTTGCCGACGGAAGAGACGCGCAGGCGGTTACAGCTGGCGCAGAAATCTTTCTCATAGGGCATGATAAGCCCAATTTCGCCTTCGTAATCCGGGTGACAAAAGACCTGTGCCGGGCCGTCGCTGCGCTGGCGGATCTGGTGGATCCAGCCGCGTTTCAGCAGCTCGTCGCGCAACACCATGCCGGAAATATGGTGACGGCGGAACAGCTCGCTGCCCTCGCCCGTTTCCATCAGTTCGATAAAACGCAGTTGAATGGGACGGGATTTAATCCACGCCAGGAAGGTGTCGAGCTGATGATGGTTAACGTCGCGCATCAGCACCGTGTTGACTTTGACCTTTTCGAACCCGGCAGTAAACGCCGCATCGATGCCGTCCATCACCTGGCGGAACTTGTCCTGACCGGTAATGGCGTGAAACTGCCGGGCATCAAGGCTGTCCACGCTGACGTTGATCGCGGTTAAGCCAGCGTCGCGCCAGTTGGCCACGTCACGCGCCATGCGGTAACCGTTGGTGGTCACCGCGATCTGGCGGATGCGTTCGTTTTCGCGTACGGCGGCAATGATGTCGGGGAAATCGCGGCGCAGGGAGGGTTCGCCACCGGTCAGACGGACTTTTTCGGTACCGAGCTCAGAGAACGCACGCGTGACGCGGCGCACTTCATCCACGGAGAGAAAGCCATTATTGGTGACGCTGCCCGGCTTGTAGCCATCGGGCAGGCAGTAGGTGCAACGGAAGTTGCACACATCGGTAATCGACAGACGCAAGTAGTAAAACTTACGCGCGAAAGCATCAGTAAGTTGTGAAGCCATGTACACCTTTCCAGATCGGGAGGCACAGTCATTTCTTTCTGTACCCTGGTGGCAAATCCGCCACGGCCAGGGCGCCATATCATTCGACACAGGCGCCAGGGCTAGAGTGTATGTTTTCAGTTTTGAAAACGTGGTTATGGCGATAGTAGCGTGGAAATCGACACTCCGCCATTGTCGCTTTTCGCTATATAATTATGTATATAGCGATTCAGTCCTGCATTTTCGCTACAGAATACCTAAAAACCGCATTTTCGCATTGATATACGTCATTTTGCATTGGGTGAGGCATCGTCTTTTGGGGGTAGTTAGGTTACTGTTACGCGATCGAACGTGATAAGGAATACGTATGCGCAATCGCACTTTTGCGGATCTTGACCGAGTGGTCGCTCTTGGCGGAGGCCACGGCCTGGGCCGCGTCATGTCCTCTTTGTCTTCACTGGGCTCACGGCTGACAGGGATAGTGACAACCACCGACAACGGCGGCTCAACCGGGCGGATCAGGCGGGCTGAAGGCGGCATTGCATGGGGAGATATGCGCAACTGCCTGAACCAGTTAATTACCGAGCCGAGCGTCGCGTCGGCGATGTTTGAGTACCGTTTTGGCGGCAATGGCGAACTTTCCGGGCATAACCTCGGAAATCTGATGCTAAAGGCGCTGGATCACCTGAGCGTACGGCCTCTGGAAGCCATCAACTTAATCCGTAATCTGCTCAAGGTGGACGCATTCCTGATCCCCATGTCTGAACAACCGGTTGACTTGATGGCAATCGATGCCGAAGGGCATGAAGTCTACGGCGAGGTGAATATTGACCAGCTCCTCCTGCCGCCAACGGAGTTGATGACCTATCCGAGCGTGCCTGCCACGCGAGAAGCGGTAGAGGCCATTGGTGAAGCGGATCTTATCCTGATCGGTCCAGGCAGTTTTTATACCAGCCTGATGCCCATTCTGCTGGTAAAAGAGCTGGCGCAGGCGCTGCGTCGCACCCCTGCCCCGATGGTCTATATCGGTAACCTGGGCCGTGAGCTGAGCCCGGCAGCGGCGAGCCTGTCGCTGGCGGACAAGCTGGACCTGATGGAGCAGTACGTCGGTAAGAAAATTATCGACGGTGTCGTGGTTGGGCCAAAAGTGGATGTGACAGGGATTGGCGATCGCGTGGTGGTGCAGGAGCCGCTGGAAGCCAGCGATATTAAATATCGTCACGACCGCCACCTGCTGCGCGAGGCGCTGGAGAAAGCGATTCAGGCGTTGGGTTAGGTTCGCTTTGTGCGGCCTGATGCCCTCACCCCAGCCCTCTCCCACTGTACAGTCCGGGGACATGGTAGACAGGTGTTCGGGGACATGGTAGACAGGTGTTCGGGGACATGGTGAACACTTTTTAACATCCTTTACCCATGGTGATCGACTTTTTCTTCAGGTCGATCACCCCCACTTTATTGCTGTACGCAAACAAA
>NZ_JADBQO010000023.1:0-1364 GCF_014895875.1 Enterobacter cloacae complex sp. P12RS
CCCACTGTACAGTCCGGGGACATGGTAGACAGGTGTTCGGGGACATGGTAGACAGGTGTTCGGGGACATGGTGAACACTTTTTAACATCCTTTACCCATGGTGATCGACTTTTTCTTCAGGTCGATCACCCCCACTTTCGTGCTGTACCACCACACTTCATAGCAGCCGTCATCCTGCGTCTCCCTCAGCCCGACCCGTTCTCCCCTGAACGCCTTGCCTGCGCTCAGACTGACACCCTGTATGCTCAGCTTTCCGCTGACATCCACTTTCCTGACCTTCACCCCTTCATCGTATTCAGGTGGCGTTACGCTGCCGCTGTACTGCCGCGCTGACGGCTGATAACGCGAGGCCGGTACCGCCATACCCAGCGCCTCGTGCGGGCGTTCAAGGTTGTACACCGTGCGCCAGTGAGCGAAAGCGCGCTGCAGCTCTCCGCTGTCCGCGAACCATTTTCCCTGCAGCACTTCCGCCTTCAGGCTGCGGTGAAAACGCTCCAGCTTGCCCTGCGTCTGCGGATGATAAGGCCGGGAGTGCCCCACCCGGATACCGTGGCGCATCAGCCACAGCTCCAGCGCCGTCCAGGTGCCGGTGGTGTCGCCCCACGGTGAGCCGTTGTCCATCGTCATCCTGTCCGGCAGGCCGTAGCGTTCAAACGCGCTGACCAGCTGCTGCTGCACGGTCTCGCGCCGTTCATCGGTACAGTGCGCCAGGCACAGGGAAAAACGGGAGTGGTCGTCCAGCAGGGTGAGCGGATGGCAGCGGCCACCGCCAAAGGGAAAGTGGCCCTTAAAATCCATCTGCCAGAGCCGGTTCGGCGCGTCATGTTCGAAGCGTCCCGTAGCCGGAACGCCCGGTGATGCGCCCGGCAGCAGACCGTGACGGGCCATCAGATTATGGACGGTGCTGAAGGCGGGCATACGGTGCCCCTGGTCTTCAAGCCAGCGCTTAATCTTGCGGGCGCCCCAGCGTTGATGACGGTCATGCGCCATGCGCAGCAGGGCCGTGATGTCGTCAGATGAGCGGTTCGGGGAATGATGAGGTGCGCGGGAGCGGTCCTGAAGACCGGAGGCACCTTCCTCAGCCCAGCGCTGAAGCCACTTGTAGCCGGTGGCAGGAGAAATGCCGAACTGACGGCAGAGGAAACGGATGTTCGCCCCGTCCTGCGAGGCGAACAGTACAAACTCGGTACGTAATGACATGGTATCTCTCGCATCCCAGGGCATAAGCGACTCCATAAACGGGTTCTTATGCCTCAGTTGTAAGTGTCTACCATGTCCCCGAACAAGTGTTCACTATGTCCCCGGACCGTACAGTGGGAGAGGGCCGGGGTGAGGGCATCAGGCCGCACACAACCATGCTATGA
>NZ_JADBQO010000024.1:0-110959 GCF_014895875.1 Enterobacter cloacae complex sp. P12RS
ATAAATTGTTAAAGAGCAGTTGCAACGCGGCTTTCGCTCACCGTTGCGAGGTGGCGTATATTACGCTTTCCTCTTTCAGAGTCAACCCGTTATTTTCACTTTTCTCTGTTGGCGTTCATCTCTGAACCCCGCTAACCCGGCGGCCTGTAAGCCGTTGTTCCGTGTCAGTGGAGGCGCATTATAGGGAGTTCTCAGACGTTGACAACCCCTCTTTTAAAAAAAACTTTCAACCGTCTCTTTTTTGCTCAAAACCGTGCTACAGCGCCAGTTTTTCGAGCGTTTCAAAGCCATAACGGCGTAAAACGGGTAAAAGTTGCTCAGTCTCTTTCGTGATAGCCATGCAAAATGCGATATTTGCATCGGTAGATTTCGCATCCGGCGCTTCATGCTCCAGCAGCCAGGCCGTACGACGGGCGATCGCCGCACCAGAATCCACCAGCCGCGTCCCCTCCGGAAGCACTTCTAATAGCTCTTCCTGCAAGAGAGGGAAGTGGGTGCAGCCCAGCACAACCGTATCCGGAGGTTCGGGCATCCGCAGCCACGGACGAAGAATACGACGCAGCTCTTCGAGCGATACCGTCTCGCCGTGCAGTTTCGCTTCCGCCATCTCCACCAGCTCTGCGGAGCCAAGCATTGCAATCTGGCATTCGTTAGCAAAACGGTCGATCAGCTCGCGGGTATAAGGACGCTTCACCGTGCCACGCGTGGCCAGCAAGCCCACGATACCGTTCGCCGTCAGGCGCGCGGCAGGCTTTATGGCAGGAACAACGCCCACAACCGGGAACTGGAATTTTTCACGCAGGGCGGGAAGAGAAACGGTGCTCGCCGTATTACAGGCAATGACCGCCAGCGCAAGGGGATAGCGCTTTTGTACCGCGGTGACGATTTCAACCACACGCTCAACGATAAAGTCCTCACTCTTTTCCCCATACGGAAAAGCGACGTTATCGAAGGCGTAGATGTAATGGAGATCCGGCAGGAGATGCCGAATCTCATCGTAGACCGAAAGCCCACCGACGCCGGAATCAAACACCAGCACGGTAGGGCGCGGATTAGAAGGTGTAGCTGCCAGACAAGGTGTATTCCCGTCCTGCAGTTTGGTAGCCATAAACTGTCTCGTAATCTTTATCGAACAGGTTGGCTATTTTACCACGAACTGTGAGGTGTGAGGTGACCGGATATGAAACTGCGACATCCCACAGGCTCACACCGCCCATTTTCACTTTTTCTGACGGATAAGAACCAAAATCAGTGTCGTAACGCGTGCCGAGATAGTGATACGTCAGGCTCCAGTCGAAATCATAGATCTGCGTATCGAGCTGATATTTCACCTGCTGCTTAGCACGACGGTCCAGAAGTTCGTTGGTCGCCGCATTGCGGGCATCCACATAGTCGTAGCCAACGGTATGCGTCAACGGACCTGTATCAAACGACGCCGTCGCTTCCACACCCTTAATGCGTGCTTTACCGACGTTGTAATATTCCTGAAGGTTATTATTAAAGTCGATGAGATTATCAACGTCATTACGATAGCCAGACACGCGCCAGCTCACGCCTGCCGTCAGGCCTTCAAACGCCCCTTCCCACTGCTTGCTCTCTTCTGGATCAAGATGGTCATTGCCATAGAAGCCATAGAGTTGACCCAGATTCGGGGCCTTATAGGCCGTACCATAAGAAGCAATGAAGCGGTAACCGTCCACGAACTCCCACGCTGCACTGCTTTGCCAGGTGCCATGGCGACCAAACTGAGAGTTGTCATCGCTGCGAACCGCCCCTTCCAGAGTGAAATCGCCCAGCTGCTGCAGCCCGGTCAGGTAGACGCCGGTGTTACGCAGGTTGTAGCCGTTGGTCACGTAGTTTGTACCCGGCTCGGTGCTCTGCTTCTGCCAGTCAACGCCCGCACCAATGTTCCCGTGCCCCACATCAACGGAGTTGAGCCACTGGACGTTGTACTGTTTGATTTCATCCAGCGTGGCCGTCGAATCGTAACGGCCCAAATTAGGGTCGTAGTTATAGTCTTTGCTGTGGCTATAGCTGGTGAGCAGCTGTGAATGGAAGATGTCCTCGTTAAAGCGTAATCCTGCGTCCCAGGTCTGGCTATAGAGCTGTCGGGTATCGACCAGCACGTCAGGGGTAAATGAGCTGTAGTAACCGTCATAGGCCGTACGGTTGCTGTAGCCAAAGCCGCGAACAAATCCGCTCCACTGGTCTGAGAATGCGTGATCCACCGCACCGTAGAGCGTTTTATTCATAAAGCCGTCGCGATCGGTCTGGGCAAGGCCACCATTGTTGCCGTCCGCAACCACATCGAAACCTTTGGTATAGGTGTAATCCCCCGCCAGCGTGACGCGCGTGCTGTCGCCCAGCGTTTGCTGGGTACTGCCGCCATAATTCTGGTAACCGTGCGACCCTACGCCGGCATTCAGCGTCGTACCGTCCTTCGTGCGAGTGGTAATAATGTTGACTACACCGCCAATCGCATCCGAGCCGTATACCGCCGAACGCGGTCCACGCACATATTCGATACGCTGCACCAGGGAGATCGGGAACTGGCTGAGATCGGACGACCCCGTGACGCCCGCCTGGTTAAGGCGGATGCCGTCAACGAGAATCAGGACGTGGCTGGAGTTGGTGCCACGGATAAAGAGAGAAGAGAGTTGCCCCATCCCGCCACTTTGCGCCGTGTCCACGCCGGGCAAGCGACGCATAACGTCCAGCACCGAGGTTGACTGCCAGCGGTCAATATCGGCACGCGTAACCACCGACGTTGCTGCCAGAATAGTTTTTTCAGGTTGTTCAAAACGATTTGCCGTCACCACCAACGAGTCAGCGCTATCCTGCGCCCAGCCCGAAAATGCCGTGACGGACAGCGCCGTCAACAGCGATACTTTTTTAATCATTGTTAAAGCATCCACAATATAAGAAGGATGCCGCAGGCCTCATCTATAGCACGCGATGATGAAACCAAATGCGACGTGATCCCGGCAGGTCTTCGGGCTAGGTGGCGTTATACGGATGAAGACTTCCCATTTTCACAGTGTCTACAGCTCTCATCCCGCCAGTCTTTACCGCTGCGCGTCAGCTCCAGATTTTCACTGGATTCCCTTTTCACTCTCAGGAGACCGGAAACAGAATGCTACAATTAGACACGTATAGATGTCCAGACAGCTATTGGCCATTAAATCTGGACATCCCCTGAACAATCCCTACAATCCCCGCGTAATTCTTTATCACTCAGGACGCATCATGACCCCAGAACACCTCCCGACAGAACAGTACGACGCGCAGCTGGCCGAGAAAGTTGTCCGCCTGCAAAGTATGATGACGCCTTTCAACGCGCCCGTTCCCGAGGTGTTCCGCTCCCCTGTCAGCCACTACCGCATGCGCGCCGAGTTCCGCATCTGGCATGACGGCGACGACCTGTACCACATCATTTTCGATCAGCAGACCAAATCACGCATTCGCGTGGACAGCTTCCCGGCAGCGAGCGAGCTTATCAACCAGCTGATGACGCTGATCATTGAAGGCGTGCGCAACAATCCGGTGCTGCGCCACAAGCTGTTCCAGATTGACTATCTGACCACGCAAAGCAATCAGGCGATTGTCTCTCTGCTGTACCACAAAGCGCTGACCGACGAATGGCGCGAGCAGGCCGAAGCCCTGCGCGATGCGCTGCGTGCGCAGAACATCAACGTGCACTTGATTGGCCGCGCGACCAAAACCAAAATCATGCTGGATCAGGATTACGTCGACGAGCGTCTGCCGGTGGCGGGTAAAGAGATGGTTTACCGTCAGGTGGAGAACAGCTTCACCCAGCCGAATGCCGCGATGAACGTGCAGATGCTGGAGTGGGCGCTGAAGGCGACGGAAGGATCTAAGGGCGATCTGCTTGAGCTGTACTGCGGTAACGGCAACTTCTCGCTGGCGCTGGCGCGTAACTTCGAACGCGTGCTGGCAACGGAAATCGCCAAGCCGTCGGTAGCGGCCGCGCAGTACAACATCGCCGCTAACCATATCGATAACGTCCAGATCATTCGCATGGC
Organism: Enterobacter cloacae complex sp. P12RS; assembly: GCF_014895875.1. Lineage (NCBI taxonomy): Bacteria > Pseudomonadati > Pseudomonadota > Gammaproteobacteria > Enterobacterales > Enterobacteriaceae > Enterobacter > Enterobacter cloacae complex sp. P12RS. Next base: position 4,044 of record NZ_JADBQO010000024.1, read on the forward strand.
GGCAGAAGAGTTCACCCAGGCCATGAACGGTGTACGCCAGTTTAACCGCCTGGAAGGGATCGATTTGAAGAGCTATCAGTGTGAGACGATTTTTGTCGACCCGCCGCGTAGCGGCCTGGACAGCGAAACCGAGAAGATGGTGCAGGCGTACCCGCGTATTTTGTACATCTCCTGTAACCCGGAGACGCTGTGCAAGAATCTGGAAACATTAAGCCAGACGCACAAGGTTGAACGTCTGGCGCTGTTCGATCAGTTCCCGTATACGCACCATATGGAGTGCGGTGTACTGCTCACGGCGAAGTAACTCGCCGGCGTTTTTGGCAGGTGGCGCTTCGCTTACCTGCCCTACTCAGACCTCATTACTCTGGCAGTTGGCTCTTGCGGCTACGCATGCGCGAGCCAATCCAGAACACCAGCGCCACGGACAGTACCGCAGGGAAGAAGTTAGAGCCGATATCCGGATACTCCGCGCGCACCACGGTGCTATACAGCAATACGCCCAGAATAAAACAGGCAGCGGCCAGCCCCGGTAACCCGACCGGCATCGTACGGTTCAGGTAACGCTGATGCAGGCAGTAGACCGTCAGCACCAGCGCAATAAGCGGGAAAATCGAAAATGGCACGATGGAGCTAAAAATAGCGGCAAACGTGCCATTAATGGATAAGCCAGCGATCAATGCCAGCAACAGCGTCCCTTTATCCTGACCTGACTGTTTCATTACTCACCTTCACTCTTCGGTTTGATGTGCCAGTTTCTCTTGTTCACGGCGATACCAGTAGTACGCGCCTTTGGAGATCATCCTGAGCTGCAATACCAGTCGCTCTTCAAGCTGCTTGCGTTGTTCAATGCTGACGTCCAGCGCTTCGGCACCCGCGCTGAACACAATCGTCACCATTGCCTCGGCCTGTGCTTCAGTAAAGGCACGCGGCATATGGTTTTCGAGTTCAAGATAGTCGGCAAGTTCCGCGATGAAGTGCTGAATTTCCCGCGCGACGGCGGCACGAAACGCTGCCGATGTGCCCGAACGCTCGCGCAGAAGCAGACGAAACGCGTTGGGGTTATTGCCGATAAATTCCATAAACGTCGACACGGAGGTGCGGATCACGCTGCCCCCTTTTGCGATACGCTGACGCGCCTGGCGCATCAGCTGGCGCAGCATCAAACCGCTCTCGTCGACCATGGTCAGGCCCAGTTCATCCACATCACGGAAGTGACGATAGAAGGACGTTGGCGCAATCCCGGCCTCGCGTGCGACTTCGCGCAGGCTCAAACTGGCAAAACTCCGCTCAGCACTCAGTTGACTGAATGCGGCTTCCACCAGCGAACGCCGGGTTTTCTCTTTTTGTTGTGCTCTTACGCCCATCACGATAGTTGAATCCTTCCAAAGGCCTGATGGCACTATACCAGAGAATAAAATTAATCTGTTTGCTCAGCTTTGTGAATGATTGTTTACGTGCGGTTTGTGCTCCACTGCCGGAAAAAAGCACAACGATAATTGGGTTACCCTGGCAATGATGTTATGATTCTGTTGCTTTTATGTATAAGAACAGGTAAGCCTTGCCATGCCACATTCCTACGATTACGACGCAATAGTTATTGGTTCCGGCCCCGGCGGCGAAGGTGCTGCTATGGGTCTGGTGAAACAGGGAGCCAGAGTAGCGGTCATCGAGCGCTACCATAATGTCGGCGGCGGTTGCACCCACTGGGGCACCATCCCTTCGAAAGCCCTCCGCCACGCCGTTAGCCGCATTATCGAATTTAACCAGAACCCTCTTTACAGCGACCACTCCCGACTTCTTCGTTCCTCCTTTGCCGACATCCTGAATCACGCGGATACCGTCATTAACCAGCAGACGCGCATGCGTCAGGGCTTTTATGAGCGTAACCATTGTGAAATCCTGCAGGGCAACGCGCATTTTGTGGATGAACACACCCTGGCACTCGAATGCCACGACGGTTCGATTGAGACGATCACCGCTGAAAAATTTGTGATTGCCTGCGGTTCACGCCCTTACCATCCGGCCGACGTCGACTTCTCACACCCACGCGTCTACGACAGCGACTCCATTCTGAGCCTGCACCATGAACCCCGCCACGTCATTATCTATGGCGCAGGGGTCATCGGCTGCGAATACGCGTCGATCTTCCGCGGAATGGATGTCAAAGTTGACCTGATTAACACCCGCGACCGCCTGCTGGCGTTCCTCGATCAGGAAATGTCAGACTCTCTCTCCTACCACTTCTGGAACAGCGGCGTGGTGATTCGCCACAACGAAGAGTACGAGAAAATAGAAGGCTGCGATGACGGTGTGATCATGCACCTGAAGTCCGGTAAGAAGCTGAAAGCCGACTGCCTGCTGTACGCCAACGGCCGTACCGGCAATACCGATTCACTGCGGCTGGAAAATATCGGGCTTGAAACAGACAGCCGCGGTCAGCTGAAGGTCAACAGCATGTATCAGACCGCGCTACCGCACGTATACGCGGTTGGCGACGTAATTGGCTACCCGAGCCTGGCCTCCGCCGCTTACGATCAGGGCCGCATTGCCGCTCAGGCGCTGGTGAAAGGCGAAGCGACGGCGCATCTGATCGAGGATATCCCGACGGGGATCTACACCATTCCGGAAATCAGTTCTGTCGGGAAAACCGAGCAGCAGCTGACGTCAATGAAGGTGCCTTACGAGGTAGGTCGTGCCCAGTTTAAACATCTGGCGCGGGCGCAGATCGTGGGGATGAGCGTAGGTACGCTGAAAATTCTGTTCCATCGCGAGACGAAAGAGATCCTCGGGATTCACTGCTTTGGTGAACGCGCGGCGGAAATCATTCATATCGGTCAGGCAATCATGGAGCAGAAAGGCGGTGGTAACACCATTGAGTACTTCGTTAACACCACCTTTAACTACCCGACCATGGCAGAAGCCTATCGGGTAGCCGCGCTGAACGGCTTAAACCGCCTGTTTTAACGCGCTGTCGAAATGGCCATCCATCGCACCGCGGATGGCCTCTGCCAGTTGCTCATAGCGGCTGCGCAGCGGTGACCCTGGGCGATACACCAGGCCAATGGTGCGACGCGGCTCCGGCTTAATGCACGGCAGGTACACCACGCCATCACGCTTACGCTCGCGCGGCACGGCCAGCGCAGGCAGCAACGTAATACCGCTTCCCGCCGCCACCATATTACGCAGCGTTTCCAGACTGGTTGCGCGGAAGTGGGTATCTTCGTCAGCGCCCGCTTCGAAGCAGAAACCCATCGCCTGATCGCGCAGGCAGTGACCGTCTTCCAGCATCAGCAGCTTTTCCCCGGCCAGATCGGCCATCGGAACGCGATCGCGGTTCGCCCACGGGTGATCTTCATAGATCGCCAGCATCATCGGCTCATCGAACAGCGGTACTTCAATAAACGCTTCGCTCTCTTTTACCAGCGCCAGAATGGCGCAGTCGAGCTTGCCGCTGTCCAGCTGCGCCAGCAGCTGATGGGTTTGCGCTTCGTGCAGATACATTTCGAGTTTCGGGAACGTCTGGTGCAGCATCGGAATGATGTGCGGTAACAGGTACGGGCCAACGGTTGGGATCAGGCCAATATGCAGCGGGCCGGACATGGCCTCTCCCTGCTGGCTTGCCATTTCCTTGAGCACTTTGACCTCGCGCAGCACGGTGCGCGCCTGATCCACCAGCAGAAGACCGGCCTGGGTGAACAGCACCTTACGGCTGGTGCGCTCCAGCAGCATCACGCCCAGCTCGTCTTCCAGCTTGCGGATCTGCCCGCTCAGCGTCGGCTGGCTGACGTGGCAGGAATCTGCCGCGCGGCGAAAGTGACGATGCTCGGCTAACGCTACCAGGTATTCAAGATCACGAATATTCATTATTCATCCTCCGTCGCCACGATAGTTCATGGCGATAGATAGCATAGCAATGAACGATTATCCCTATCAAGCATTCTGTTGAATAATACGCCACATAGACGAGGCGGCCGTGTTTGACCCTTGACGTCCCCGCACCGTCAGCGAGTTTCTCTCAAAACTCGAACAACTAAAGCCAACGTGAACTTTTGCGGACCCCGTGGTCCGCTTTTTTTTTGCGTAAAAAAGCCTGGCGCTAAGCCAGGCTCCGTTTTTCTCCCTCTCCCTGTGGGAGAGGGCCGGGGTGAGGGCACCAGCCCGCACGGTTCAAATCAGGCGGTTTTTCGCATCCGCAATTGCCTGCGCCACCTGCTTCGGCGACACGCCGCCTTTCGCCGCACGTTTATCCAGGCAGGACTGCAGCGCCAGAATCGGGTACACATCCTCCCCGATCGCCGCGCTGAATTTTTGCAGGTCGGCAAGCGCCAGCTCTTCAAGGGCTTTACCCTGACGAATCGCTTCCACTACCGCTTCGCCCACAATATGGTGCGCTTCACGGAACGGTACGCCCTTCGCGACAAGGTAGTCCGCCAGTTCGGTAGAGTTGGCATAGCCCTGCTGCGCCGCTTCCTGGCAGCGCGGACGTTTCACCTGAATGCCGTCCAGCACCAGCGCGCCCATGTGCAGACAGTCCAGCCAGGTGTCGAGCGCGTCGAACAGCCCTTCCTTGTCTTCCTGCATATCTTTGTTATACGCCAGCGGCAGCCCTTTCAGGGTCATCATCATGCCGGTCAGCGCGCCCTGCACGCGACCGCACTTGCCGCGGATCAGCTCCAGCGCGTCCGGGTTTTTCTTCTGCGGCATCAGGGATGAGCCTGAGGTCACGCGGTCGGACAGCTCAACGAAGCCCGCTTCACCGGAGTTAAAGAAGATCAGGTCTTCGGCAAAGCGCGAAAGATGCACCATCCCGATAGAGGCATTGGAGAGCAGCTCCAGCACGTGGTCACGGTCAGAGACGCTGTCCAGGCTGTTGCGGGTGGCGGAGGCAAAGCCCAGCCATCCTGCCAGCTGCTCGCGGTCGATTTCATACGCCGTACCGGCCAGCGCGCCGCTGCCCAGCGGGCTGACGTCCAGACGCTTCAGGGTATCCTGCAGACGGCTTTCGTCACGCGCCAGCATCTCAACGTAGGCCAGACACCAGTGCGCAAAGGTCACCGGCTGCGCGCGCTGCAGGTGGGTATAACCCGGCATCACCGCGTCCTGATTGTTCTGCGCGGTCTCTACCAGCGCACTTTGAAGCTGACGGTTGGCCGCCAGCAGTTCGCCAACGGTCTCTTTACACCACAGCTTCAGGTCGGTGGCGACCTGGTCGTTACGGCTACGGCCGGTGTGCAGCTTTTTACCCAGCTGGCCGACCTTGTCGATCAGCTTGCCTTCCACCCAGCTGTGAATATCTTCGGCATCGCTCTGCAGGATTTGCTGCGGATCCAGACGCACCTCTTCCAGCAGGTTGTTCAGCGCCTCTTCCAGCTGCTGCTGTTCGTCTGCGGTCAGTACGCCAACGGTCACCAGCGCTTTGGACCAGGCCACAGAGCCGACAATATCCTGTTCGGCCAGGCGGTAGTCGAAGCGCAAAGAGTCGTTGAACTGTTTGAACCGTTGATCCGCTGCCTGTGTAAAACGCCCACCCCAAAGTGCCATAACATCGTTCCTTTATTCGTTAGTTCCGCCGGGTGCGCTTCGCTTACCCCGGCCTACGGTCATTCAATAAAAAACTTACGCCAGAATACGCGTGCCAATCGGCGTGCCGTTAAACAGCGCCGGGAGCTGCTCCGCGTGACGCCAGGAGGCGATATCCACCGGGCGGCCCAGCGTGCGCGCCGCATCCAGCGCAGCGTTCACTTTGACGATCATGCCGTCGGTAATAATGCCCTGAGCGATCAGCTGCTCGGCTTTGGCGGCGGTCATTTCCGCTATGCGCTGGCCTTTACCGTCGAGAATACCGCTCACGTCGGAGAGCAGGATCAGGTCTGCGCCCAGCGTGGCCGCCAGCGCGGTTGCCGCCTGGTCCGCGTTAACGTTCATCAGCTCGCCCTCTTCGGTCACGCCGATAGAGCTCACCACCGGCAGGAAACCGCCTTCCAGCAGGGTGTTAATCAGCTTAGGCGAACCTGGCTGCGCCAGTCCAACATGGCCGAGCTCTTCGTCGAGCTGGGTCACTTTTACGCTGTCACCGTCGCCCAGGTAGAGGCCAACGGACGCAATATGGTGTTTCTTCGCCCATGCCAGCAGCGTTTTGTTCGCCGTGCCCGCCAGCGCGCCGGTAATGATGTCAATCTGGTCAGCAGGCGTGACGCGCAGGCCATTTTTCTTTTTCACCGGCAGATTCAGCCCTTTCATCAGCTCATCCACCACGCAGCCGCCGCCGTGCACAATCACCAGCGGACGCTGGTGCGATTCGCGATAGTTCACCAGCGCGGTAAACAGGCGCTCCAGCGCTTCTTCGCTGTCCAGCAGTACACCACCGAGTTTGATAATTAATGGGTTCATCATCACACCTTAAATAAGAGCCTGCGTTTCCGGGAAGCCGAAACGAATATTTGCACACTGCATTGCCTGTGCGGCAGCGCCTTTGAGTAAGTTATCTTCTGCGGCGACCACAATCAGATGCTCGCCCTGTACGGCAAAGCCGATATCGCAGAACGGCAGGCCAACCACGTTTTTGAGCGCCGGCACGCCTTTGTCGTACAGACGCACCAGCGGTTTATCCGCATACGCCTGCGTGAAGGCCTCGCTCACCTGCTCTTTCGTCACGCCCGACTTCAGGCGGCAGGTGATGGTTTCGAGGATCCCGCGCGGGAAGCTGCCCAGGTGCGGGGTAAAAATGACGTCCGCGCCCAGATGCGTCGTGATTTCAGGGTGATGACGGTGATTAAACACGCCATACGGCTGAAGGCTCACTTCGCAGAAGCTGTTGGAGATAGCGGCCTTGCGCCCCGCACCGCTCACGCCGCTGGTGGCGTTGATCACCGGCCACTGGCTTAGATCCAGCAGACCGGCGTCGATCAGCGGCTTCAGGGAGAGCTGTGCCGCCGTCGGGTAGCAGCCCGGAACGGCAATCAGGTCCGCTTCTTTCAGTTTATCCGCACTCCACTCCGCCAGGCCGTACACCGCTTTTTCAAGCAGATCCGGATGCTGATGAGTGAAGCCGTAATATTTTTCGTAGAACGCGCCGTCGTTAACGCGGAACGCGCCGGAGAGGTCAAACACCACGCAGCCGGCCGCCAGGAACTGCGGCGCCAGGTCGTGGCTGACCTCGTGCGCGGTGGCTAAAAACACCACGTCGACGCCGTCGGTAAACTCGCTGATGTCAGACATCGGCTGCAGCGGCAGATCGACCATGCCCTTAAGCTGCGGATGCAAATCGGAAATTAACTTTCCTGCATCATTGCTTTGCGCTGACACGGTCAAAGCGGTTATGGTCATATGAGGGTGGCGATTTACGTAGCTTACAAGCTCTGCGCCCGCATAACCGCTAGCGCCTACAATCAGCGTATTCAACATCGGGTTCCTTTATGCTCAACGTTAATGTATTTTTATTCACATTTATTGCATGAATATTGATACTATCACGACCTAAGGTGTGTCAACAATGAAAATGAACTTACCGCCATTTATCGAGATCTACCGCGCCCTGATTGCCACACCGTCCATCAGTGCGACCGAAGAAGCGCTGGATCAGAGCAATGAGTCTTTAATCAATCTGCTGGCGGGTTGGTTTAGCGATCTTGGGTTTAACGTTGAGGTTCAGCCCGTCCCCGGAACCCGCCACAAATTTAACCTGCTCGCCAGCACCGGAACCGGCGCGGGCGGCCTGCTGCTGGCCGGCCATACCGACACCGTACCGTTTGACGATGGCCGCTGGACGCGCGATCCGTTCACCCTGACCGAGCATGACAACAAGCTCTACGGTCTGGGCACCGCCGACATGAAAGGCTTCTTCGCCTTTATCCTCGACGCGCTGCGTGACGTGGACGTGACGAAGCTGAAAAAACCGCTCTACATTCTGGCAACCGCCGATGAAGAGACCAGCATGGCGGGCGCACGTTATTTCTCTGAAAACACGTCGATTCGTCCGGACTGCGCGATCATCGGTGAACCGACCTCTCTGCAGCCGATTCGTGCGCACAAAGGCCATATTTCTACCGCGGTGCGCGTGCTGGGCCAGTCCGGCCACTCCAGCGATCCGGCGCGCGGCGTGAACGCCATTGAGCTGATGCACGACGCCATCGGCCGCATTATGACCCTGCGCGACGATTTGAAAGAGCGGTATCACTACGAGGCATTCACCGTGCCGTATCCGACGCTGAACCTCGGTAGCCTGCACGGCGGCGATGCGTCCAACCGCATCTGCGCCTGTTGCGAACTGCATATGGATATCCGTCCGCTGCCGGGCATGACGCTGAGCGATCTGGATGGCCTGCTGAACGAAGCGCTGGCCCCGGTGAGCGAGCGCTGGCCGGGACGCCTGACAGTCTCCGAACTGCATCCGCCAATCCCGGGCTACGAATGCCCGCCAGACCATCAGCTGGTTCAGGTGGTGGAAAAACTGCTCGGCGAGAAAACCGACGTGGTGAACTACTGCACCGAAGCGCCGTTTATTCAAACGCTTTGCCCGACGCTGGTCCTCGGCCCTGGCTCCATTAACCAGGCCCACCAGCCGGATGAATATCTGGAAACCCGCTTCATCAAGCCCACCCGCGAGCTGATTACCCAGGTTGTGCATCACTTCTGCTGGCATTAAAACCGCACCGAAAAGTACCCTCTCCCCGTGGGAGAGGGTTCGGGTGAGGGCAACAAATCGCATGATCACCGTCACATTTCCATAAGCATCTCTTATCTGACGCAATGCGAATTAAATTTCGTAAATTGCCCGCATTTATTCGTTTGCTGAACCGTTTTCGCAGCAATTGACGACGGGGGTTTTACGTGGCTTTATAAAGGGAGATGACAAAATAATGTCCAGAAGATTTTCGCCTGGGCATAAACAAAAATGATGGGGTGACTGGGTTTTTATGAACGAACAATATTCCGCGTTGCGTAGTAATGTCAGCATGCTCGGCAAAGTGCTTGGAGATACCATCAAAGACGCATTAGGGGAGAACATCCTCGACCGCGTTGAAACCATCCGCAAGCTGTCTAAATCTTCCCGTGCCGGTAACGAGGCCAGTCGTCAGGAGCTGCTCACCACTTTGCAGAACCTCTCTAACGATGAGCTGCTGCCCGTTGCCCGCGCCTTCAGCCAGTTCCTGAACCTGGCAAACACCGCTGAGCAATACCACAGCATTTCGCCAAACGGCGAAGCGGCCAGCAACCCGGAAGTCATTGCCCGCACCCTTCGTAAACTGAAAGACCAGCCAGACCTCAACGAAGCCACCATCAAAAAAGCGGTGGAGTCCCTTTCGCTGGAGCTGGTGCTGACCGCACACCCAACCGAAATCACCCGTCGTACGCTGATCCACAAGATGGTGGAAGTAAACAGCTGCCTGAAGCAGCTGGATAACAAAGACATTGCCGACTACGAGCGCAACCAGCTGATGCGCCGTCTGCGCCAGCTGATTGCCCAGTCCTGGCATACCGATGAAATTCGTAAGCATCGCCCAAGCCCGGTCGACGAAGCCAAATGGGGCTTTGCGGTGGTGGAAAACAGCCTGTGGGAAGGGGTACCAAACTACCTGCGCGAGCTGAACGAACAGCTGGAAGAGAACCTCGGCTACCGCCTGCCGGTCGATTTCGTTCCGGTTCGTTTCACCTCCTGGATGGGCGGTGACCGCGACGGCAACCCGAACGTGACCGCGGAAATCACCCGTCACGTTCTGCTGCTGAGCCGCTGGAAAGCGACCGACCTGTTCCTGAAGGATATTCAGGTGCTGATCTCCGAGCTGTCGATGGTTGAAGCGACGCCGGAACTGCGCGCGCTGGCCGGTGAAGAAGGTGCCAGCGAGCCGTACCGCTTCCTGATGAAAAAGCTGCGCGGTCAGCTGATGGCCACCCAGGCGTGGCTGGAAGCGCGCCTTAAAGGCCAGCGCCTGCCGAAGCCGGAAGGTCTGCTGAGCCAGAACGAACAGCTCTGGGAGCCGCTGTACGCCTGCTATAAATCACTCCAGGCCTGCGGGATGGGCATCATCGCCAACGGCGAACTGCTCGATACCCTGCGCCGCGTGAAGTGTTTCGGCGTACCGCTGGTGCGTATCGACGTGCGTCAGGAAAGTACCCGTCATACCGAAGCGCTGGGCGAGCTGACCCGCTATCTCGGCATCGGCGACTATGAAAGCTGGTCCGAAGCCGACAAGCAGGCGTTCCTGATCCGCGAGCTGAACTCCAAGCGCCCTCTGCTGCCGCGCAACTGGGAGCCAAGCAACGACACCCGCGAGGTGCTCAACACCTGTAAAGCGATCGTCGATGCGCCGAAAGGATCGGTGGCCGCCTACGTGATCTCTATGGCGAAAACCCCGTCCGACGTGCTGGGCGTTCATCTTCTGCTGAAAGAAGCGGGCATCGACTACGCCCTGCCAGTCGCCCCGCTGTTTGAGACCCTCGACGACCTGAACAACGCCAACGACGTCATGACCCAACTGCTTAACATCGACTGGTATCGCGGCTTTATTCAGGGCAAGCAGATGGTAATGATTGGCTATTCCGACTCCGCGAAAGATGCGGGCGTGATGGCGGCGTCCTGGGCGCAGTATCAGGCTCAGGATGCGCTGATCAAAACCTGCGAGAAAGCCGGTATTGAGCTGACCCTGTTCCACGGTCGCGGCGGCTCCATTGGCCGCGGTGGCGCACCTGCTCACGCAGCACTGCTGTCACAGCCGCCGGGAAGCCTGAAAGGCGGCCTGCGCGTGACCGAGCAGGGCGAGATGATCCGCTTTAAGTACGGCCTGCCGGAAGTGACCATCAGCAGCCTGTCGCTCTATACCAGCGCGATCCTGGAAGCGAACCTGCTGCCACCGCCGGAGCCAAAAGAATCCTGGTGCCGCATCATGGACGAGCTGTCAGACATCTCCTGCGATCTGTACCGCGGCTACGTGCGTGAAAACAAAGATTTTGTACCTTACTTCCGCTCGGCCACGCCTGAACAGGAGCTGGGTAAACTGCCGCTGGGCTCGCGTCCTGCAAAGCGTCGCCCGACCGGTGGCGTTGAATCACTGCGCGCCATTCCATGGATCTTCGCCTGGACGCAGAACCGCCTGATGCTGCCCGCCTGGCTGGGTGCCGGTGCCGCGCTGCAAAAAGTGGTGGAAGACGGCAAACAGAACGAACTGGAAACCATGTGCCGCGACTGGCCCTTCTTCTCTACCCGTCTGGGCATGCTGGAGATGGTCTTCTCGAAGGCCGACCTGTGGCTGGCGGAATACTACGACCAGCGGCTGGTGAAACCAGAGCTGTGGGCGTTGGGTAAAGAACTGCGCGAACTGCTGGAAGGCGACATTAAAGTGGTGCTGGACATCGCCAACGACTCGCACCTGATGGCGGACCTGCCGTGGATTGCCGAGTCAATCCAGCTGCGTAACATCTACACCGACCCGCTGAACGTTTTACAGGCTGAACTGCTGCACCGTTCCCGTCTGGCGGAAGAGGAAGGTAAAGAGCCGGATCCTCGCGTTGAACAGGCGCTGATGGTGACGATTGCGGGCGTTGCGGCGGGTATGCGTAACACTGGGTAATGCTTTATGCCGGGCAGGCGTTTTTAGCGCCGCCCGGCAGGTTTCGGTAGTCTTCTCATGTATTCCGATATCACCCGAATTTTGGCTGACCTGGTGAACCGTACGTTACCGCTGGGCCAGATTCATTTCTCAGCGCTGGCTGAACAGCATCCCCGAACATCTCCCTGCCTCGTCATTACCCTTGTTCCCCCCTGTGAGGCGATATTTTCATCCTTTGGACACATCACGCTTCCACCGCCTAACGTCCTGAGCATACATTTCGGTAAGCAGCAGCTGACTCTCGATTTACAGCGTGACAACGCGCTTTTGCAGCAGTTACAGGTTCCCCGGCGTGGCCCGCGAACGGGTGCGTTTCTTCTGCAAGCGCTCACCGAATTACAGATGCAGCCAGACGAGCAAGACACAGCCATGCTGGTGGTATTAAGCTTGCTCAGCCACTGCCGGGATCTGCTTGGCAGTGACATCCACACCGCTAACCGTAGCCGGGCGCTATTCGAAGCCGTTCGTAGCTATATCGAAGAAAATTACGCCTCTTCGTTAACGCGCGAATCCGTGGCACAGGCGTTCTACATCTCGCCGAATTACCTTTCCCATCTCTTTCAGAAGATCGGCCACGTGGGATTCAACGAGTATCTGACACAAACGCGGCTGGAACATGCGCGCCAGCTGCTGAAAGGCTACGATCTCAAAATTAAAGATATTGCCGCACGCTGCGGATTTCCTGACAGCAACTACTTTTGTCGCCTCTTTCGCAAGCACACCGAGCGTTCCCCTTCCGAATATCGTCGCCAGTATCACAGCCAGCTTATCGCCAAAAAATAGCATTGTGATCGCTATCGCACTTCGCTAAGGACATTACATTTGTCCAGTATTTGGCAAAATTGACCTGTATCCGCCGCACTCAGCCGGGCCTTATCCTTTATTCAACCTTTCTGACTTAAGGAATAATAATGGAACTGTATCTGGATACCGCGAACGTGGCGGAAGTGGAACGCCTTGCACGCATCTTCCCCATCGCGGGCGTCACCACCAACCCAAGCATCATTGCCGCCAGCCGTGAATCCATCTGGGACGTGCTGCCGCGGCTGCAAAAAGCCGTCGGGCCGGAGGGTACGCTGTTTGCTCAAACCATGAGCCGCGACGCCGAAGGCATGGTGGCGGAGGCCAAACGTCTGAGTAACGCCATCCCGGGTATTGTGGTGAAAATTCCGGTCACCGCGCAGGGGCTTATCGCCATTAAAGGGCTGAAAAGAGAGGGTATTACCACGCTGGGCACCGCCGTTTACAGCGCCGCTCAGGGTTTACTGGCCGCGCTGGCAGGCGCGAAATACGTTGCGCCATACGTCAACCGCGTCGACGCACAGGGCGGCGACGGTATTGGCATGGTACAGGAGCTGCAGTCCCTGCTGGAACTGCATGCGCCGGAAAGCATGATGCTGGCTGCCAGCTTTAAAACACCGCGTCAGGCGCTGGACTGCCTGCTGGCCGGATGCGAGGCAATCACGCTCCCCTTAGACGTAGCGCAACAAATGCTCGGTACCCCAGCGGTAGAGTCGGCCATAGAAAAGTTCGAGCAGGACTGGAAAAACGCGTTTGGTAACCTCAATCTCTAAGGGAGAACTGTTATGGACCGTATCATTCAATCGCCGGGGAAATATATCCAGGGCGCGGATGTGCTGACCCGTCTCGGCGACTATCTGAAACCCCTGGCAAACCGCTGGCTGATCGTCGGCGATAAGTTTGTGCTGGGTTTTGCCGAAGACACCCTGCGCCAGAGTTTTAAAAAAGCCGAACTGCATGCCGAAATCGCGCCGTTTGGCGGCGAATGTTCGCAAAATGAAATCGATCGCCTGAAAAAGTTGGCCGACAGCGCCGACTGCCTGGCAGTACTGGGGATTGGTGGCGGTAAAACGCTTGATACCGCGAAAGCGCTGGCTCACTTTATGGACGTACCGGTCGCCATTGCGCCGACTATCGCTTCCACCGACGCGCCGTGCAGCGCCCTTTCCGTTATTTACACCGACAGCGGCGAGTTCGATCGCTACCTGATGCTGCCGCACAACCCGAACATGGTCATTGTGGATACGAAAGTGGTAGCAGGTGCGCCTGCACGTCTGCTGGCCGCCGGGATTGGCGACGCGCTGGCGACCTGGTTTGAAGCACGCGCCTGCTCGCGCAGCGGCGCGACCACCATGGCCGGGGGTAAATGCACACAGGCGGCATTAGCGCTCGCCGAGCTGTGCTACAACACGCTGGTTGAAGAGGGTGAAAAAGCGATGCTGGCGGCGGAACAGCATGTGGTAACGCCTGCGCTGGAACGCATTATCGAAGCCAACACCTATCTCAGCGGCGTCGGCTTTGAAAGTGGCGGGCTGGCGGCTGCACACGCTATTCATAACGGCATGACGGCGGTGCCTGACGCGCATCACTTCTATCATGGGGAAAAAGTGGCGTTTGGTACGCTGACGCAGCTGGTGCTGGAAAACGCGCCGGTAGAAGAAATTGAGACCGTCGCGGCGCTTTGCCACAGCGTAGGGCTGCCGATCACCCTGGCGCAGCTAAACATCAAAGAGGATATTCCGGCCAAAATGCGTCTGATTGCCGAAGCCTCTTGTGCGGAAGGAGAAACGATCCACAACATGCCTGGCGGCGTCACGCCGGATCAGGTCTATGCGGCGCTGCTGGTCGCAGACCAGTACGGGCAGCGGTTTTTGCAGGAGTGGGCGTAAATAGCATCAATAAAAATCCCCGCATCAGCGGGGATTTTTTTGCCCGTAGGCCGGGTAAGGCGTAGCCGCCACCCGGCACAATGGCTACTTCACGTCAAACCGATCCAAATCCATCACCTTCGCCCATGCGGCAACGAAGTCACGGACAAACTTCTCGTGCGCATCGCTGCTGGCGTAAACCTCGGCCAGTGCGCGCAGGACGGCGTTCGAACCGAAGACCAGGTCGGCGCGGGTCGCGGTGTATTTCACTTCACCGCTGGCACGATCGCTACCGGCAAACAGCTCGTTTGAATCGTCGGTCGCTTTCCACTGGGTATTCATATCCAGCAGGTTCACGAAGAAGTCGTTGCTCAGCACGCCCTCGCGGTTGGTGAATACTCCGTTCTTACTGCCATCAAAGTTCGTGCCCAGTACGCGCAGGCCGCCGATCAGCACCGTCAGCTCAGGTGCGGTCAGGGTCAGCTGTTGGGCCTTATCAATCAGCAATGATTCCGTCGTGGACACATCCACCTGCGCACGGTAGTTGCGGAAGCCGTCGGCAATCGGTTCGAGCAGGTTAAACATCTCGATATCCGTCTGATCCTGACGTGCATCCACACGGCCCGGCGTGAACGGCACGTTGACGTAAACGCCCGCGGCTTTCGCCGCCTGCTCAACGCCCACAACGCCCGCCAGCACGATGATATCCGCCAGCGAGGCTTTATTGGTGGTGCGCTGAATAGCTTCCAGAGCCGGTAACGCACGTACCGCCGCGGCGTTCACATCCCAGTCGCGCTGAGGAGCCAGCGCCAGACGCGCGCCGTTGGCACCGCCGCGCTTGTCGCCGCCGCGGAAGGTCGATGCAGACGCCCATGCCACTGAAACCAGCTCGCTCACGGAGAGGCCAGAGGCCGCGATTTCCGCTTTCAGGCTTTCAATGTCTTCCTGCGTCGGATGGAACACCGGCTGAGGCAGCGGATCCTGCCAAATCAGATCTTCTTTCGGCACTTCCGGGCCGATGTATCGCGCTTTTGGCCCCATATCACGGTGGGTCAGTTTGAACCACGCGCGCGCGAAGGCTTCGTTAAAGGCCTGCGGATCGTTCAGGAAGCGACGGGAAATTTTCTCGAATTCCGGGTCGAAACGCAGCGTCAGGTCGGTGACCAGCATGGTTGGCTTACGTTTTTTCGACGGGTCAAACGGGTCTGGCATGATTTCCGGCGCATCCACGGCTTCAAACTGAATCGCGCCTGCCGGGCTGCGGGTCTGCACCCATTCGTATTTGAACAGGTTCTCGAAGAAGTAGTTGCTCCACTGGGTCGGAGTTTGCGACCAGATGACTTCCAGCCCGGAGGTGATGGCGTCAGCGCCAATACCGGTGCCGTGCGTGCTGGCCCAGCCTAAGCCCTGCGCTTCAATCGGCGAGGCTTCCGGATCGGTACCTACGTGCGTGGCTTCACCCGCGCCGTGGGTTTTACCGAGCGTATGGCCGCCGGCAATCAGCGCGACGGTCTCTTCGTCGTTCATACCCATGTTGCCAAAGGTGGCGCGGATCGCCGCCGCAGCAGACAGCGGTTCACCGCTGGCGTTTGGCCCTTCCGGGTTCACGTAAATCAGCCCCATTTCGGTGGCCGCCAGCGGGCGCTTCGCCAGTGCTTCCGGGTCACGGTGGGTCAGCCAGGCTTTTTCATCACCCCAGTTCACGTCCAGATCCGGTTCCCAGACGTCTTCACGACCGGCGCCAAAACCAAAGGTGCGGAAGCCGGAGTTCTCCAGCGCCACGTTACCCGCGAGAATAAACAGGTCGGCCCAGGAGATTTTTTGTCCGTATTTTTGCTTGATTGGCCACAGCAGGCGGCGCGCTTTATCCAGGCTGACGTTATCAGGCCAGGAGTTCAGCGGCGCAAAGCGCTGTTGGCCGCGTCCGGCACCGCCGCGTCCGTCAACGGAGCGGTAAGTACCGGCACCGTGCCAGGCCATGCGAATAAACAGACCCGCGTAGCTGCCCCAGTCGGCAGGCCACCACGGTTGAGAATCGGTTAACAGGGCTTTGAGATCGCCCTTGAGGGCGGAATAGTCGAGCTTGCTGAATTCTTGGCGGTAGTCGAAGTCTTCACCCAGAGGGTTCGAACGGTTGGAATGTTGGTTTAGAAGATCGATGCGGAGTTGTTTAGGCCACCACTCTTTGCTGCCGGTACCTGCGCCCGCGCTGTGATCGACGCCGCCCTGATGGAACGGACATTTGCCGGCGGATGCCGCGTTATTGGTCTCGTCTGACGTGCTCATCGCTATGCTCCCTTTACAGTGATACC
Source organism: Enterobacter cloacae complex sp. P12RS (assembly GCF_014895875.1). Classification (NCBI taxonomy): domain Bacteria; kingdom Pseudomonadati; phylum Pseudomonadota; class Gammaproteobacteria; order Enterobacterales; family Enterobacteriaceae; genus Enterobacter; species Enterobacter cloacae complex sp. P12RS. The sequence continues at coordinate 20,631 of NZ_JADBQO010000024.1, forward strand.
GTTACGATATACACCACTAGCAATAAGATATAGTTGAATTAATCCACAGATTCGATAGTTAATACCTTTTAACTTTTTATATGATTAAAAAGCCCTCACTTTATGAAGGCTTTTTGCTGATTACGCCGGACGAACGCCCAGCGTATGACAAATGGCGTAGCTCATCTCCGCGCGGTTAAGCGTGTAGAAGTGGAAGTCTTTCACCCCTTCGCGGCTTAAGATCTTCACCATGTCCATCGCGATATTGGCCCCCACCAGCTTGCGGGTTTCCGCGTCATCGTCCAGCCCTTCGTACATTTTGGACATCCACAGCGGAATGCGAACGTTGGTCATATCGGCGAACTTCTTCGCCTGTTTGAAGTTAGAGACTGGCAGAATGCCCGGGATAATTTCGACGTCGATACCTGCCGAGACGCAGCGGTCGCGGAAGCGCAGATAGCTTTCCACGTCAAAGAAGAACTGGGTGATGGCGCGGTTGGCACCGGCCTCCACCTTACGCTTCAGGTTAAGCAAATCCGCCTGGGCGCTTTTCGCTTCCGGGTGGACTTCAGGGTAGGCGGCCACGGAGATATCAAAATCAGCAACGTCTTTCAGCAGCGCGACCAGATCGGTAGCGTACATGTCCGGCTTGCCGCTTCCCGGCGGCAGATCGCCACGCAGGGCAACGATATGGCGAATCCCGTTGTTCCAGTAGTCCTGGGCAATGGCGCGCAACTCATCGCGGGTGGCGTCAATACAGGTCAGATGCGGCGCTGCTTCCAGACCGGTACGATCTTTGATGCCTTTAATAATGCTGTGCGTGCGGTCACGCTCGCCGGAGTTGGCGCCGTAGGTCACGGAGACAAACTTCGGCTTCAGGCTGCTCAGGCGATCGATAGAGCTCCACAAGGTTTGCTCCATTTCACTGGTGCGCGGCGGGAAAAATTCAAAAGAGACGTTAATCTGGCCGTTTACTTCGGCCAGGCTCTGATTCAGTGCTTCCCGCTGGTTGGCGTGAAAAAAGCTCATACCTTACCTCTATCTCTCGCGTGTCATTGTCTGTTGTGTTGTGAACTTCTATACGTTTAGACGTCCAGATGTAAAAATGACGGAAAAGCGGCGTGACGTCAACAGAAATAATCACAATAACGGTGAGGTTTGCTCAGGGAAGATGAAGGGAGTTCATGATAAGGGTGAGCGCGGTCTGATGCCCTCACCCTAACCCTCTCCCACAGGGAGAGGGAAATTCACTTTTTACAGCAGCTTAGCCAGACGGTTAATATCGGACTGGATAGCCCCAGCGGTGACATCGCGCCCCGCGCCCGGGCCGCGGATCACAAGCGGGTTATCGCGGTACCAGCGGCTTTCAATGGCGAAGACGTTATCGCACGGCAGCAGGGCCGCCAGCGGATGGTCAGGACGCACCGCCTCGACACCCACACGCGCCTTACCGTTCGCCTCGAAACGCGCCACGTAGCGCAGCACCAGCCCCATCTCGTTTGCCGCTTCCAGACGCTGCACCATCTGGTCATTCAGCTCGTCGCCGTTTTCGAAGAAGTGGTCAACAGAACCTTCTTCGCAGCCCGCAGGCACCAGCGACTCGACGCGTACGGAATCCGGCTCGATGTCATAACCGGCTTCACGCGCCAGGATCACCAGCTTGCGCATCACGTCTTTACCGGAGAGGTCAACGCGCGGATCGGGCTCGGTTAAGCCCTGCTGCCACGCCTGATCCACCAGGTCGGTGAACGGTACGGTGCCGTCAAACTGCAGGAACAGCCAGGAGAGCGTGCCGGAGAAGATCCCGCTCAGCGCCAGAATGCTGTCGCCGCTTTCAATCAGGTCACGCACGGTATGGTTAACCGGCAGGCCCGCGCCAACGGTGGCATTATAGAGCCAGTGGCGGCCCGTTTTTTCAAACGCGTCGTGGATCTGACGGTATTTATCGGTGCTGCTCGCCCCCGCCAGCTTGTTGGCGCTGATGACGTGGAAACCGTGGCTGGCGAAATCCAGATACTGATCGGCAAGCTGTTCGCTGGCGGTGACGTCCAGCACCACCAGATCGTCATACGGGTGCGCGCGCATCCACAGGAACAGCGACTCTTCATCCTGCTCAACCGCTTCATCGTTAAAGAAGGCAAGCGCCCGGCTGGCGTCCAGCCCTTCGTAGTTCAGCAGGCTGCGGCGGCTATCCACCACGCCCGCAAGAATAAATTCAAACCCGGTACGCGCCGAAAGCGTGACCTGTTCGCGGGCGAACAGCTCCAGCCAGCGGGAACCGATGTTACCCTTGCCAAACAGCACCAGGCCGATGCGTTTTTCCGCGCGGAACAGCGAGGTGTGCAGACCCTGAATCAGGCTTTCGGTTGGGCCTTTACGCAGCACGGCGACCAGGCTGATCCCCTCTTCCGACTGCCAGGTGAACTCTACCGGCTGGCCCTTCAGCTGCTGCCAGAAGCGGTGGCAGTGCAGCGGGTTACGGGTGACGCCCGCGCCGACCATCGCCACCAGCGCCAGCCCCTGACGCAGGCGAAGCTCGCCCGGCAGGCCCGCTTCGTCGAGAATTTTCAGCGCGCTGTCCGCCACTTCGGCGGTATAGCAGAACTGCAGCAGTTGACGATCGTTATGCACGCCAACGGCCAGCGGACGCACCTGGGCGCGTTTCAGGATCGTGTCGATATCTTTATGCGCCAGCCTGAAGTCCTGACCCGCAGGGACCTGGAACTCAATCAGGCAGATGTCGTCGTGGCTGGTGACAATGCGCGCGCCCGTGCCGGACGCCAGCACGCGCTCAATGCGGGTAGACCCCTTATCCGGCGTATAGCTACAGCGCAGCTGCAGGTCAATATCGCTGCCGGAAACCGGCTGCAGCGTGCGCGCGTGCAGCACCGGGGCCGCCAGACGCGCCAGCTCGCTCGCTTCGTCGAGACGCAGCAGCGGAAGCAGGCAGGCATCTTTCACTTTACGCGGGTCCGCGCTGTAGACACCGGCCACGTCGCTCCAGATGGTGACGCGGGACACGCCCGCCAGGGCACCGATCTGCGTTGCCGAGTAGTCCGAGCCGTTACGGCCCAGCAGCACGGTTTCACCGGCGTTGCTGCGGCTGATAAAGCCGGTGACGACAATACGTTTGCCCGGATGCTGCACCAGCAGCTGTTGCAGCAGCGGATAGGACAACCCTTCGTCCACCTGCGGCTGCGCGGCGCGTTCCGCACGCAGGAAATCACGCGCGTCGAGCCAGGCCGCGTCTACGCCCAGGTGTTGCAGTACGGCGGCCATCAGGCGCGCGGACCACACTTCACCGTGGCCCACCACTTCGGCATACACCGCGTCGGTAATCCCGCTGTCCAGCAGAGCAGCCAGACGCTCAAGGTCATGCGTGAAGGCGCTGATCAGCCCGTCCGCCACGTCCGCAGGCAGCAGGCCGGCAATCAGCTCGCTCTGGTAACGACGTAAGGACTGTTGCACCTGATGCGCAGAAAGGCGATCGGTCTGGCTCAGTTTCAGCCAGCTAATCAACTGGTTGGTGGTGCTGCCCGCCGCCGAGACAACCATCATGTCACCCGGCTGTGAATATTCGGTCATGATCCCTGCGACGCGCAGATAACATTTCACATCAGCAAGACTACTACCACCAAACTTGTGCAGCTGACGACCCTTCGCCCCTGCCTGCGCTATCACACTCATGATTACCCCTTGGCTGCGACCCGGAAGCCATTTTCCAGATCGGCAATTAAATCTTCAGAATCTTCAATACCGGTCGAGATACGCAGCAGCGTCTCGGAAATCCCGGCGGCGGCACGTGCTTCCGGTGCCATACCTGCGTGCGTCATGGTCGCGGCGTGGGAGATCAAGCTTTCAACCCCACCTAAGGATTCCGCCAGCGTAAACAATGACAGCCCGCTCAGGAAGCGACGCAGCGTTTGCTCGTCACCGTCCAGTTCAAAACTTAACATCGCGCCAAATCCCTTCTGCTGGCGCGCGGCAATCTCATGCCCCTGGTTTTCCGGCAGCGACGGGTGATAAAGCTTCTTCACCAGCGGCTGGGTTTTCAGGAAATCGACAATCGCCTGGGCATTACGCTGCGCCACGTCCATGCGCGGCGACAGCGTGCGGATGCCGCGCAACAGCAGGTAGCTGTCGAACGCGCCCGCGGTGACGCCGATGTTATTAGCCCACCATGCCAGTTCCGTGACAACGTCGGGATCTTTTGCAATCACCACGCCCGCCACCACGTCAGAATGGCCGTTCAGATATTTAGTGCATGAATGCAATACCAGATCCGCACCCAGTGCTAACGGGTTCTGAAGGGCCGGACTGAGGAAGGTATTATCCACTACACTTATCGCTCCCGCATCCCTTGCGAGCTGACAAATTTTCGCAATGTCGACAACGCGCAACAATGGGTTGCTTGGACTTTCCACCAGAACCAGCTTCGGCTTCTCTGCCAGCGCCTGTTTCAGCGCCTGTTCGTCGTTTTGATCGACAAACAGCACGCGGTAGCAGCCGCGCTTTGCCAGGCTGTCAAACAGACGATAGCTGCCGCCGTAACAGTCGTGCGGCGCAACCAGCAGATCGCCAGGCTTCAGGAACACCGTGGTCACCAGGTGAATGGCAGACATACCGGTATTGGTTAATACCGCACCCGCGCCGCCTTCCAGTTCCGCCAGCGCGCGCTGGGTTACATCACGCGTAGGGTTGCCGCGACGCGAGTAGTCATGCGCGCGCGGTTCATTAAATCCGGTGAAATTGTAGGTGCTGGAAAGATGAATGGGCGGGACAACGCAGCCGTACTGCTCGTCATCATTTAATCCGCTACGCACTGCGATCGTGGCCTGTTTACGCGTCATGGTGAGGGCTTCCTGGCGAATGAGGTGAAAAGTCAGCCACCAGAGTAAACATTGAAAGTATGGACGTCAATACATCTGGACATCTAAACTTCTTTGCGTATAGATTGAGCAATGCGCAAATAGCCGTTAAAATTATATGCTTTAGTGCACGCTGCAGCGGCAATATCCGTGCCACGGTATCGTCTCTACGGTAAACTACGCAAGATTACGGTTCAAAACGGGCAGTGACCGGTTTGCACCTTTAGATTAATGACTGAGAGGATTAAAGGTATCTCATGGCTGAATGGAGCGGCGAATATATCAGCCCATACGCTGAGCACGGTAAGAAGAGTGAGCAAGTAAAGAAAATTACGGTTTCCATTCCTCTGAAGGTGTTGAAGATCCTCACCGATGAACGCACGCGTCGTCAGGTGAACAACCTGCGTCACGCGACCAACAGCGAACTGCTGTGCGAAGCGTTCCTGCATGCGTTTACCGGCCAACCGTTGCCGAACGATGACGATCTGCGCAAAGAGCGTAGCGACGAAATCCCGGAAGAGGCGAAGGTGATCATGCGTGAACTGGGTATTGACCCGGAGACGTGGGAATACTGAGAAGCGGATACAAAAAAGGCACCTTGCGGTGCCTTTTTTTCGGGAAACTTATTTAGCGCCCGGGATGCTGAAACGCTTGTTGAAGCGGTCAACACGGCCACCGGTTGCAACATCACGCTGCTTACCAGTGTAGAACGGGTGGCATTTGCCGCACACGTCCAGGTTCAGATCGTGACCCACGGTAGAGCGGATCTGGATAGAGTTACCGCAAGAGCAGTTTGCAGTAATCATTTCGTATTTCGGGTGAATATCTTTTTTCATGGGAGAACCTCAGTTAAGGCCGCGTCGCTCTTCCAGCCCTAACGCCAGACACCACGCGATGTTGAATGTAAGTTCTTTGGCGTAAAGTACACCAAAGGCGGCGAATCATACAGAATTTAACCAACGTATGCAAACTGATCCGCACGCCGCTTTTACTAATGTGTATACTAACGCGCCACTTTTCAAGTCAGGAAGATTCGATGCCCGTCGCTCACGTTGCCCTGCCCGTTCCGCTTCCCCGCACCTTTGACTACCTGCTGCCCGACAGCATGAGCGCCAAAGCGGGCTGTCGCGTGACCGTGCCGTTTGGCAAACAGCAGCGCGTGGGGATCGTCGTCTCCGTCAGCGATAAAAGCGAATTACCCCTCCATGAACTGAAATCGGTGGTTGAGGTGCTGGACAGCGAGCCTGTTTACTCCACCAGCACCTGGCGACTGCTGCTGTGGGCGGCAGATTATTATCATCACCCGATTGGCGACGTTCTGTTCCACGCCCTGCCGATCCTGCTGCGCCAGGGCAAAAGCGCCAGCCACGCCCCGATGTGGTACTGGTTTGCCACCGAACAGGGGCAGGCCGTAGACATCAACAGCCTGAAGCGTTCGCAGAAACAGCAGCAGGCGCTGGCGGCGCTGCGTCAGGGAAAAATCTGGCGGCACCAGGTCGACGAGCTTGAGGTCAGCGAAACGGCGCTACAGGCATTAAGAAAGAAAGGGTTGAGCGAGCTGGCCAGCGAAGCGCCCGCCCTTCACGACTGGCGCGACGGCTTCTCCGTCTCGGGCGATCGCCTGCGCCTGAATACCGAGCAGGCCACCGCGGTTGGCGCCATTCATAGCGCCTCGGACCACTTTTCCGCCTGGCTGCTGGCGGGCGTGACGGGCTCCGGCAAGACCGAAGTCTATCTGAGCGTGCTGGAAAACGTGCTCGCGCAGGGCAAACAGGCGCTGGTGATGGTGCCGGAAATCGGCCTGACGCAGCAAACCATCGCCCGCTTCCGCGAGCGCTTTAACGCGCCCGTTGAGGTGCTGCACTCCGGGCTGAACGACAGCGAACGCCTCAGCGCCTGGCTGAAAGCGAAAAACGGCGAAGCGGCGATTGTGATCGGCACCCGCTCGTCGCTGTTTACGCCGTTTAAAAACCTCGGTGTCATCGTCATCGACGAAGAGCACGACAGCTCCTATAAACAGCAGGAAGGCTGGCGCTATCACGCCCGCGATCTGGCGGTCTACCGTGCGCACAGCGAGCAAATCCCTATTATTCTCGGATCCGCCACGCCTGCGCTCGAAACGCTGCACAACGTGCGCCAGCGTAAATACCACATGCTGCGCCTGACGCGCCGCGCGGGGAATGCCCGCCCGGCCATTCAGCACGTACTGGATCTCAAAGGCCAGCAGGTGCAGGCAGGCTTAGCGCCCGCCTTGATTTCCCGCATGCGCCAGCATTTGCAGGCAGGGAACCAGGTCATTCTGTTCCTCAACCGTCGCGGATTTGCCCCCGCCCTGCTGTGCCACGACTGCGGCTGGATTGCCGAGTGCCCGCGCTGCGACCACTACTACACCTTCCATCAGGCCCAGCGACATTTGCGCTGCCACCACTGCGACAGCCAGCGTCCCGTGCCTCGCCAGTGCCCGTCATGTGGTTCCACGCATATCGTGCCGGTGGGGCTGGGAACGGAACAGCTGGAACAGGCGCTTGGCCCTTTCTTCCCGGACGTGCCTATTTCCCGAATCGACCGGGACACCACCAGCCGCAAGGGGGCGCTGGAGCAGCAGCTGGCGGAAGTGCATCGCGGCGGCGCGCGCATCCTGATTGGCACCCAGATGCTGGCGAAAGGGCACCACTTCCCGGACGTGACGCTGGTCGCCCTGCTGGACGTCGACGGCGCGCTGTTCTCGGCAGATTTCCGCTCCGCCGAGCGCTTCGCCCAGCTTTATACTCAGGTGGCAGGGCGTGCCGGTCGCGCGGGGAAACAGGGCGAGGTGGTACTGCAAACGCATCACCCTGAGCACCCGCTGCTACAGACTCTGCTGCACAAAGGTTATGACGCCTTTGCCGAGCAGGCGCTGGCCGAACGCCAGACCATGCAGCTGCCGCCGTGGACCAGCCACGTCATCATCCGCGCGGAGGATCATAACAACCAGCAGGCGCCGCTTTTCCTGCAACAGCTGAGGAATCTCCTGCAGGCCAGCCCGCTGGTGGATAACCAGCTGTGGATCCTGGGCCCGGTGCCGGCGCTGGCGCCAAAACGCGGTGGACGTTTCCGCTGGCAGATTTTACTTCAGCACCCCTCGCGTATTCGCCTGCAGCACATCGTCAGCGGCACGCTGGCGCTCATCAATACCCTGCCGGAAGCGCGTAAAGTGAAGTGGGTACTGGACGTCGATCCCATCGAAGGCTGAAGACGGATCGAAAAATTTAACGCGCCTCACACTTTTTATGAAAATTCTGTAACCGATTCCATTAACTATCTGTAAAAATGGTGATGTCCGCAGTTCGGTGTTCAGGCGAGGAGAAGACGTTGAAGTCCAGGAAAGAGGTTGCCACGGCGACCATGAAAGACGTTGCCGAGAAAGCACAAGTCTCAACGGCAACCGTGTCCCGCGCATTAATGAACCCGGATAAAGTCTCCCAGGCGACCCGTAACAAGGTTGAACAGGCGGCGCTGGAAGTGGGGTATTTCCCGCAGGCGATGGGGCGGAACGTCAAGCGCAATGAATCGCGGACCATCCTGGTAATAGTGCCGGATATCTGCGATCCCTTCTTCAGCGAAATCATTCGCGGTATCGAAGTGACGGCGGCGGAGCAGGGCTATCTGGTGCTGATTGGCGACTGCGCTCACCAGAACCAGCAGGAAAAAACCTTTATCGACCTCATTATCACCAAGCAGATTGACGGCATGCTGCTGCTTGGCTCGCGCCTGCCGTTTGATGCCAGCATCGAAGAACAGCGCAATTTACCGCCGATGGTAATGGCCAACGAATTTGCGCCTGAGCTTGAGCTACCGACGGTCCACATTGATAACCTCACCGCCGCGTTCAACGCCGTAAACTATCTCCAGGAGCTGGGGCATAAGCGGATTGGCTGCATTGCCGGGCCGGAAGAGATGCCGCTGTGCCACTACCGCCTGCAGGGCTATGTTCAGGCGCTGCGCCGTACCGGTGCGATTGTCGATCCGCACTATATTGCGCGCGGTGATTTTACCTTTGAAGCGGGTGGACAGGCGCTGGAGAAACTGCTGGCGCTGCCGGAACCGCCAACGGCGGTGTTCTGCCACAGCGACGTGATGGCGCTGGGTGCGCTTTCACACGCCAAGCGCCGTGGCTTACGCGTGCCGAAAGATTTGTCGATTATCGGATTCGATAACATTTCACTTTCAGAGTTTTGCGATCCACCGCTCTCCACCGTTTCACAACCGCGCTATCAGATTGGCCGCGAAGCGATGCTGCTTCTGCTGGATCAGTTGCAGGGTCAAACGGTTAGCAGCGGCTCGCGTTTGCTGGACTGCGAGCTGATTATTCGCGGCTCTACCCAGGCATTGACTTAAAGTAAACGCCTTTCGGACACCCTTATCTGGTCAAAGCCCCGCCGCTTAAGTAACATGGCGGGCTGACGAACGAATAAATACAGCGAAACGATAGTGGCACAACGAGATTATGTACGTCGCGGCCAGCCGGCACCTTCGCGACGCAAAAAGAGCAGTTCAAAAAGCAAGCAGCGTAATCTGCCTGCGGTCTCGCCAGCAATGGTCGCTATTGCTGCGGCCGTGCTGGTGGCCTTTATTGGCGGCCTGTACTTCATCACGCACCATAAAAAAGAAGAGTCCGAGGCCCTTCAGGGCAACAAAGTGGTGGGAAATGGTCTGCCGCCGAAACCTGAAGAGCGCTGGCGCTATATTAAAGAGCTGGAAAGTCGTCAGCCCGGCGTGCGTGCGCCTACTGAGCCCTCAGCCGGTGGCGAAGTGAAGAATGCCGATCAGCTGACGGACGAGCAGCGCCAGCTGCTGGCACAGATGCAGGCCGATATGCGCCAGCAGCCGACGCAGCTGAATGAAGTGCCGTGGAATGAACAAACGCCAGCGCAGCGTCAGCAAACGTTGCAGCTGCAGCGTCAGCGCCAGGCACAAATTCAACAGCAGCAACAGCAGCAGTGGACGCAAACTCAGCCGGTACAGCAGCCGAAGGCCCAGCCATACCAGCAACCGCAGCAGCAGACGCGTACGGTGCAGTCGCAGCCTGTTCAACAGCCAAAAGCGCAGCCGCCAAAGCAAGCGGCGCAGCCGTATCAGGATCTGCTCCAGACGCCAGCGCATACCACCGCGCAGCAGCCGAAAACGCAGCAGGCCGCGCCGGTAACCAAAGAGACCGAAGCGCCGAAGCAGACGGCAGAGAAAAAAGACGAGCGCCGCTGGATGGTGCAGTGCGGTTCGTTTAAAGGTGCCGAGCAGGCGGAAACGGTACGTGCTCAGCTGGCGTTCGAAGGATTTGATTCACGCATTACCACCAATAACGGCTGGAACCGCGTGGTGATCGGCCCGGTTAAAGGCAAAGAAAACGCAGACGGCACCATTTCCCGTTTGAAAGTGGCTGGGCACACAAACTGCATTCGACTCGCCTCCGGGGGTTGAAACCCCCAAAATCCCCCCCATCTATCATTTAATTCAGCCCTGAGCACAGGCTCAGGGCTTCTGTTTCCCGAATCTGTAACCAGGGGGTCTGCTCGTGACAACAATAGTAAGTGTACGCCGTAACGGCCAGGTGGTAATTGCCGGTGATGGCCAGGCCACGCTGGGTAATACCGTCATGAAAGGCAACGTGAAGAAAGTCCGTCGTCTCTACAACGACAAAGTGATCGCCGGTTTTGCAGGCGGCACGGCGGATGCCTTCACGCTGTTTGAACTGTTTGAACGCAAGCTGGAAATGCACCAGGGTCATCTGGTGAAAGCTGCCGTTGAGCTGGCAAAGGACTGGCGTACCGACCGTATGCTGCGCAAGCTCGAAGCGCTGCTGGCGGTCGCGGATGAAACCGCTTCGCTTATCATCACCGGTAACGGTGACGTGATTCAGCCGGAAAACGACCTGATTGCCATCGGCTCTGGCGGCCCTTATGCCCAGGCTGCAGCCCGCGCGCTGTTGGAAAATACCGACATGAACGCGCGTGATATCGCGGTGAAGGCGTTGGATATTGCAGGTGATATCTGCATCTATACCAACCACAACCACACCATCGAAGAATTGACCTCCAAAGCGTAAGGATCTCCCATGTCTGAAATGACCCCACGCGAAATTGTCAGCGAACTGAACAAACACATTATCGGCCAGGATAACGCCAAGCGCTCCGTGGCTATCGCGCTGCGTAACCGCTGGCGTCGTATGCAGCTTGACGAAGAGCTGCGTCACGAAGTCACCCCGAAAAACATTCTGATGATCGGCCCGACCGGCGTCGGTAAAACCGAAATCGCCCGTCGTCTGGCGAAGCTGGCGAACGCGCCGTTCATCAAAGTTGAAGCCACCAAGTTCACCGAAGTGGGCTATGTGGGTAAAGAAGTGGACTCTATCATCCGCGACCTGACCGATTCTGCGATTAAGATGGTGCGCGTCCAGGCGATTGAGAAAAACCGCTACCGCGCGGAAGAGATGGCCGAAGAGCGTATTCTCGACGTGCTGATCCCACCGGCGAAAAACAACTGGGGCCAGGCTGAACAGCAGGCTGAACCTTCAGCCGCGCGTCAGGCGTTCCGCAAAAAACTGCGTGAAGGCCAGCTGGACGACAAAGAGATTGAGATCGACCTCGCGGCAGCGCCGATGGGCGTGGAAATCATGGCGCCTCCGGGCATGGAAGAAATGACCAGCCAGCTGCAGTCCATGTTCCAGAACCTGGGCGGCCAAAAGCAGAAAGCGCGTAAGCTGAAAATCAAAGACGCGATGAAGCTGCTGATTGAAGAAGAAGCGGCGAAGCTGGTGAATCCGGAAGAGCTGAAGCAGGACGCTATCGACGCGGTTGAGCAGCACGGTATCGTGTTTATCGACGAAATCGACAAAATTTGTAAGCGCGGCGGCAACAGCTCCGGTCCGGACGTGTCCCGCGAAGGCGTACAGCGCGATCTGCTGCCGCTGGTTGAAGGCTGCACCGTCTCTACCAAGCACGGCATGGTGAAAACGGACCACATTCTGTTTATCGCTTCCGGTGCATTCCAGGTAGCCAGCCCGTCGGATCTGATCCCCGAACTGCAGGGTCGTCTGCCGATCCGCGTTGAGCTGCAGGCGCTGACCACCGAAGATTTCGAGCGCATCCTGACGGAGCCAAACGCCTCTGCTACCGTGCAGTACAAGGCGCTGATGGCGACCGAAGGCGTGAACCTCGAGTTCACCGAAGACGGTATCAAGCGTATCGCCCAGGCCGCATGGCAGGTCAACGAAACCACCGAGAACATCGGTGCGCGTCGTCTGCACACCGTGCTGGAACGCCTGGTAGAAGACATCTCATATGACGCGAGCGACCTCAACGGTCAAACCATTACCATCGACGCAGACTATGTGAGCAAACATCTGGATGCGTTAGTGGCAGATGAAGATCTGAGCCGTTTTATCCTATAATCGCGGTTACTGCATTCTCATCACTGTTAATGGGGGCTAAGGCCCCCATTTTTATTGGCTAAATTACTATGACTGATATCAGCCGTACTCAGGCGTGGCTCGAAAGTCTGCGCCCTAAAACGCTTCCTCTGGCTTTTGCCGCCATTATTGTCGGCACCGCGCTTGCCTGGTGGCAAGGGCATTTCGACCCGCTGGTGGCAGGTCTGGCACTCATTACCGCCGGGCTGCTGCAAATCCTCTCTAACCTCGCGAACGATTATGGCGATGCGGTAAAAGGCAGCGACAAGCCTGACCGTATCGGGCCGCTGCGCGGGATGCAAAAAGGGGTGATCACCCAGGCACAGATGAAGCGTGCGCTGATTATCACCGTGGTGCTGATTTGCTTATCTGGCCTGGCGCTGGTGACGGTCGCCTCGAAAACCACCAGCGACTTCATTGGCTTCCTGGTGCTGGGTCTGCTCGCCATTATCGCGGCCATCACCTACACCGTCGGCACGCGCCCTTACGGCTATATTGGCCTTGGGGATATCTCTGTGCTGGTGTTCTTCGGCTGGCTGAGCGTAATGGGGAGCTGGTACTTACAGGCGCATACGGTGATCCCTGCCCTGTTCCTCCCGGCGACCGCCTGCGGCCTGCTGGCGACGGCGGTACTCAATATCAATAATCTGCGCGATATCGACAGCGATCGTGAGAACGGCAAGAACACGCTGGCGGTGCGTCTGGGGCCGGTGAATGCGCGCCGCTATCATGCCTGCCTGCTTATTGGCGCGCTGGTTTGCCTGGCGCTATTTAACCTGATTTCCCTGCACAGTCTGTGGGGCTGGCTGTTTGTGCTTGCCGCGCCGCTGCTGGTTAAGCAGGCCCGCTTTGTGATGCGTGAACTCAGCCCGGCAGCCATGCCGCCAATGCTGGAGCGAACGGTAAAAGGCGCGCTGCTGACTAACCTGTTGTTCGTCATCGGGATTGTGTTAAGCCAGACGCTCAGTTAGCTGACAAATATCAATTAACAATTGATGATTTTGCCAACAACGCATTTCGCACGATATACTGAACACATTCGCAGCAACTGAGCGTTAAACCTATGAAATACGATACCTCCGAGCTTTGTGACATCTACCAGGAAGATGTCAACGTCGTTGAACCGCTGTTCTCCAACTTTGGTGGGCGGTCATCGTTTGGCGGGCAAATCGTCACGGTGAAATGTTTCGAGGACAACGGGTTGCTGTACGATCTGCTCGAACAGAACGGCCGTGGCCGCGTTCTGGTGGTCGACGGCGGCGGGTCCGTGCGTCGCGCACTGATTGATGCTGAACTGGCTGGCATTGCCGTCCAGAACGAGTGGGAAGGCCTTGTGGTGTACGGTTCCGTGCGTCAGGTAGACGATCTCGAAGACCTGGATATTGGAATTCAGGCCATCGCGGCCATTCCGGTAGGCGCTGCGGGTGACGGCATCGGCGAAAGCGACGTGCGCGTTAACTTCGGCGGCGTGACCTTCTTCTCAGGCGATCATCTCTACGCCGATAATACCGGCATTATCCTTTCTGAAGATCCGCTGGATATCGAGTAATAAACCATAAGCGTGAACCATAAAAAAACCGCCAACAGCAATGTGGCGGTTTTTTTGTCCCTCGGGATTCGCGGTCCGTTGGGAAGTTTTGCAACCTTTAACCAGGATTTTTATCTTACCCTGGTTCAAACCTCAGGTAACCTCATCGACCCTTTATAAATTCCTAATTATCTATGAAAACCTTAACTACGCTGCTATTGCTCATTATGATGCAGCGTCCCTTTCCGCCATTTCGCACATGGGCATCGGTCCAGGGAAAGGTGTAACCACAACCGTAAAGCAGCCTTTAACCAGGCTTGTGTCCACCGACTTATCACCGGTGGTGAACGGTGGAGCGGTTAGCCGCAGGGACCGCATAATGAAACGCTATTTATGTATCGCGTTCATTGTCGCCAGCGTACTCGTTGTAAAAAGTGATGAACCGATCGGGTTTGTTGCGTTTACCACGACAGCGCAGGACAAGTAGCGTTAAGGCCGCCTTGGGCGGCCTTTTTTATGGTTGGATGTCAGTCAGCGAGAACCATAAAAAAAGCCGGGTGGCGGCGTCGCCTTACCCGGCCTGTTCAGTTCATCCCAGTGGGAATCAGACTTCTTCCATACGTCCCAGCAGCGCCTGCAGGCGATCCTGCCAGCCGTTCTGCTGTTCACGCAGCTGGTTGTTTTCGCGCTCCAGTTCTTCGCGGCCGTGCTGAGCGTTCTGAACTTCCTGCGCCAGGCTGTTGTTCTTCTCTTTCAGCTCTTCAATTTCCATCTGCAGCAGCGTGATGGTGTCAATCGCCTGCTGTACTTTCGCTTCCAGTTTCTCAAACACTTCTAAAGACATGATCCTACCTCTCCTGAATTGCAAGGCGACGCTTTAACGTAAACGCGCACAACATATGTTCCGATTGTATGGAGCGCAGTCGCCCCTGTCCAGCGGCATGCCACGCAGATCGCGGTTTGCAACACTTTTCGGCCTCGTCCTGGTGCGTTCGCGGCATATACCTCTAAGTTGTTAACCCATTCGTTAAAAAAATGATTCAGCTCACCGTGCGCGACTGATGCAAAAACGCGCTTTATGGCGCGAAAACGCTCATTTTATTGACACAGACCACACATTTTAATTTCGATATTTCTCGTTTTTGCTCGTTAACGATAAATTAACACTATGTCTACAGGGCATCGTGGCTGTCACGGGCGGCCACGCTAACAATAAACATCAATTTCTTCAGGATTCCGATTATGAGTCAGACATCAACCTTAAAAGGCCAGTGCATTGCCGAGTTCCTTGGTACCGGGTTGTTGATATTCTTCGGAGTGGGCTGTGTCGCTGCACTGAAAGTGGCGGGTGCCAGTTTTGGTCAGTGGGAAATCAGTATCATCTGGGGTCTGGGCGTGGCGATGGCCATCTACCTGACTGCAGGGGTCTCTGGCGCACATCTTAACCCGGCGGTGACTATCGCACTGTGGCTGTTCGCGTGCTTCGACGGACGCAAAGTTGTTCCCTTCATTATTTCTCAATTTGCCGGCGCGTTTTGCGCAGCGGCGTTAGTTTACGGGCTTTATTACAATCTTTTCATCGACTTCGAACAGACGCATCATATGGTGCGCGGCAGCGTCGAAAGTCTGGATCTGGCAGGCATCTTCTCAACCTACCCTAACCCGCATATCAATTTTGTGCAGGCGTTCGCAGTTGAAATGGTGATTACCGCTATTCTGATGGGCGTCATTATGGCTTTGGGCGATGATGGTAACGGCATTCCGCGTGGCCCGCTGGCGCCATTGCTGATTGGCCTGCTGATCGCCGTCATCGGTGCGTCCATGGGGCCGTTAACAGGGTTTGCGATGAACCCGGCGCGTGACCTGGGTCCAAAAACCTTCGCCTTCTTTGCAGGATGGGGCGACGTGGCTTTCACCGGCGGCAAAGATATTCCTTACTTCCTGGTACCGCTGTTCGGACCAGTCGTAGGGGCGGCACTGGGTGCATTTGGCTATCGCAAATTAATTGGTCGCCACTTACCGTGCGACACCTGTGTGGAAGAGGAGAAGGAAACGACTTCTACCGCACAACAAAAAGCTTCGCTGTAATCTGACTACGGGACACATACCATGACCGAAAAAAAATATATCGTTGCGCTCGACCAGGGCACTACCAGCTCCCGCGCTGTCGTAATGGATCATGACGCGAATATCGTCAGCGTGTCACAGCGCGAATTTGAGCAAATCTATCCTCGTCCAGGCTGGGTAGAACACGACCCGATGGAGATCTGGGCGTCACAAAGCTCCACGCTGGTAGAAGTGCTGGCGAAAGCCGACATCAGTTCCGACGAAATCGCCGCGATTGGTATCACCAACCAGCGTGAAACCACCGTGGTGTGGGAACGCGAAACCGGTAAGCCGATTTACAACGCCATCGTCTGGCAGTGCCGCCGTACGTCAGAGATCTGCGAACAGCTTAAACGTGACGGGATGGAAGAGTACGTGCGTAGCGCCACCGGTCTGGTGGTTGACCCGTACTTCTCCGGCACCAAAGTGAAGTGGATCCTCGACCACGTGGAAGGTTCACGCGAGCGTGCAAAACGCGGCGAGCTGCTGTTCGGTACCGTCGATACCTGGCTTATCTGGAAGATGACTCAGGGACGTGTCCACGTTACTGACTACACTAACGCCTCGCGCACCATGCTGTTCAACATCAACACCCTGGAGTGGGATGACAAGATGCTGGACGCGCTGGATATTCCGCGCGCGATGCTGCCGGAAGTGCGTAAGTCGTCTGAAGTCTACGGCCAGACCAACATCGGCGGTAAAGGCGGCACCCGTATTCCTATCGCCGGTATCGCCGGTGACCAGCAGGCGGCGCTGTTCGGCCAGCTGTGCGTCAAGGAAGGGATGGCGAAGAACACCTACGGCACCGGCTGCTTTATGCTGATGAACACCGGCGAGAAAGCGGTGAAATCAGAAAACGGCCTGCTGACCACCATCGCCTGCGGCCCGCGCGGCGAGGTCAACTATGCCCTGGAAGGTGCGGTGTTTATGGCGGGCGCATCTATTCAGTGGCTGCGCGACGAGATGAAGCTGATCAGCGATGCGTTTGACTCCGAGTACTTCGCGACCAAAGTGAAAGACACCAACGGCGTGTACGTGGTGCCAGCGTTCACCGGTCTGGGCGCACCGTACTGGGACCCGTATGCCCGCGGCGCAATTTTCGGCCTGACGCGCGGTGTGAACTCAAACCACATCATTCGTGCGACCCTGGAATCCATCGCCTACCAGACGCGTGACGTGCTGGAAGCGATGCAGGCAGACTCCGGCATTCGTCTGCACGCCCTGCGCGTGGACGGTGGCGCGGTGGCCAACAACTTCCTGATGCAGTTCCAGTCCGACATTCTGGGCACCCGCGTTGAGCGCCCTGAAGTACGTGAAGTGACGGCACTGGGCGCGGCGTATCTTGCGGGTCTCGCGGTAGGCTTCTGGCAGAACCTGGACGAGCTGCAGGAGAAAGCGGTCATCGAACGCGAATTCCGCCCTGGCATCGAAACCACCGAGCGCAACTACCGCTACAGCGGCTGGAAGAAAGCGGTGAAACGTGCCCTTGCGTGGGAAGAGCACGAAGAGTAAGCCTATATTCCCTCTCCCCTGGGGAGAGGGTTAGGGTGAGGGGTTCCAACCGCACCGGTCCCCTCCCCCCTCCCCACTCTGTGATAAACTTCGTGCAATTCCTTTTGATTGTACGAGTCCCTCATGAAACGTGAACTTGCTATCGAGTTTTCCCGCGTCACCGAAGCAGCCGCCCTTGCAGGCTATAAATGGCTGGGTCGTGGCGACAAAAATACCGCAGACGGCGCGGCCGTCCACGCCATGCGCATTGTGCTTAACCAGGTCAACATCGACGGCACTATCGTCATCGGTGAAGGCGAAATCGACGAAGCGCCGATGCTCTACATTGGTGAAAAGGTCGGGACCGGCAAAGGCGATGCGGTGGATATCGCGGTGGACCCGATCGAAGGCACGCGCATGACGGCGATGGGCCAGGCCAACGCCCTGGCGGTGCTGGCCGTGGGCGATAAAGGCTGCTTCCTCAACGCGCCGGACATGTACATGGAAAAGCTGATTGTCGGCCCTGGAGCGAAAGGTGCAATCGATCTCAGCCTGCCGCTGGACGCCAACCTGCGCAATATCGCGGCGGCGCTGGCTAAACCGCTCAACGAACTCACCGTGACTATTCTGGCGAAACCGCGCCACGACGCCACCATCTCTTATCTGCAGGCACTCGGCGTGCGCGTGTTTGCCATTCCGGATGGCGACGTTGCCGCCTCTATTCTGACCTGCATGCCGGACAGCGAAGTCGACGTGCTTTACGGCATCGGCGGCGCGCCGGAAGGCGTGGTCTCTGCGGCGGTGATCCGCGCGCTGGACGGCGATATGCAGGCGCGCCTTCTGCCGCGCCATGAGGTGAAAGGCGACAGCGACGAAAACCGTCGTATCGGTGAGGACGAGCTGGCGCGCTGCGCAGCGATGGGCATCGAAGCCAATAAAGTACTGGCGCTGAACGACATGGCGCGCAGCGATAACGTCGTCTTCTCTGCAACCGGCATCACCAAAGGCGATCTGCTGGACGGCATCACCCGCAAGGGCAACATGGCAACCACCGAAACGCTGCTGATCCGCGGTAAATCGCGCACCATCCGACGCATTCAGTCCATTCACTATCTCGACCGTAAAGACCCGGACGTGCAGACGCACATTCTGTAAAACCGTTTGATCGATAGAGCTTTCCGGCCCGAAGGGGCTGGAAATGTTTCCCACAAGTACGGAAGATAGAACAGAGAAACAGCACAGGAGAAGATCATGGCGGACTGGGTAACAGGTAAAGTCACAAAGATAGAATTCTGGACCGATGCGCTATTTAGTCTCACCCTGCATGCTCCCGTTCACCCGTTTAAGGCCGGGCAATTTGCCAAGCTGGGTCTGGATGTCGACGGCGAGCGCGTGCAGCGCGCCTACTCTTACGTTAACGCGCCGGATAACCCGGATCTCGAGTTCTATCTCGTCACCGTTCCTGACGGTAAGCTCAGCCCGCGCCTTGCCGCCCTTAAGCCCGGCGACGATGTGCAGATTGTGAGCGAAGCGGCAGGCTTCTTTGTGCTCGAAGAGATCCCTGACTGTGACACGCTCTGGATGCTGGCAACCGGCACGGCCATCGGTCCGTATCTCTCTATCTTGCAGTACGGTAAGGATCTGGAGCGCTTCAAAAACATCGTGCTGGTGCACGCCGCGCGCTATGCCGCAGATTTAAGCTATCTCCCGCAGATGCAGGCGCTGGAACAGCAGTACGGCGGAAAGTTAAAGATTCAGACGGTAGTCAGCCGCGAAACCGTAGCAGGAGCGCTTACCGGTCGCGTACCGGCGTTAATTGAGAGCGGCGCACTGGAAGACGCGGTGGGTTTACCGATGACGGCCGAAACCAGCCACGTCATGCTGTGCGGTAACCCGCAGATGGTCCGGGACACGCAGCAGCTTCTGAAGGATACCCGGCAGATGACGAAACATCTTCGCCGCCGGCCGGGCCATATGACCGCCGAACACTACTGGTGATCAGCGGTATTTCACCTCGACGGTATCTTTACCGTATTTATTTTCGCTCTGGGTGCCGATAAACGCGCCCAGATCGACAATCATCATCACGAAGATGACCGACGGCAGCAGCCTGCCCACGACCCACGGCAGGATGGAAGGCAGCATCGCCCAGTTCCCTGCCACCAGCATCCACGCCAGTATGATCAAAAATGCCCACGCGCCGGAGCGGCCGCGATCGTGCAGGCGTTTCACCACGACGGCCGCCGTCGGCCATAGCAGGCAGACCAGTGCAAATGCCGCCGTTTGCGTGCTCAGCCAGGCGTTATAAGCAACGAAAAAAAGAAGCAGCATGGCGACGACCCACGTCACCATCCAGACCCAGAAATCACGGCGTCCAATACGCCCTTTGAATGAAAACAGCCACTGCTGTATGGTCATGTAAGGTTCCTTATTATCGTTTAGCCCGCATTTTACCCTGGAGTTGTGACCTTTTGACAAGCCGACCAGATATCGTTTTAATCATGAGCACTTACGGCCAGGTGCAATGTTGATGAAAAATTCGGCACATTCTCTTTTCCTGTGTTTAGCGATGCTCGGCGCGGGTTTTCCGCTGCATGCCGCCAACACCGCGGCCCCCACCACTGCGCCGTATTTGCTGGCGGGCGCACCGTCTTTCGATCAGTCCATCAGCCAGTTTCGCGAAGCTTTCAATCAGGCCAACCCAGGGCTGCCGCTGGATGAGTTTCGCGCCATTGATAGCTCGCGCGATACCCCTACACTGACCCGTGCAGCGAGCAAGATTAACGAGAATTTGTATGCTTCCACGGCGCTGGAGCGCGGTACGTTAAAAATCAAAAGCATGCAAATCACCTGGCTGCCGATTCAGGGGCCAGAGCAGAAAGCGGCTAAATCGAAGGCGCTTGATTACATGAGCGCGGTGCTGCAGGCGTTTACGCCTGCGCTGACGAAAAAGCAGAGCCAGCAAAAGCTGCAAAAGCTGCTGACCGCCGGTAAAAACAAGCGGTACTACGCCACAACCGAAGGCGCGATTCGCTATGTAGTGGCGGATAACGGCGAAAAAGGACTGACCTTCGCCGTTGAACCGATTAAGCTGGCGCTATCTGACACCCTTGGCGGGGCCAATTAATGACAAAAAGCAAAGCCTTTCGAGGGAAAATCTCTATACTGATTCACAGACCATGCTGCCCGACAGGGCGGCCATATTCCTTAATTCGCTTATTTAGCGTGGAGAATTGAAATGCGACATCCTTTAGTGATGGGTAACTGGAAACTGAACGGCAGCCGCCACATGGTAAACGAACTGGTTGCAAACCTGCGTAAAGAGCTGGCTGGCGTGACCGGCTGCGCGGTTGCTATCGCTCCGCCGGATATGTACCTGGATCTGGCTAAACGTGCCGCTGACGGCAGCCACATCGTGCTGGGCGCGCAGAACGTTGACGTTAACCTGTCTGGCGCGTTCACCGGTGAAACTTCCGCTGAAATGCTGAAAGATATCGGCGCGAAATACATCATCATCGGCCACTCCGAGCGTCGCACCTACCACAAAGAATCTGACGAGTTCATCGCGAAGAAATTTGCCGTGCTGAAAGAGCAGGGTCTGATCCCGGTTCTGTGCATCGGTGAAACCGAAGCGGAAAACGAAGCGGGCAAAACCGAAGAAGTGTGTGCACGTCAGATCGACGCCGTGCTGAAAACGCAGGGCGCGGCAGCGTTCGAAGGCGCGGTTATCGCTTACGAGCCAGTCTGGGCGATCGGTACCGGCAAATCTGCTACCCCTGCGCAGGCTCAGGCAGTTCACAAATTCATCCGTGACCACATTGCTAAAGCCGACGCGAAAGTGGCTGAGCAAGTGATCATCCAGTACGGCGGCTCCGTAAACGCCTCCAACGCTGCTGAGCTGTTCACCCAGCCAGATATCGATGGCGCGCTGGTTGGCGGTGCATCCCTGAAAGCGGACGCTTTCGCGGTGATCGTTAAAGCGGCAGAAGCGGCTAAACAGGCGTAATGGCCTTTGTGGCGGGTGGCGCTTGCGCTTACCCGCCGCTACAAACGCCCTAACACGCTAAACCACAGATAATCCAGCGGCAGCAGCACCAGATACGTCGCAATCGCCAGCGCCAGGCAGAGCACCATCCCCGCCCTTGCAGGCACCTTTCCTAGCCCCATCGCCACCACAATCGGCGACGCCTGATACGGCAGTAGCGGCGTGGAATAGCCCAGTACCTGAATCATGATTACCGACAGCAGCGGGAAACCGGTCGCGTCCGAGAAGCTCTGCGCCAGCGTGGTGTAAAGCGCCGGAACGCCGTTGGCAGTCATAATGAAATTGAGTGCTGTAGTAATTCCGGTTAGCGCCAGGAAGCTGGTGAATGGTTTGTCCGCATCCAGCGGCATTATGCGCAGCAGCGCCTCGCCTACGGCCGCTCCGATACCCGTTTGCGTCACGACGATCGCCAGCCCGAGAATACCCGCAACGTAAATGCAGGTGCGCATATTTACCCCCGCCGAGAACTCCTCGCCGGTGATAAAACCAATGCGCGGCAGCATAACGATAATCGAGGCCGCCAGCCCCGTCCACGCCGGCCCCACGCCGTGCCAGCTCTCCGTCACCCACATCATCAGCACCACCACCAGCAGCCAGGCGAGTCGTTTTTCGTCACGCCCCATCGGTTCAGACAGCGTGAAATCCTTCGCCGGTTTCGGGCTGCCGGGGAACAGCCAGCAGATGAGGCCAATCAGAATCAGGCCTTTGAGAATACCGAGCACCGGCGTGTGCAGCAGCAGATACGGGACATAGTTCAGGTGAATGCCGTACGAGCCTTCCGCCGCGCCGCTCATGACCAGGTTAGGCACGTTGGCGGGCAGAATGGTGGCCGAGAGCTGGAAGGTACCGAAGCCGACTGCCAGCGCAAGGCCGAACCAGGCGCGGGATCCGTCGGCGATACCGGCGCGTTTCGCCATCGCCGCGACAATGGGCATCAGCAGCGCAATACGCCCCATGTTTGACGGCATAACAAACGCCAGCGCGTAGCTGAGCAATACCACGCTCGCCACCATCAGCATCCAGGAGTCAGTGAGCTTTGCCGACAGCGCCCGGGCGGCCCTGTCCGCCAGGCCGGTTTTACGGATCGCCACGCCGAGCACAAAGCCGCTGAAGACCAGCCAGAAAGCCGACGAGGCAAAACCGCCAAAAATCACCTCCGGCGGGGCGATTCTGGCGGTCATCGCCGCCGTGAAAAACAGCAGCGCGGTGATAAATTCCGGCAACAGCGACGTCGCCCACAGCACGATGGTGACGCCGACGATCAGCGAGGGCAGCAGCAGAGGATGCGTTAACCAGAGCGACATACCTGTCTCCTGTAGATTTTTT
Organism: Enterobacter cloacae complex sp. P12RS; assembly: GCF_014895875.1. NCBI lineage: Bacteria > Pseudomonadati > Pseudomonadota > Gammaproteobacteria > Enterobacterales > Enterobacteriaceae > Enterobacter > Enterobacter cloacae complex sp. P12RS. The sequence goes on from NZ_JADBQO010000024.1 coordinate 43,418, forward strand.
CAGCAAGTCTACGGTGACAGGCAGCCTGAGTAAACGCGATTTATGGTGGGGTTACTTCAGGATAGCGCATTGATGATCCTGCAATTCCTCTGCCGACGCGCGGTTAAGCATGAGCAGGTTACGCTCGGTCGCCAGCAAAACAAACGAACCATCCGACTGCTGCGCCATCGCCAGCGCGAAGCGTCCCATATGGTCGCGCGCTTCCGGCAGCTCTTCCGCCAGCATCATAAACGGACTGCGCTGGACCAGTTCATTCTCCGTCACCCGGCGTGCGAGGTACTCATGGCCTTCCAGCCCACCCGGGAACGGTAGCCACTGGGTGCTGATGTCTCCCTGCGCCGCGTTGAGCTTCTCGCGCACGTCCGGGCGCAGGCAGGAGATATGGATATGGAAATGGTTTTGCGTGCGTCCGGTCGGTGAGTTAATCGTCAGCGAAATAGCGCTGTCCGGCACTTCAGAGCCACGCTTCAGGGTCATAAAGCTGCGCGACTGCCACGCCAGCCAGAAGAAGTTTGGCGTATGAGGCTCGGTCAGGAGCGGGCTTTCGGTGCCGTTGATGCGATACGTTGGCATCAGCAGATACTGCAGCGGCCCGTTGCGGTCCTTAAATACCACATAGCCCGCATCAGGCTTCACCTGCGCGCAGGGTGCCGGGTTACGGTGCTGCAGCTGATTAGGCAGACACTGGTCGAGGACGATATGGCGCAACGCATTCGGATTACCCGCTTTTATCCAGTACACGCCGCCTGCGGCAAGGGCGATGACAATCAGGATCAGTAAGATAATTTTTTTCACAACGCGTTCCCTGTTTTCAATAGAGGCAAAAGAGTAACGCAAAATGATGACCAAATAAAAAACCCGGTGGATTTCTCACACCGGGTCGCCGTGTCGTTTGCTAACCGTTAACGCTGGCTAATCTGGTCGAAGGTGCCGCCATTAGAGAAGTGCTCTTTCTGCGCTTTCGTCCAGCCGCCGAACACATCATCAATGGTGAAGAGCTTCAGTTTCGGGAATTCGCTGTCGTATTTCCTCGCGACAGCCGCATCACGTGGACGATAGAAGTTCTTCGCCGCGATTTCCTGGCCTTCCGGCGAGTAGAGATATTTCAGGTAGGCTTCCGCCACCGCTTTGGTGCCTTTCTTATCAACGACCTTATCGACCACGGAAACGGTCGGCTCGGCGAGGATGGATTCGCTCGGAGTCACGATCTCAAACTTGTCTTTACCCAGTTCGTGGGTCGCCAGCAGGGCTTCGTTTTCCCAGGCAATAAGCACGTCGCCAATTCCGCGCTCGACGAAGGTGTTAGTGGCACCGCGCGCGCCGGAGTCCAGCACTTCAACGTTTTTGTACAGGGATTTGACGAACTCCTGTGCTTTAGCCTGGTCACCGTTGTTGTGGTGCAGCGCGTAGCCCCAGGCCGCCAGGTAGTTCCAGCGTGCCCCGCCGGAGCTTTTCGGGTTCGGGGTAATCACAGAAACGCCCGGTTTGATCAGGTCGTTCCAGTCCTTAATCTGTTTTGGGTTGCCTTTACGCACCAGGAAGACGATGGTCGAGGTGTATGGCGCGGAGTTGTCCGGCAGGCGTTTGATCCAGTTTTTGTCGATACGGCCACGCTCGGCGATAGCGTCGACATCATAGGCCAGCGCCAGGGTAACTACGTCGGCTTCAATACCGTTAATCACAGATGTCGCCTGCTTACCAGAGCCACCGTGCGACTGGCGAACCACCACGTTATCGCCGGTTTCCTGCTTCCAGTGCGCCGCGAAGGCTTTGTTGTATTGATCGTACAGCTCACGCGTCGGGTCGTACGACACGTTGAGAAGTTGAATGTCCTTTGCCAGCACGCTGGTCGATGCCAGCAATAATGTTAACCCCACGCCCCATTTATTCATCGCCCAGCTCTCTTGTGTAGTGTTTTGATGAATGCAGCGTGCCAGAAAGCGAATCGATGATTAAAGAATAAAAAAAGATTGGCTATAACGTGGAGGAATAAAAGCCCTCTTCAGAAAGAAGAGGGCTTGAAGGATCAGTACAGTTTTTTCGCGCAGTCCAGCCAGTCACCTTTGAACGGACGCTTCATGTTTTCAATCGCGTCGATGATGTCATGATGCACCAGCTGTTCGTTCTGAATACCGACGCAGCGGCCACCGTGGCCCTGCAGCAGCAGCTCGATAGCGTACGCGCCCATACGGGACGCCAGAATACGGTCGTACGGGCCAGGGGAACCGCCGCGCTGGATGTGGCCCAGAACGGTCGCGCGGGTTTCGCGTTTGGTTTCGGTTTCGATGTACTTCGCCAGCTCGTCAACGTCACAGATGTGCTCGGTGATAGCCACAATCGCGTGTTTCTTACCTTTCGCGATACCGGCTTTGATTTCAGCAACCAGATCTTCGCGGCTGAATTCCACTTCAGGAACCACCACAAACTCACAACCACCGGCGATAGCCGCTGCCAGGGTCAGGTCACCGCAGTAACGGCCCATCACTTCAACGATAGAGATACGCTGGTGAGAAGAAGAGGTGTCACGCAGGCGGTCAATGGCTTCCACAACGGTGCCCAGCGCGGTGAAGTAACCGATGGTGTAGTCAGTGCCTTTGATGTCGTTGTCGATGGTGCCCGGCAGGCCGATGCACGGGAAGCCCATTTCGGTCAGACGTTTTGCACCCATGTACGAGCCGTCACCGCCGATAACGACCAGCGCGTCCAGACCACGCTTTTTCATGTTCTCGATAGCCACTTCACGGATGTGTTCGTCACGGAATTCCGGGAAGCGCGCAGACCCAAGGAAGGTACCGCCACGGTTGATCATGTCAGACACACTGTAGCGGTCGAGCTGAACCATACGGTCTTCATACAGACCCAGGTAACCATCATAGATACCAAAAACTTCCAGACCTTCCGTCAGCGCTGCACGGACAACCCCACGAATTGCCGCGTTCATGCCCGGCGCATCACCGCCGCTTGTCAACACACCGATTTTCTTAATCATGACTACCTCTGAACTTAGGAATGCAAAATTGAAATCTGTTGCCGGAAGAAACTTATCGACCAACGAATACTGCAAATAGTATATCAATCCCTTCTGGCTGAATTGATTCAGGTCAGACCAAATGGCGGTAATTTATACACAAAATGCTGGCCTGGCTCACTTTTTTACAACGAATTACGAAAGCCCAACATGTCCGGGTACAACCGAGCAGGGATCCTGGTGAATGATGACGTCTGAACCAGGAAAACGCTGCAAAATCGCCTGCTCGACCTGCTCAGCAATAACGTGAGCCTGTACCAGTGGCAGGTTGTCTTCCATTTCAATATGAATCTGAATAAAGCGGGTCGGCCCTGACTGCCGCGTTCGAAGATCGTGTGCACCGCTGACGCCGGGCCAGGAGGTCACGATAGAAAAAATTTCGTTACGTTCTGAGTCCGGAAGAGCGCGATCGAGCAGTGATTGTACCGCGTCATACCCCATCCGCAGGGCGCTATATAAAATATAGATACCAATCCCTAACGCAAACAACGCATCGGCTCGATGCCAGCCATACCAGGCCAGACCGAGCGCAATAAGAATAGCCCCATTCATCATAACATCAGATTGATAATGAAGCATATCCGCCCGTACGGCCTGACTTTGCGTTTTGCGAACGACCCAGCGCTGGAACGTTACCAGAACAAGTGTGCTTATAAGTGCAATGACCGTGACGACCACGCCGACACCGGGATTGTTCATCGGTGAAGGTGAAACCAAATGCTGAATACCGGTCAAAAACAGGAATAGTGCAGAGCCAGAAATGAACATACTTTGCGCCAGCGCCGCGAGCGATTCCGCCTTGCCGTGCCCAAACGTGTGCTCTTCATCCGCCGGCTGCAGCGAGTAACGTACCACCAGGAGGTTGGTCAGCGAGGCGGCGATATCGACCAGTGAATCCACCAGCGCCGCCAGAATACTGACCGAGCCGGTATACCACCAGGCAAAAATTTTGATCAGCAGCAGGCCAGAGGCCATGACGGTCGCCGCAATGGCGGCCCGGCTTACCAGCCTTCCATAGGATTGATTCATAAACGCTCCTGTCATGTCATGCCGCTAGTATAACGGAAGCATGGGGAGGCAAAGGATGAATAAACGGTTAACAAATCAGAATGCGGGGCAAAAAAAACCCCCACATCATGTGGGGGAAGACAGGGATGGTGTCTATGGCAAGGAAAACAGGGTTTACTGGTTACTACGGGTACTGCTATTGCTACTGAAAAACGTCGCTTCTGAGCTTCGCTGCATCCGTGCAACCTCACGCAGCTGGTCCATACGCTGCTGATGTTTGGCATTCAAAACCGCTTGCTGCTCGGGCGTTAGCAGGTGGAACATCTGGTTGCGGACCTTCGCCATTTCTACCTGGCGGGCAACCTGTTCCTGTGCCATTTTTTCGGCCTGAGCGCGAACAGCGCTTTCGTCAAAATTTTCTGCGGTGACAAGGCGATGCATTGTCTCCATTTCGCTAACATTAACAGGGGGCTGGTCGTGTCGTGCCCTCTGCATCAGATCTCGCATCTGTTGACGCTGATGTTCGGTTAAACTTATGCCGTCAAACATATGGCTTTGGCTGCTGTGCTGCGTTGCGCCCTCTTGCGAGGAACCGTTATCGCCGATGATAGCTACAGCAGCCTGGCTAAACGCACTGAACGCCAGCGTTGAGGCCATGACGGCAGCGGTAACTTTGCGCATCACTTGCTCCCAAAATCTTTCGTGTCGCGATTCAACGAGAGACAGTCTACGATTCAGGCTGCAAACATGCGTCAGGGGGTGTAAAACAACGTAAAGTCATGGATTAGATAGCCTTGATGTCGTAATTTCTGCCTCGGAGGTATTTAAACAATGAATAAAATCCTGTTAGTTGACGATGACCGAGAGCTCACATCCCTTTTAAAGGAGTTGCTCGACATGGAAGGTTTCAACGTCCTGGTTGCCCATGATGGCGAGCAGGCGCTGAGTCTCCTTGACGACAGCATCGATCTACTTTTGCTCGACGTAATGATGCCAAAGAAAAACGGTATTGATACGCTGAAAGAGCTTCGCCAGACACACCAGACCCCCGTTATCATGCTGACCGCCCGCGGCAGCGAGCTTGACCGCGTTCTCGGCCTTGAGCTGGGTGCGGATGACTATTTACCGAAGCCGTTCAACGACCGTGAACTGGTGGCCCGTATTCGCGCGATCCTGCGCCGTTCCCACTGGAGCGAGCAGCAGCAGAATACCGACAACAGCTCGCCAACGCTGGAAGTGGACTCCCTGAGCCTGAACCCGGGACGTCAGGAAGCAAGCTTCGACGGCCAGACGCTGGAGCTTACTGGCACCGAGTTCACCCTGCTGTATCTACTGGCGCAACATCTTGGCCAGGTGGTATCGCGTGAACATTTAAGCCAGGAAGTGCTGGGCAAACGCCTCACGCCGTTTGACCGCGCCATCGACATGCACATCTCTAACCTGCGCCGCAAGCTGCCGGAGCGTAAAGACGGTCACCCATGGTTTAAAACCCTGCGTGGTCGCGGTTATCTGATGGTTTCTGCTTCATGATAGGTAGCTTAACCGCCCGCATCTTCGCCATCTTCTGGCTGACGCTGGCACTGGTTTTAATGCTCGTTTTGATGTTGCCAAAACTCGACTCACGCCAGATGACGGAGCTGCTCGACAGCGAGCAACGTCAGGGCGTGATGATCGAGCAGCACGTGGAAGCGGAGCTGGCAAACGATCCGCCGAACGATTTAATGTGGTGGCGCAGGCTGTTTCGCGCTATCGACAAGTGGGCGCCGCCAGGACAACGTCTTTTGCTGGTTACCAGCGAAGGCCGCGTGATTGGCGCCGATCGCAATGAAATGCAGATCATCCGCAACTTTATTGGCCAGGCGGATAACGCCGATCACCCACAGAAAAAGAAATATGGTCGGGTAGAGATGGTCGGCCCTTTCTCGGTACGGGATGGGGAAGATAACTACCAGCTCTACCTGATTCGCCCTGCGAGCAGTTCCCAGTCCGACTTCATCAACCTGCTGTTTGACCGTCCGCTTCTGCTGCTGATCGTCACGATGCTGGTCAGTTCCCCGCTGCTGTTATGGCTGGCGTGGAGCCTGGCGAAACCGGCGCGTAAGCTGAAAAACGCGGCGGACGAAGTGGCACAAGGCAATCTCAGACAGCATCCGGAGCTGGAATCCGGGCCGCAGGAGTTCCTGGCCGCCGGCACCAGTTTTAACCAGATGGTCAGCGCGCTTGATCGGATGATGACGGCCCAGCAACGCCTGCTGTCGGACATCTCACACGAGCTGCGTACGCCGCTCACGCGCTTACAGCTGGGCACCGCCCTGCTGCGTCGCCGCAGCGGGGAAAGCAAAGAGCTGGAGCGTATTGAAACGGAAGCGCACCGTCTGGACAGCATGATTAACGATCTGCTGGTGATGTCGCGCAACCAGCAGAAAAACGCGCTGGTGAGCGAAACGGTGAAAGCCAATCACCTGTGGCACGAGGTGCTGGACAACGCGGCGTTCGAAGCGGAGCAGATGGGTAAATCGTTCACCGTCAACTTCCCGCCGGGCCCGTGGCCGCTGTACGGTAACCCCAACGCGCTGGAAAGCGCGCTGGAGAATATCGTGCGTAACGCCCTGCGCTACTCGCACACGAAGATTGAAGTGGCGTTTTCGGTGGATAAAGACGGGATCACCGTCATTGTTGATGACGACGGTCCTGGCGTCAGCCCGGAAGATCGCGAGCAGATTTTCCGTCCGTTCTACCGCACCGACGAAGCGCGCGACCGCGAGTCTGGCGGCACGGGGCTGGGGCTGGCGATTGTAGAAACCGCCATGCAGCAGCACCGCGGCTGGGTGAAAGCCGACGACAGCCCGCTGGGCGGGCTGCGGTTAACGCTGTGGCTACCGCTGTATAAGCGTTCGTAACGGTATGTGCCGGGTGGCGGCTTCGCCTTACCCGGCCTACTTTCTACGGAACCTATTTCCCCCACAATCTCCGCGAACTACTCTCGATCTTCCCGCTTATACGCCGCTTCTGCATCGTTCTCGTCCAACTGGTAGACAACCCCGCCGCCGACAGCAGGCGATGATACTGTTCATCGTCAAAAGGCATATGCCAGGCAATCGCGCAGGCGTCGTACACCGACACCTCACTCAGGCGCGACGCGAGCTCAAGCGGGGCATCCGCAGATACTTGTCCTGCAAGCACCACGCGGTACAGCCAGCCGGTTTTACCCGCGTTTTGCAGCTGGGCCGACATATCCTGAATACCGAAATGGTAGTTGAGCTTAAAGCACGGCGAGCGCGGCTGGGTGACCTGAATCAGGGCATCGCCCCAGCGGTAAATATCGCCAATAAAGACGTTCTTTTCCGTCAGCCCTTCCGTTGAGAGATTTTCGCCAAACGCGGGCGCGACGAAGAGGTCCGCCTGCTCAGGAAATTCGGTTTTCCAGTGCTGATAGTGCTCGCGCGGATAGTGGCACAGCGCGCGATCGGGCCCGCCGTGGATTTTCTTTTCGGCCTGCTGGTCGCCCACAAGCCCGAACTCGGTCAGCGACAGCTCACCGTCAACCTGCACTTTGGCGATGGCGCTCGGGCGGCTGCCGTCGTACTCCCTTACCTTGCCTGTAAACACGTTCACCGGGTAATGCATCGCTGCCTCCATTACGCAGATACAAAAAAAGCGAGTCATCAGACTCGCTTCTCACAGGCGTCAATGCAACCTTATTTTTTAGCGGCGAAACGCGCTGCTGCTTCGTCCCAGTTCACGACATCCCAGAACGCTTTGATGTAGTCAGGGCGACGGTTCTGGAACTTCAGGTAGTAAGCGTGTTCCCACACGTCCAGACCCAGGATTGGGAAACCGGATGCGCCAGAGATCGCTTCACCCATCAGCGGGGAGTCCTGGTTAGCAGTAGAAACCACTGCCAGCTTGTCACCTTTCAGAACCAGCCACGCCCAGCCAGAGCCGAAGCGGGTTGCAGCGGCTTTTTCGAATTCCGCTTTGAAGTTGTCTACGGAACCGAAGTCACGCTCGATAGCCGCTTTCAGGTCGCCCTGCAGGGTGGTACCGGTTTTCAGGCCTTTCCAGAACAGGCTGTGGTTAGCGTGACCGCCCGCGTTGTTACGCAGTACGGTTTTTTTGTCTGCTGGCAGCTGGTCCAGCTTGGTGATCAACTCTTCAACAGGCAGATTAGCGAACTCTGGCAGGCTTTCCAGCGCTGCATTCGCGTTGTTCACGTAGGTCTGGTGGTGTTTAGTGTGATGGATTTCCATCGTCTGCTTGTCGAAATGCGGTTCCAGTGCGTCGTAGGCATACGGCAGGGATGGCAGTGTATAACTCATAATCCTCTCCATTATTGTCGGGCGGCACAGCTGTTAATGCCGCGTAAGCAGTTGGTTCATTATAGTTAATTAAATGATATTGAAAATGATTATCAATGCCGTAGTTTTTATAAGGTTATTCGGTTTTTGAGAAATAAAAGAATTGTGAGTCTGCTCACGCGCTTAACGTGCTGATTGCCATTCAAAACAAAAGTGCGGCAACCTTCTGAAGGTTCCTGAACAGCCTAATTTTTACACTCATCAAGTCGGGGGGAAGCCTCCGGCTATAAAAACGATGAGGACGTAAAAATGAATCATGCGATTACGATGGGTATCTTCTGGCATTTAATAGGCGCAGCCAGTGCAGCCTGTTTCTATGCCCCGTTCAAAAAGGTGAAAGGCTGGTCGTGGGAAACCATGTGGTCCGTTGGCGGTACCGTGTCCTGGCTAATTTTGCCGTGGACAATCAGCGCCATGCTGCTGCCCGATTTCTGGGGCTACTTCTCCTCCTTCAACGCCTCCACCCTGCTGCCGGTATTCCTGTTCGGCGCGATGTGGGGCATCGGCAACATCAACTACGGCCTGACCATGCGCTACCTCGGGATGTCGATGGGTATCGGCATCGCGATTGGCATTACGCTGATAGTGGGCACGCTGATGACGCCAATCCTTAACGGCCATTTCGACGTGCTGATCAACACCCAGGGCGGCCGGATGACGCTGCTGGGCGTGCTGGTGGCGGTGATCGGCGTGGGGATCGTCACCCGCGCAGGCCAGCTAAAAGAACGCAAGATGGGCATCAGGGCCGAAGAGTTCAACCTGAAGAAAGGGCTACTGCTGGCGGTGATGTGCGGGGTCTTCTCGGCGGGCATGTCGTTCGCCATGAACGCCGCCAAACCGATGCACGACGCCGCTGCGGCGCTGGGCGTTGACCCGCTGTATGTTGCCCTGCCAAGCTATGTGGTGATCATGGGCGGCGGCGCGCTGGTAAACCTCGGTTTCTGCTTCATTCGTCTGGCAAAAGTGAAGAACCTGTCGGTAAAAGACGATTTCTCGCTGGCAAAACCGCTTATCTTCACCAACGTTCTGCTCTCCGCGCTCGGCGGCCTGATGTGGTATCTGCAGTTCTTCTTTTACGCCTGGGGCCACGCCAGCATTCCGCCGCAGTACGACTACATAAGCTGGATGCTGCACATGAGCTTCTACGTGCTGTGCGGTGGGCTGGTTGGGCTGGTGCTGAAGGAGTGGAACAACGCCGGACGTCGTCCGGTTGGCGTACTGAGCCTGGGCTGCGTGGTGATTATCATTGCGGCCAATATCGTCGGCCTCGGCATGGCGAACTGATTACGCTGCTTTTCGACTGCGATGACGCCACTGAACCGGCGTCATCCCCACCTCACGGTTAAACACCACCGAAAAGTAGTTACTGTCCTCAAAGCCGCAGCGCATCGCCACTTCACTGACCATCAGCTCCGTATGCTGTAACAGATACTGGGCGTGGCAGATGCGCAGCTGGCGCAGATAATGGTTTATCGTCATTCCCGTCTGGGTGCGGAACTGCTGGCGCAGCGCGCGCTCGCTGCACTGCTCCTGCTCGCAGAATTTTTCCAGCACAAAGCTTTTATTCAGGCTGCCCGCAAGCCGGGCAATCAGCTTATCCAGCAGCGCTTCCTGCGTGGTGGCGGAGGGATTATCCGTGGCGTAACGATGACGCTTCAGGGTCATCACCAGCTGGGCAAAAAGCAGCTCCGACATCTGGTTTGCCACCGGGTCGCTCTTCTGGCTCTCCTGCTCCAGCTGGGAAATCGTCTGGCGCACCTGAGCCATGCCGCTGCTGCTTAAGCGCCAGTGCGGTTCGCCTCCGGCATTCAGAATGCCCGGAATGTTGCTCGCCCAGTCGACATTCAGTTTAAGCCTGTCAGGGCAGTAGATGACGTTCTGCAACACCAGATCGTTAACCGAGGCGTAGGCGTGTTTGTCTTCGGCGCGAATGTAAAACAGATCCCCGCGCGTGATGCGGTAGGGCCGGTCGTTGAGGACGTGCAGGCCGTTGCCGCGCCACACCAGCACCAGCTCGCAGAACTCATGGGTGTGCTCGGCAAAGACATTTTGCGGGTAACGGTCGGCCACCGCGACGGCCTGACTCGCGGAGGCAAAAAAATCATCTTTGCGAAGAATCAACTGAGCGGCCACACCACAACCTCTACGGCGAATAACCGGGCATTATTAGCTTTTTTGCGGCCTGAAAACGGTGACTGCCCTCGCGTTACTGAAGCAACGCGTCTTTCCCCTGACGAATATCGCGCGGCGACCAGCTAAATTCCCGGCGAAATAGCGTCGAAAAGTGGTTACTGTCGCCGAAACCGCAGCGATAAGCAATTTCCGTAACGCTTTCGTCGGTATGCCGTAAAAGGTGACGCGCTTTGATCAGGCGCAGACGGTTAAGGTAACGCTGCGGCGTGAGCCCGGTATGCTGCTTGAGCTGACGATGCAGCGTGCGCAACGAGAGCGAAAAGTCGTCCGCCAGCGTTTCCCAGCAGACATCTTCAGCGAAATGATCTTCCAGCCAGGCCATAAGCTGGTTCAGCCGTGCGTCATTATTTTCCATCCCTTCCACCAGGCTGCTGCGGCGCAGCAGCACCAGCAGCTGCATAAACAGCAGCTCGCGGGTGGCAATCGCGTGCGTCTCCTGCCCGTCCTCGCTCTGCTCCATCTGGCTCACCAGCTGACGCACCTGCTGTAACGTGGATTGATTCACCCGCCAGTGCGACGGGTAGTGGCCGTCCTTCTCCTGCGGCAACAGCTGATTCAACCCGGAGAGAAACTGGAACGCGTCCGGGGAACGATAGAGCACGTTGGTCAGACACAGGTTGTCGGTATGTTCATACAGGTGTCTGTCGTGGTCGCGCACGAAGCACACCGTACCGCCGCTGATGGTATACGGCTGACCGTTGAATACGTGGATGCCCGTTCCGTGCTCAACAATCACAATCTCATGAAAATCATGATGATGCTCCGGGAACGCAGCCTGAGGAAGCCGTGGCTCAATCGCGACGGGAGAAGCCCCCGAAGGAAAAAAATCGACGCTGTGCAGTACGGTCATAACGGCCCCCACCAATGAGAAAAGTTCTCAAAATAGTAATTAAGGCCTTCCACACTCACCTTAAATTTTTGACAGTAAACCGCGCAAAAGCTGCCGATTTTTCAAGAAACAGGCGGAAAGATCGGGAAATGCGGTCACCGTCACACTGCCAGCAAACCCCGCCATTACTGGAAACTGTGAACTCCCTCACGTTCACCTTTGCTTTCTTGCCAGCGCGAGATTTGGGCTGTCAGTGGCGAGAAGGTGGCTATTTCTTCCCTTTCTTACACTCATCGCTAATGACTTAAGAAAGGACCCGACCATGACTTTTCGCCATTGTGTGGCTGTCGATTTAGGCGCATCCAGCGGCCGTGTAATGCTCGCCACCTGGGACTGTGACCAGCACACCCTTACGCTTCGCGAAATGCACCGTTTCGCCAATTGTCTGCAAAAACAGGACAGTTTTGTGACCTGGGATATCGATGCGCTGGAAGCGGAGATCCGCACCGGACTTCACAACGTCTGCGAAGACGGTATCCGCATCGACAGTATCGGCATTGATACCTGGGGCGTGGATTACGTGCTGCTGGACAGTCACGGCGAACGCGTTGGCCTGCCCGTCTCCTACCGCGACAGCCGCACCGATGGGCTGATGGCGCACGCCATCGCGCAGCTTGGCAAAGAGAATATCTATGGTCGCAGCGGCATTCAGTTTCTGCCGTTTAACACGCTGTACCAGCTGCGCGCGCTGGTGGAGCAACAGCCAGAGCTGGTTGAAAAGGTGGCGCATGCGCTGCTGATCCCGGACTACTTAAGCTATCGTCTGACCGGCAACATGAACTGGGAATACACCAACGCCACCACCACGCAGCTGGTCAATATCAACACCGATAACTGGGATGAACACCTGCTGGCATGGACGGGCGCCTCGCCGTCCTGGTTCGGCGCGCCAACCCATCCAGGCAATGTCATCGGCCAGTGGATTTGCCCGCAGGGGAATGAAATTCCCGTTGTCGCCGTCGCCAGTCACGACACCGCAAGCGCGGTCATTGCCTCGCCGCTCGCCAGCAAAGACGCGGCCTATCTCTCCTCCGGCACCTGGTCGCTGATGGGTTTTGAGAGCAAAACGCCTAACACCAGCGACGCCGCGCTGGCCGCCAATATCACCAACGAAGGCGGTGCCGAAGGACGCTACCGCGTGCTGAAGAACATCATGGGCCTGTGGCTGCTCCAGCGGGTGCTGAAAGAGCAGAACGTCACCGACCTGCCCGCGCTTATCGCGGAAACCGAAAAGCTGAAGGCCTGCACCTTCCTGATTAACCCGAACGACGACCGCTTTATTAACCCGGTGCACATGAGCGCCGAAATCCAGGCCGCCTGTTTTGACGCGGGGCAGCCGGTACCTTCCCGCCCCGCCGAGCTGGCGCGCTGTATTTTTGACAGCCTCGCCCTGCTCTATGCCGACATCCTGAGCGAGCTGGCGAGCCTTCGCGGTAAACCGTTCAGCCAGCTACACATCGTGGGCGGCGGCTGCCAGAACCAGCTGCTGAATCAGCTCTGCGCCGATGCCTGCGGCATTACCGTGGTGGCAGGCCCCGTAGAGGCTTCCACGCTCGGCAACATTGGCATTCAGTTGATGACGCTGGACGAACTATCAAACGTCGACGATTTCCGTTCGGTGGTGACGGCGAATAACAGCCTGACCACCTTCACCCCCAATCCCTGCCATGACATTGCCCGCTACCGGGCGCAGTTTCAGCAAAAACGACTGACTAAGGAGCTTTGCGCATGACCACTCAACTTGAACAAGCCTGGGACCTGGCTAAACAGCGTTTCGCCGCCGTCGGCGTGGATGTCGAAGAGGCGCTGCGCCAGCTCGACCGTCTGCCCGTCTCCATGCACTGCTGGCAGGGTGATGACGTCGCCGGTTTCGAGAATCCGGGCGGTTCCCTGACGGGTGGCATTCAGGCAACGGGTAACTACCCGGGCAAAGCGCGTAACGCCACCGAACTGCGTGCGGATCTGGAGCTGGCGCTGAGCCTGATCCCGGGGCCAAAACGCCTTAACCTGCACGCGATTTATCTCGAATCCGACGCGCCGGTCGCGCGTAACGAAATCAAACCGGAACACTTTAAGAATTGGGTGGAGTGGGCAAAGGCCAACCGGCTGGGACTGGATTTTAACCCGTCCTGCTTCTCGCACCCGCTGAGCGCGGACGGGTTTACCCTTGCACACGCCAACGACGAAATCCGGCAGTTCTGGATCGACCACGTGAAGGCCAGCCGCCGCGTCTCGGCGTATTTCGGCGAACAGCTTGGCACGCCGTCGGTGATGAATATCTGGATCCCGGATGGCATGAAGGACATCACCGTTGACCGTCTGGCGCCACGCCAGCGCCTGCTGGCCGCGCTGGATGAAGCCATCAGCGAGAAGCTGGACCCGTCGCACCATATCGACGCGGTGGAGAGCAAGCTGTTCGGCATTGGCGCAGAAAGCTACACCGTGGGCTCGAACGAGTTCTACATGGGCTACGCCACCAGCCGCCAGACCGCGCTGTGCCTGGATGCTGGCCACTTCCACCCTACGGAAGTCATCTCCGACAAAATTTCCGCCGCCATGCTCTACGTGCCGCGCCTGCTACTGCACGTCAGCCGTCCGGTGCGCTGGGACAGCGACCACGTGGTCCTGCTGGACGACGAAACCCAGGCGATTGCCAGCGAAATCATCCGCCACGATCTGTTTGACCGCGTGCACATCGGGCTCGACTTCTTTGACGCCTCCATCAACCGCATCGCGGCGTGGGTTATCGGCACCCGCAACATGAAGAAAGCGCTGCTGCGCGCTCTGCTGGAGCCGACTGCTGCGCTGAAACAGCTTGAAGAAAACGGCGACTACACCGCGCGTCTGGCGCTGCTGGAGGAGCAAAAATCCCTGCCGTGGCAGGCGGTGTGGGAGATGTACTGCCAGCGTCACGACGCCCCGGCGGGCAGCCAGTGGCTGGACAACGTGCGGGCGTATGAGAAAGACGTGCTCGCCGCTCGTCAGTAAAAAATATCGCCCGGCAGCGCATTGCATGCCGGGCCTACAGGTAAAAGCAGGCCGGGTAAGCGTAACGCCACCCGGCATTTTCAAAGGAAACACTGTATGCAGACCATCACCACCTCCTGGTTCGTCCAGGGCATGATCAAAGCCACCTCCGACGCCTGGCTGAAGGGCTGGGACGAGCGCAACGGCGGCAACCTCACGCTGCGCCTGGACGATGGGGACATCGAGCCCTACGCCGCCGATTTTCACCAGAAGCCGCGCTATATTGCCCTGAGCCAGCCGATGCCGCTGCTCGCCAACACGCCGTTTATCGTTACCGGTTCCGGCAAGTTCTTCCGTAACGTTCAGCTGGACCCGGAAGCCAATCTCGGCGTCGTGAGGGTAGACAGCGACGGCGCGGGATACCACATTCTGTGGGGGCTAACGGACGACGCGGTGCCGACCTCTGAGCTGCCGGCGCACTTCCTCTCCCACTGCGAGCGCATCAAGGCGACCAACGGCAAAGACCACGTGATCATGCACTGCCACGCCACTAACCTGATCGCCCTGACCTACGTGCTGGAAAATAATTCTGATTTCTTTACCCGCAAGCTGTGGGAAGGCAGTACCGAATGCCTGGTGGTCTTCCCGGACGGTGTCGGTATTCTGCCGTGGATGGTGCCGGGTACCGATGAAATCGGTCAGGCGACCGCGACGGATATGCAAAAGCACGCCCTGGTGCTGTGGCCGTTCCACGGCGTCTTCGGCAGCGGTCCGACTCTGGATGAAACCTTTGGCCTGATCGACACCGCCGAGAAATCCGCAGAAGTGCTGGTGAAGGTCTACTCCATGGGCGGCATGAAGCAGACCATCACCCGGGAAGAGCTGATCGCCCTGGGCAAACGTTTTGGCGTTACCCCGATGCAGTCGGCCCTGGATTTATACGCGTAACGCCACAGGCGATAGTTAAGGAGAATTATCATGAGCTTTATGTTGGCACTTCCCAAAATTAGCCTGCATGGCGCGGGTGCAATCGGCGATATGGTCAACCTGGTGGCGACCAGGCTGTGGGGAAAAGCGCTTATTGTCACCGACGGCCAGCTGGTGAAACAGGGCCTGCTCGACAGCCTGTTTACCGCGCTGGACGCCCATCAAATGTCATATCACCTGTTCGATGAGGTGTTTCCGAACCCGACGGAAGCGCTGGTGCAAAAAGGATTTGCGGCTTACCGGGACGCGGAGTGTGATTACATCATCGCCTTTGGCGGCGGCAGCCCGATTGATACCGCCAAGGCGATTAAAATCCTCACCGCTAATCCAGGCCCGTCTACCGATTACTCCGGCGTCGGCAAGGTGAAAAACGCGGGCGTGCCGCTGGTGGCCATCAACACTACCGCGGGCACCGCAGCAGAGATGACCAGCAACGCGGTGATCATCGATTCCGCGCGTCAGGTGAAAGAGGTGATTATCGACCCGAACATCATCCCGGATATTGCCGTGGACGATGCCAGCGTGATGCTTGATATTCCGGCCTCCGTGACCGCCGCAACCGGTATGGATGCGTTAACCCACGCCATTGAAGCCTACGTGTCCGTTGGCGCACACCCGCTGACCGATGCCAACGCGCTGGAGGCGATTCGCCTGATTAACCTCTGGCTGCCGAAAGCGGTCGACGACGGTCATAACCTGGAAGCGCGCGAGCAGATGGCGTTTGGTCAGTACCTGGCAGGTATGGCGTTTAACAGCGCCGGGCTGGGGCTGGTACATGCTCTGGCGCACCAACCGGGCGCAACGCACAACCTGCCGCATGGCGTGTGCAACGCCATCCTGCTGCCGATCATCGAAAACTTTAACCGCCCGAACGCGGTCGCGCGTTTTGCCCGCGTGGCGCAGGCAATGGGCGTCGATACCCGCGGGATGAGCGATGAAGCCGCAAGCATGTCCGCCATTCAGGCGATTCGCGACCTGAGCGCCCGCGTCGGCATTCCGTCCGGCTTCAGCCAGCTCGGCGTCACCAAAGCCGATATCGAAGGCTGGCTGGATAAAGCCCTCGCCGATCCGTGTGCGCCGTGTAACCCACGCACCGCCAGCCGCGACGAGGTCCGCGAGCTGTACCTGGAGGCATTATGATCCGCAAAGCGTTTGTGATGCAGATAAACCCGGACGCGCACGAGGAGTACGCGCGTCGCCACAATCCGATCTGGCCCGAGCTTGCAGCGGTGCTGAAAGCCCACGGCGCACACCACTACGCCATTTACCTCGATAAAGCACGCAACCTGCTGTTTGCGACGGTGGAGATTGAGTCGGAGGAGCGCTGGAACGCGGTGGCGAATACCGACGTGTGCCAGCGCTGGTGGAAATATATGGCTGACGTCATGCCGTCGAACCCGGATAACAGCCCGGTGAGCGCCGGGCTGAAAGAGGTGTTTTACCTGGAGTGATGCGTTAACGCTGCCGCCCCTGTGGTGGCAGCAATCTCCCGCCTGCTGCTCAGCGTAAACGCCGACACCGCCGTAATCGCCAGCACGAAACAGCCCAGCATCAGGTACGTCTCCTGGAAGCCGATCCGGTCATACATATTTCCGGCAAAGGCGGAGAGGAAAATCGCTGCCGACTGTTTGGCAAACTGAAAACCAATCAGATAGATTGTGGCCGACAGGCGCGTATCAAACACTCCGGTAATGTATTTGAATGCCCCCACCAGCAGGAACGGGACCTCCAGCGCGTGCAGCATCTTGAGGGCGATGACCTCCACGGCGGTGGTGGCAAACGACGAGCCGATAATGCGCGTCGCCATAATCACCCCGGCAATCAGCAACGTGTTCTTCGCGCCGATGCGGTTAATGATCCACGGCGAGCAGAACATGATGATGGCGTTACAAATCTCCCCCGCCGTGGTGGCAAAACCAAAGGCGCGGGTCCCTTCCTGCGGCGTGGCGAAGAAGGTTTTAAAGAAGGTGGCAAACTGCTGGTCGAAAACGTCATACACGCAGGCCACGCCAATCACGTACAGGATGAACATCCACATTCTGCGCTGGCGGAACAGGTTGAACACGGTTTTAGCGGTGATTTGCGGCTGGTTCGCGCCCAGGGCGTTCATCACCTGCGCCGTCTGGTTGGGCTTCGGTTTCGCGACCACCAGCAACAGCATCAGCAAAAGCGCCGCCGCCGATCCCATCCAGAAAACATACGACGGGTCGATGCCGAACAGGATGCCGCCCGTTGAGGCGCACAGCCCCCAGCCGAGGCAGCCAAACATGCGCGCCTTGCCGTACTCAAAGAAGCTGTTGCGGCTCACGCGTTCAATGTAGGCCTCAATGGCCCCGGATCCGGCTGAAAAAACAAAGCCGATATACAGCCCGCCGCTCAGCGCGCCCAGCCAGATATTGGCTTTCAGCAACGGCGCGAAGACGTACAGGAAGAACGGTGCGAACAGAAACAGCAGCACCGAGATTATCCACAGCAGGTGTTTTTTCAGCCCCAGCTTGTCCGAAATGACGCCCAGCACCGGCTGGAACGCGATGGCAGACAGCGAGATGCAGGAGAAGACAATCCCGGTATGGGTTTTGTTCAGACCGATGATGTCCGACAGCCAAATCGGCAGGAACGGAAAGCAAGTGGCCATGATGAAGAAGTAGAGAAAGAAGAACAGCCCGAAGATCCAGAAATTGGGGTTGTCTTTGTGGGTACAGGTTGTTGTGTTCATTATTTTTATCCTCAACGGAGGGCCGGTTGCCCGGCCCGTCACCTTTACACGCGTTCTACGCCAATCAGAATGGCGGTTTCCGGATCCAGAATCGGCAGCGCAATACCCGCCCGCATCAGCCATTCGCCGCTTGCCGTTTGCGGGGCTTCCATCCACGCCGGCAGCTTGCGCATGGTGTGCCCGCCCTCGCCCGTGATCTGAATGTTCGGGTGATCCAGCAGCGTGATGCGGTACTGCGCGCTGGCGTCTAGCCCCGGCATGCGCAGCGGCATCATCAGGGTGTAATCCGGCATCGCGAGCTGGCTGACCATAAACAGCCCCTGCGTTTTGTCTTCGCTCACTATACCCTGCGCCAGCGTGGTGGCATCCGGCATGTCCACGCGCCACTGGGTACCGTGATGAATCACCTCACGCCACCGCTTATACAGCGCGGCATAATGGCGATAGCCCTCACGCTCCTGCGCATCGACGGTGAGCGGATCCAACTCCAGCCCCATGTGCCCAAACAGCGCCGTCAGCCCACGGAAAGCGATGCTGTGCTGGCGGAAGGTAGCGTGACATTTGTGATGACCGATATGCGCCCCCATCACCTCCGGCGGGAAGAAATAGCTCATGCCGCGCTGGATCGTGTTGCGCTCCAGCGCGTCGTTGTTGTCGGAAGCCCAGAAACGATGGCTGCGGGTCAGCACTTCATAATCGATTCGCCCGCCTCCGGAGGAGCAGGATTCAAATTCAATGTGCGGAAAACGCTCGCCCAGCACGTCCAGCAGGCGGTAAAACTGGCGGGTCTGCGCGTCGGCGGCAGCTTTACCGTTGTGCCCGGGCTGCACCAGCTCGCGGTTCATGTCCCATTTCACGTAGTCAACCGCATGCTCGCCCAGCAGCCAGCTCATGCGCTCCACGAGATAATTAAAGGCCTGCGGGATGTTGAGATTGAGCACCAGCTGGTGTCGTCCGGTCGTCTGGGGATAGCCCGGCAGCGCCAGCACCCAGTCAGGATGCGCGCGATACAGATCGGAATCCGGGTTAATCATCTCCGGCTCGATCCAGATGCCAAACTCCATGCCGAGCCGTTTAACGTGACTGATTACCGGCGTCAGGCCGTTCGGGTATTTTTTCTCATCCAGGTACCAGTCGCCCAGCGCGGCATGGTCGTCGTTGCGGCCTTTGAACCAGCCGTCGTCAATGATAAAGCGCTCCACGCCCAGCGCGGCGGCCTCGTCGGCCATGCGCATGATGTACTCCGGATCGTGGCTGAAGTAGATCCCCTCCCAGGTATTGAGGTGTACCGGGCGCGGTTTGTTTTCCGGGAAGCGGATGATGCTGTCGCGCAGGTAGCGGTGGAACTGCTGGCTCATGCCGTTCAGCCCGTGCGGGGAGTAGCTGGCATACAGGCGCGGCGTCCAGAGCGTTTCGCCCTCTTCAATCGCCATTTCACCCGGCAGGTAAAGCGCTTCTGCCTGTATATAACGGCGACCATCGGTTTTCGCTTCGGCGCGCAGGCGGTGGTTGCCGCTCCAGCCCAGATGCACGCCCCAGACGTCGCCCTGCATTTCGCTGAACGATGGCGTACCGGCGATCAGCGCCGGGAAATGTTCGTGGGACGTTTTACCCCGACGGTTTTCAATGATAAAGCTGTCGTGTTCAAGCGTGACGCGGTGCGGCTGAAATTCTCTGATCCAGCGTCCGTGAAAGGCCATTACCTCCTGCGCGCGCTCGGCCACCGGCAGCGTGACGGCGAATCGGTCCACCTGCCACGCCAGCGCTTTCAGGTTGGTTAACCCATGGCGCACCACCAGCACGCCGCTGGCCTCCAGCGTCAGCTCGCTGGTCAGACGCAGTCCCGCGCATTCATCTTCGGCGGTTATCGTCAGGGTGTTTACGTCCTGCTGCACCTGCGTGGTTTTAAACACCGGGGAACCGTCCAGCCCCTGGCGATGCCCCTCAATACCGGGCGAGCCAAACAGCCCGTGCCCCAGCTCGGCCATCAGCGTTACCGGGGAGTCCACATCCAGCCTGCCGTTTGCCACTGGCCGCGCCAGCGTAGCGACATTCTGCGGCGAAAAGTGCTGAAGGTGCGGCCCCCAGTAGAGAATTTCGGCGAACGGTTGGGTTTTTATCACCATGTCAACCGTGGTGCTTTCGAGTCGTAAAATGGCATCTTGCATCAGACATCTCCTGTCGTCGGGATGTCTTGAGTGTTGATCCGAAACGTTTCGGATACAAACCAAAACGTTTCGGATCTGTGATCGGGTTTGGAAATTTACGCGGTTTAGGCCGTCTGGCCCGGGAAGAATTCGGGCTGCCAGAGCACCTGGAGCCGTTCGACGTCGTCGCCGTTAATCAGCTGGCGCACCATATCGGCAATCTGTTTCCCGACGCCCTGACGAGTGGACTGGATCACTGCCGCCACGTCAGCATCAACGATGCTGTCCTGTGGAAGTCCGTCATAAACCACCAGCGCAACGGCGTTCTCGCCTGTCAGGCGGCCCAGTTCCGCCAGCGCCATCGCCGCGCCGTCGCCGTGGGTGTTGCAGTCGGTAATGATGGCCGTGGGGGGCTGCGGCAGGGAGAGAAGTTCTTTCGTGGTGGCATACCCCACGCGGCGCGAAGGGGGCATAGCGCGCAGCCATTCGCTGGAGAGCCCGGCTTCCCGCAGCGCGTCCAGGTAGCCCTGTCGCCGCTGGGTGATGAATGCCTGATTATTGCTTTCGCCCAGCAGGGCGATGCGCTGATGGCCTTTCTCAATCAGCCAGCGGGTGGCCTGGTACGTGCCAGCATAGTTGTCGAAGTCGAACCACGCGTACGGCTGCGATAGCTGACTGCGGCCAAGCGCCAGAAAAGGGAATCCGACGGCCTGCAGCTGTTCAAGTCGCGGATCGTGATCCAGCGTGTGGGCCACAATCAGCGCATCCACGCGGCGGCTTTGCACCATGCGCATATAGCTGTGCTTATCCGCCAGATCATCGTCGGCGATGAGCAGCAGGTCGATCTCATGTCGCGCCAGTTCGTGGCTAATTTCGCCGACCATGTCCATAAAAACGCTGTTATTGAGCGGAACAGGATGCACGGGAAAAACGAGGCCGACGGCATCAATTTTGCCCATCTTCAGGCGGCGCGCAAACGTATTAGGTCGGTAACCACGGCGCTGGGCCTCCGCCTCCACGCGGGCGCGCGTCTCAGCAGAAACATCGTCATACCCGTTGAGGGCGCGGCTGACGGTAGTGACGGACAGCCCCAGTTCTTTAGCAATGGCTTTGAGCGACATGATTTTCCGTATCTTCGTTAATTTTGTTCCGCCACCAGAAGGGCGTGGGTGTCTGGCTCCAGCGCCTTAAAGATATGCGGCTGATCGGCAGGGTAGCAAATGTAATCGCCCGGGCCGAGTTCTTCCGCCGCGTCGATCAGGCCGACCATCGCCCGCCCCTGGGTCACGATAATATGCTCAACCGACCCCGGCGGATGCGGCTGGGAAATACGGTCTGCGCCCGGCTGCGTCAGCAGCAGATAGATATCACGACGCGCGCCCGGCGGACACGCCGCCAGCAAAATCGCCTCGTAGTTTGCCTGCCCGGCAACCACCTTGGTGCCCTCACCGCGGCGGATCACCTGCGTGACGGGCTGCTGCGGCTCCAGTAACCGGGCAAATGGAATATCCAGCGCCACGCAAAGCGACCAGAGCGTTTCCAGGCTAGGATTGCCGTTGCCAGACTCCAGCTGAGAAAGCGTAGATTTGGCGATCCCGGCACGGCGGGCAATTTCCGCCAGTGACAGCCCGGTTCGCAGGCGTTCCCGCACCAGGCTTTTGGCGATCACGCTGATTGGCTGCGTCATAAAAACGGCCTCTTTCTCTCTATAACGAACGATTCGTTCATCTTGTAAAACGATTTTGATGCGTTCATTATAATGGAAATACGTTCGATATGGCTAAAATGATATGAAGAATCCCCTCTCTTGCCTGAAAGGCGACACGATAAAAGCGATAATTTTGGTCTGCCTCGCGGTAGGCGTGGTCGGCATGTCTTACGGCTCCCTGGCGATGGCCTACGGTTTTCCGCTGTGGGTGCCGTTTGTGCTGTCCCTCACGGTGCTGGCGGGCGCATCCGAGTTTATGTTTATCGGCATTGTGGCAAGCGGAGGTAACCCGCTGGCGGCAGCGGCCGCCGGTTTGCTGGTCAACGCGCGCCATGTGCCGTTTGGCGTGACGGTGCGTGAACTGGTGGGCAAACGAGGTTTGAGCTATCTCGGCTGTCACATCATGAACGATGAAAGCGTGGTCTTTGGCCTGTCGCAAAAAACGCCCGAGCAGCGTAAAGCGGCCTACTGGCTGTGCGGTTTAGGTGTGGCGATTATCTGGCCGGTGGGGGCGCTGTTGGGTGCCATGGTCGGTAAACTGCTGCCGGACCCGGAGACCATCGGGCTGGACGCGGTGTTTCCGGCGATCCTGCTGGCGTTAGTGGTACCCGCGTTTAAAAACCGTACCACGCTTATCCGCGCCTGCAGCGGTGCCGCGCTATCACTGGCTGCCGTGCCGTTTGCCCCGGTGGGTTTACCGGTTCTGCTCTCGTTACTCGGTCTCGCTGCGAGGAAAAAATAATGGGAAACATGACGTTTTTTATTCTCGGCATCGCCATTCTTTCTGCCGGAACCTACCTGATGCGTCTCGGCGGGGCAAAGCTGGGCAACCGGCTGGCGCTTTCTGAACGATCGCAGGCGCTGCTTTCCGATGCGGCTACCGTTTTGCTGTTCTCCGTCGCGCTGGCGACCACGTTTTATGAAGGGGAACATTTTGCGGGCATGGCGCGCGTGCTGGGTGTGGGGTTCGCGGTGTTTCTGGCATGGCGAAAAATGCCGTTAATTGTGGTGATCGTCGCGGCGGCGGTGGTGACGGCGCTGCTGCGTCTGGCGGGTATAAACTAAAAAAGCGCCCCAGGGGCGCTCTTTCGACGGTATAGAGAAATTATTTGTTCAGTTCAGCGGTCATGTGTACGCGGTTACCGGTGAATGCCTGGGTAATTTTGTAGGATGACGCGCCCGCTTCCTGAGCCTGAGCCGCGATTTTCGCTTCTGCACCATCAATGGTAGAGGCGGTTGCGGTCACTGTCTGTGCAGCGAAAGAACCGAAAGAAGCAGCCAGAGCGATTACAGCGACAAAAGTTTTGATGCTTTTCATGATATAAACCCTTTCATTAAGTTGTTTAGGTAAGGCACCGTGCCTTGATGAGATAAATACTAGCCCTCATCCTGAACAACTAAAAGCGGAAGGATTTGCTATTATCATTCAAAATTACTGATCAACCATTAACCGCTGCGGATGGGTATAAATCGTCGCCCTGCCCGGCTTGCAGAACCCCACCAGCGTCAGGTTGCAGCGCTCCGCCACCTCCACCGCCAGCGTGGTTGCCGCCGACACCGCAAACAGAATCTCCACGCCACACATCGCGGACTTCTGCACCATCTCATAGCTGGCGCGACTGGAAACAAGCGCCGCGCCCTGCTGCCAGAGATCGCTTTCCCCCGCACGACGGCCTAATAGCTTGTCGAGCGCGACGTGGCGGCCCACGTCCTCATGCCCTCCAGCAATATCTCCTGACGGCAATACCCACGCCGCCGCGTGCGTGCAGCCGCTCAGTTGGCCGATGGGCTGAACATCGTTGAGATTTTCCAGCGCACGGTCGAGATGCGCCAGATTAAAGGTCTGGGTAAACGGCAGTGGCGCAACGGGCTTGCCAATATCATTAAGCTGCTCAACACCACAGACACCGCACCCGGTACGCCCGGCCAGCGCGCGGCGGCGCTCTTTCAGCCCCATAAAGCGGCGGCTGGAGAGTTCGATTTGCACTTCAAGACCGTTACACGCCTGAACCACGTCCATGCCGTAGATCTCCTGCGGGTGCGCAATGATGCCTTCCGAAAGGGAAAAACCGATGGCGAACAGTTCGAGATCTTTGGGTGAGGCCATCATCACCACGTGCGAAATACCGTTGTAAACGAGGGCAACGGGCACTTCTTCAGCCAGAAAATCGGGGGTGGCATGGGTAATGTGGGGCGGTCTGCGTACCGACATTTCCACAATGCCCGCAGGCAGTGGCGATGAGCGGGTAGCACGGTTTTGTTTAGACACAGCGGTATTCCTGAACAACCACGGAAGTAAGCCTGCTATTGCAGCATAAACCGCAGGCCTTACGCATAGTATGGATCAACTTTTCGACACTCATTGTCCTACTCATTAAGAAGAGGTGCAACCCGACCCCCGCTACACCCCTTTAACATGCAGAGCTTATAGTGTGATCAGTGTCACACTTTATAATCAACACAGTGATAATACGTTCACTTTGTATTAACGCCGTTGGAACAGGTATACCGACATTGTGGTATTCTGATGATATCCCTCGGAGAAATGAGGGATTAACGCAAATTTTTCTCCTTTGCGGTCAATTCTCAACCGCGAAGTTAAAACTACATATATAAGCAATGTCGAACAAGGAGTGACCCATGCAGGTCAGCAGAAGGCAGTTCTTTAAGATCTGCGCTGGCGGTATGGCAGGCACCACGGCGGCGGCACTGGGCTTTGCGCCCGGCGTAGCGCTGGCGGAAACGCGGCAGTACAAACTGCTGCGCACCCGCGAAACCCGTAACACCTGTACGTACTGCTCCGTCGGCTGTGGGCTGTTGATGTATAGCCTCGGCGACGGTGCGAAAAACGCCAAAGCGTCTATTTTCCATATCGAAGGCGACCCGGACCATCCGGTCAACCGTGGCGCGCTGTGCCCGAAAGGGGCCGGTCTGGTGGACTTTATCCACTCCGAAAGCCGTCTGAAATTCCCGGAATATCGCGCGCCTGGCTCCGATAAATGGCAGCAAATCAGCTGGGAAGAGGCGTTTGACCGCATCGCAAAACATATTAAAGAAGACCGCGATGCCAACTTTATTGAGAAGAACGCCGACGGCGTCACGGTCAACCGCTGGCTCTCCACCGGGATGCTGTGTGCTTCTGCCTCCAGCAACGAAACCGGCTATTTAACCCAGAAATTCACGCGCGCACTCGGTATGCTCGCGGTCGACAACCAGGCGCGTGTCTGACACGGACCAACGGTAGCAAGTCTTGCTCCAACATTTGGTCGCGGTGCGATGACCAACCACTGGGTCGACATCAAGAACGCCAACCTCATTGTGGTGATGGGCGGTAACGCCGCTGAAGCGCACCCTGTCGGGTTCCGCTGGGCGATGGAAGCCAAAATCCACAACGGTGCGAAACTGATTGTGATCGATCCCCGCTTTACGCGTACTGCGTCAGTGGCGGATTTCTACACCCCTATTCGTTCAGGTACTGACATCACTTTCCTGTCAGGCGTACTGCTGTACCTGATGACCAACGAAAAATATAACCGCGAGTACACCGAAGCCTATACCAACGCCAGCCTGATCGTGCGTGAGGATTACCACTTCGAAGATGGCCTGTTCAGCGGTTATGACGCGAAAAAACGCAAGTACGACAAAACCAGCTGGAACTACGAGCTGGATGAGAAAGGCTTTGCGAAGCGCGACACCACTCTTCAACACCCGCGCTGCGTATGGAACCTGCTGAAAGAGCACGTTTCCCGCTACACGCCGGACGTTGTTGAGAACATCTGCGGCACGCCGAAGGCGGACTTCCTGAAGGTGTGCGAGCTGATTGCGGAAACAAGCGCGAAAGATAAAACCGCGTCGTTCCTGTATGCACTCGGCTGGACGCAACACTCCATCGGCGCCCAGAACATCCGTACCATGGCAATGGTGCAGCTGCTGCTCGGCAACATGGGGATGGCAGGCGGCGGCGTGAACGCCCTGCGCGGTCACTCCAACATCCAGGGTTTGACCGACCTCGGCCTGCTGTCTCAGAGCCTGACGGGTTACATGAACCTGCCAAGCGAGAAACAGACTGATCTGCAGACCTACCTGACGGCCAGCACGCCAAAACCGCTGCTCGAAGGCCAGGTGAACTACTGGGGCAACTATCCGAAGTTCTTCGTCTCGCTGATGAAAGCCTTCTACGGCGACAAAGCGACGGCGGAAAACAGCTGGGGCTTTGACTGGCTGCCGAAGTGGGACAAAGGTTACGACGTTCTCCAGTACTTCGAAATGATGCATCAGGGCCAGGTCAACGGCTATATCTGCCAGGGCTTTAACCCGGTGGCGTCGTTCCCGAACAAGAACAAGGTTGTCGAGTCTCTCTCGAAGCTGAAGTTCCTGGTGACGATTGACCCGCTCAACACCGAGACCTCGACCTTCTGGCAGAACCACGGCGAGTCGAACGACGTCGATCCGTCGAAGATTCAGACCGAAGTGTTCCGCCTGCCGTCTACCTGCTTCGCGGAAGAGAACGGTTCTATCGTCAACTCCGGCCGCTGGCTGCAGTGGCACTGGAAAGGCGCGGACGCCCCGGGCATCGCCATGAACGACGGCGAGATCCTGGCCGGTATCTTCTTACGCCTGCGTAAGATGTATGCGGCAGAAGGCGGCGCGAACCCTGAGCCGGTGCTGAACATGACCTGGAACTACTCGACGCCGGAAAATCCTGCGCCGGAAGAAGTGGCCATGGAGAGCAACGGTAAGGCGCTGGCGGACGTTATCGACCCGGTCACCGGCGCGGTTCTGGCGAAGAAAGGCGACCAGCTCAGCACCTTCGCGCACCTGCGCGATGACGGTACCACGTCAAGCGGCTGCTGGATCTTTGCCGGTAGCTGGACGCCGAAAGGCAACCAGATGGCCAACCGCGACAACGCCGACCCGTCGGGCCTCGGCAATACGCTGGGCTGGGCATGGGCATGGCCGCTGAACCGCCGCATCCTCTATAACCGTGCCTCCGCTGATCCGCAGGGCAACCCGTGGGATCCGAAGCGTCAGCTTCTGAAGTGGGACGGCGCGAAATGGGGCGGCGTGGATATTCCGGACTACAGCACTGCCGCGCCAGGCAGCGACGTTGGGCCGTTTATCATGCAGCCTGAAGGGATGGGGCGCCTGTTTGCTATCGACAAGATGGCGGAAGGGCCGTTCCCGGAACATTACGAGCCGTTTGAGACGCCGCTGGGCACCAACCCGCTGCACCCGAACGTGGTCTCTAACCCGGCAGCGCGTATCTTCAAGGGCGACTTTGAAGCTCTGGGTAAAAAGGACAAGTTCCCGTACGTGGGCACCACTTACCGTCTGACCGAACACTTCCACTACTGGACCAAGCACGCGCTGCTTAACGCCATCGCGCAGCCGGAACAGTTTGTGGAGATCGGCGAGAAGCTGGCGAACAAGCTCGGCATTGCCCATGGCGATACCGTGAAGGTCTCCTCTAACCGCGGCTACATCAAGGCCAAGGCGGTGGTGACCAAGCGTATTCGCACGCTGAACGTTCACGGTCAGCAGGTGGATACCATTGGCATCCCAATTCACTGGGGTTATGAGGGCGTGGCGAAGAAAGGGTTCATTGCGAACACCCTGACGCCGTTCGTCGGTGATGCGAACACGCAGACGCCGGAGTTTAAGGCCTTCCTCGTGAACGTGGAAAAGGTGTAACGGAGACGACTTATGGCTTATCAATCTCAAGACATTATCCGTCGTTCCGCGACTAACGGTTTCACGCCCGCGCCTCAGGCGCGGGACCACCAGCAGGAAGTGGCGAAGCTGATCGACGTGACCACCTGTATCGGCTGTAAAGCCTGTCAGGTGGCCTGCTCTGAGTGGAACGACATCCGTGACGAAGTGGGTCACAACGTCGGGGTGTACGACAACCCGGCAGACCTGACCGCCAAGTCCTGGACGGTAATGCGTTTCTCGGAAGTGGAGCAGAACGACAAACTGGAATGGCTTATCCGCAAAGACGGCTGTATGCACTGCGCGGATCCGGGCTGCCTGAAGGCGTGTCCGTCAGAAGGGGCTATCATTCAGTATGCCAACGGCATCGTCGACTTCCAGTCCGAGCAGTGCATTGGCTGCGGCTACTGCATCGCGGGCTGTCCGTTCGACGTGCCGCGCATGAACCCGGAAGACAACCGCGTCTACAAATGCACCCTGTGCGTGGACCGCGTTAACGTGGGCCAGGAGCCTGCATGCGTGAAGACCTGCCCAACCGGCGCTATCCACTTTGGCTCCAAAGAGGATATGAAAACGCTGGCGGCAGAGCGCGTGGGCGAGTTGAAAACCCGTGGTTACGACAACGCGGGCCTGTACGATCCGGCCGGGGTTGGCGGTACGCACGTGATGTACGTGCTGCACCACGCCGACAAGCCGAACCTGTATCACGGCCTGCCGGAGAACCCGGAAATCAGCGCCACCGTGAAGTTCTGGAAAGGCATCTGGAAACCGCTGGCCGCGGTGGGCTTTGCTGCCACCTTCGCAGCGAGCATCTTCCACTACGTCGGCGTCGGTCCGAACCGTGCGGAAGAGGAAGACGACAACCTGCATGAAGAGAAAGACGAGGTGCGCAAATGAGAAAACGTGACACCATCGTGCGCTACACCGCGCCGGAACGCATCAACCACTGGGTCACCGCCTTCTGCTTCATGCTGGCGGCGATAAGCGGGCTGGGGTTCTTCTTCCCCTCCTTCAACTGGCTGATGCAGATCCTGGGCACGCCGCAGCTGGCGCGCATCCTTCACCCGTTCGTGGGTGTGGTGATGTTTGCCTCGTTTATCATCATGTTTTTCCGCTACTGGCACCATAACCTAATCAATCGGGATGATATCTTTTGGGCGAAGAATATTCGTAAGATCGTCGTCAACGAGGAAGTGGGTGATACCGGGCGTTATAACTTCGGCCAGAAATGCGTATTCTGGGCGGCGATTATCTTCCTGGTCCTGTTGCTGGTGAGCGGCGTGATCATCTGGCGTCCGTACTTTGCGCCTGCTTTCTCAATCCCGGTGATCCGATTTGCGCTAATGCTGCATTCATTTGCCGCAGTGGCGTTAATTGTGGTTATCATGGTGCATATTTACGCCGCCCTCTGGGTGAAAGGCACCATTACCGCGATGGTGGAAGGATGGGTAACCAAAACGTGGGCGAAGAAACATCACCCGCGCTGGTACCGTGAAGTCCGCCAGAAACAGGAAAAGTCATCTGAATGAGTATTCGCATAATCCCGCAAGATGAGCTGGGGTCGAGCGAGAAACGTACGGCGGAGTATATTCCGCCGTTGTTATTCCCCAGACTCAAGAACCTCTACAACCGCCGCGCAGAGCGTCTGCGCGAGCTGGCAGAGAACAACCCGCTGGGCGATTTTCTGCGTTTTGCCGCGCTGGTCGCCCATGCGCAGGAGGTGGTGCTGTACGATCACCCGCTGCAAATGGACCTGACCGCGCGCATCAAAGAAGCTAACGAGCAGGGCAAGCCGCCGCTGGATATTCACGTCCTGCCGCGCGACAAGCACTGGCATAAGCTGCTTCATTCGCTGATTGCCGAGCTGAAGCCGGAGATGAGCGGCACGGCGCTGGCGGTCATTGAGAACCTGGAAAAAGCCTCTGACCTGGAGCTGGAAGAGATGGCGAGCGCGCTGTTTGCCTCCGACTTCTCGCTGGTCAGCAGCGATAAAGCGCCGTTTATCTGGGCCGCGCTGTCGCTCTACTGGGCGCAAATGGCGAGCCTGATCCCGGGCAAAGCCCGCGCCGAATACGGCGAAGCGCGCCAGTTCTGCCCGGTCTGCGGCTCAATGCCGGTCTCCAGCATGGTGCAGATTGGGACCACGCAGGGGCTGCGCTACCTGCACTGCAACCTGTGTGAAACCGAGTGGCACGTGGTGCGCGTGAAGTGCAGCAACTGCGAGCAGACTCGCGATCTCAACTACTGGTCGCTGGAAAATGAAGACGCGGCGGTGAAAGCCGAAAGCTGCGGCGACTGCGGAACCTACCTGAAGATCCTGTATCAGGAAAAAGACCCGAAAGTCGAAGCGGTGGCCGACGATCTCGCCTCGCTGATTCTGGATGCGAAGATGGAGCAAGAGGGCTTTGCCCGTAGCTCGATCAACCCGTTCCTGTTCCCGGGTGAAGGGGAGTAATCTCCATAAAAGCCCGGTGAGCCTCAGTGCAACCGGGCTAATTACTGCGATAGCGCAGGGATGACATGTTGAGGATCGTTAGCAATAGCGCGCAAAAGCGCTTTAGCCGGGCCTGTAGGCGAGCGTCTGCCTTGTTCCCAGTTACGCAATGTATCAACGCTGACAGAGATTAAGGTCGCGAATTTACTCTGCGACAACCCGGATGCCTGACGAATTTCTTTTATTTTCATCGCATCGATTTGAAAGATACGCGACGGCTCGCGTTGGCCCTCGGCAATCTCGTTCATTTGCCCAACGCTTTGGGTTAATCGCTCAAACAGCGCCTTATCCATTTACCACCTCTCTATCATCTTTTTCAGAATAGCTTTCTCCCCCGCAGACAGGTCATCTTTAATCCCTTTGCGATAGATGAGCAGCAGTCTGATTTCAAACTCACACGTACGGTAAAAATAGATAACTCTGACTCCACCACGCTTTCCCTTTCCGCCAGCAAGCCAGCGAATCTTTCGCAAGCCTCCCGTATTCTGGATAACATCGCCGTACTCCGGTTGTGTCGCCAGGAATATCTGGAACCGATGATATTCGTCGTCATCCAGTAACGTTTTGACGTCTTCTGTGAAAATGTCCGTTTCAATGAATAGCATTAAACATACGCCATGGGCTTATAGTAACAAATGTCTAATGTACGTCAATGACGTACCCCTTGCTGATTACGTTAATGGGATACGCCGAATAAAGCGAAGGATACGTCCTGCTACGATGTGTATTTGCGAGCCGCTTTCCAGAAGACCGTTATTCTTCCTCGTTCCCCCCCTCTTCATACGCGCCATACGGCTTCGCAGGAAGAACGATATAGGTGCCTTCAAACACAGCGCCTGGCGTATCATCGCCAAACAGCTCAACCTGCATCTGCACACGTGCTTTACGTCCGCGCGCCAGGCGGTCGAGATCGCCGCCCAAAGCGCCCAGGTCGGCCACCGCGCTCGGCTTGCCGCTGATCGGCGCGCTGTAACGAATATGGGCATCGGCCAGAATAATAGTGCCGCCGAGATGACGCTCGCGCAGCATTAGCCAGATCAGCCCCCAGCCGGTGAGCGTCGCCAGGGAAAACAGGCTGCCGGCAAACAGGGTGTGGTGAGGGTTCTGATTGCCGGTTTCCGGCATGGTGGTAATGAATTTTTGCCCGGTGTACTGCTGAATGCGCACGCCCATCTTTTCACTCAGAGGGATGTGTTCATACCAGGCCTGCTGCAGCTGCCCGCACCAGTCCGCGCGATGAAGAATATCGTCCAGCGTGGCGATGGGTTTGATCATCAAAAAGTGGCGAATCGGCGTGGTTTGCGGAGCGGTGATTTCACCCTGGTTAACAAAACCGAGTTTGGCAAAAAACTCCACGGCATCTTCCCGGGCGCTACAGGTGACGCGCTTAACGCCTTCCTGACGGGCGACGGACTCCAGCGTCATCGCCATTAGCGTCCCCAGCCCTTTATCCTGCACGGAAGGGTGAACCGCCATAAAACGAATCGACGCTTCGTTATCAGCGTTGATATACAGTCGCCCGACGGCGACGAGGTTGCCCTCTTCGTCCATCACCATCTGATGATGGGCCATCGCATCCCAGGCGTCGCGTTCAGATCCTTTTGGCTGATGCAGTGGCTTGCGCAGCATTTCCCAGCGGAACTGGTAATACGCTTCTAACTCTTCTTCCGTTTGCGGTACTCGAAGGTGATACATAGCTGTACTCTCTCTTGTTACCCGCGGCCACGCCGCCAGTTGGCTCATACCTGGAGCCAGAATGTGACGGGGCCATCGTTCACCAGCGAGACCTGCATATCTGCAGCGAATCGTCCGGTTTGCGTATTCATTTCCTGTTGGCGACAACGCTCAACAAAGTATTCGTAAAGTGCTTCTGCACGATCCGGCGCGGCGCCTTTAGAGAAACTCGGGCGCATGCCGCGCTCGGTATCCGCTGCCAGCGTAAACTGGGAAACCACCAGCACGCTGCCGCCCGCCTGCTGGACGTTCAGATTCATCTTGCCTTCCGCATCGCTGAATATGCGGTAGCCCAGCACGCGCTCGCATAAGCGGTTCGCTTTTTGTTCGTCATCATCCTTTTCGACACCTAACAACACCAAAAGTCCTGGGCCAATTTCACCCGTCACCTCTCCCTCCACGGTGACGCTGGCACGGGTTACGCGCTGTATCAATGCAATCATGGTTGGTCTGCTTCTAATTGTTTTTCAGCTTCTGCTGCTTTTTTAAGTTCGCGGTATACGCCGAGAGTGACAGTTATTTCGGCACCAAGCAAGACGATACACCAGGTCCAGTAAACCCAGACAAATAAAATGGGGATCACCGCCAGCACGCCGTAAATCAGCTGATAAGACGGGAACATGGTGATGTAAAGGGCAAACCCTTTTTTACCCAGTTCAAAAAGCACTGCCGCCACCAGCGCCCCAACTACCGCATCGCGGTTAGGCACGCGCGTGGTCGGTACAACGCTATAGAGCAGCCAGAACGAGAGCCAGGACAGGATCAGCGGAAAAATACGCAGCACGTTATCAATCACGCTGTTTAAATCACTCGCCCAGCGCAAGGAGAGAAGATACGAACTGATTGCCAGACTCGCCCCAGCCAGCAACGGCCCCAGCGTTAAAATCATCCAGTAGACGGCAAAGGAATAGACCTTAGGACGGATTTTTTTGCTTCGCCAGATGGTGTTAAGCGCGCTGTCGATAGAGTACATCAGCAGCAGCGCGGTAACGATAAGGCCGCACGCCCCCACCGCCGTCATTTTGCTGGAGTTGGCAACAAACTGCTCGATGTAGTTCTGGATAACATCCCCGGTGGCTGGGATGAAGTTCGCGAAGACGAAATGGCGAAGCTGCAGGCTAACGTCCGCGAACATCGGGAAAGCGGAAAAGAGCGCAAAGATCACCGCCACCAGCGGCACTAATGAGAGCAACGACACGTAGGCGAGGTTACCCGCCAGCGTGGTCATGTTGTCCTCATCAATGCGGTGCCAGAGCAACTTCAGCCAGGCCCTCAGCGGGCGAGTATGATGCGTGGCTTTTTGATGAACGGTTTTTAGCATAACTGCTTCGCAAAGTAGTTCGGTATCGTCTCTTTTCCGGTCACCAGAATTGACGTGATACCCAACTGGTTAGCTCCCTCTATATTATCGGCGTTGTCATCGAAAAAGACCGCATCGGCCGCGGTGAATCCCTCTGCCTGCAAAACAGCCTGATAAATTCGCGCTTCAGGCTTACGCATACCCATCTCTTGCGAAAGATAGATCTTATCTGCCGCCGCCTTAACTTCGGGGTATTCCTCTGGCCAGAAGGTCGTGTGCAGACGGTTGGTGTTAGACAGCACGACCACCCGGTGCCCCTGCTCGCGCAGTTTGTGCATAATGTCGATCACTTCCGGACGGATCGCGACGAATACCGCCTGCCAGCCGTGAGAAAATTGTTCATAGCTTAACGAAAGCCCCATCTCCTGGCAGAAGCGTTCAGCAAACTCTTCATCGCTAATCTCGCCGCGTTCATGCTGATGGAAGGTCTCACCCATCGCGAAATCCTGCTTTAACGTCGCCAGCGGCACACGGCTAAAGTCGCTCCAGGCACCCAGCACCCGGTTAAAATCGATATCGACGATTACGTTTCCTAAGTCAAAGATATAAAGCATGTTTATCTCCTTTCGCCGTGGAGAGATAACTGTAGCGGGAATCACGAGATTTGACTATGCGTGCCGTCTAAGATGTGCTATTGATTTTTACGGCGCGTTTTTACGGCAGTACAGCGAAGGGACGTTCGACGCGGCAAAAAGCCACGCTCCACGGTACTCATCAATCATCAGGCTCAGATCTCTTCCCGGCGTGCGATAAAAACCCGGTAGCGTTGCATTGATATCAGCCTCATCCGCACTATCGGCGAAGGTTTTAACAATACGATCGTTATTTAATACGCGCGCGTTCTGGTGATCGCTGTAGTGGAAATAGATGGTGCGGTTAACTTCAGAAACCGCGTGACCAAACAGTTTACCGTTAATGACAGCGGTCCCTTCCCGATGCTGCATTCGCCATGAAACCGTTCCTACAAATCGGTTTTTACCAATCGTCCACTCCACATCACCTGTACAGCGTATCGGCGCACTCGAAAAATGCGAATACGCTAGCCAGCCGCTGGTAATAGCAGCCCCCAGCAACGCCGCCAGCAAAATAATACGATTCCCGAGTGTCATCATTGCCCATGCGCCCAAAAATAATGCGTGGTACATAACGCTGCCGCGTCATGTCGCGCATCGTTATTACAGACAAACGCCGCGATTCGCTCCGTTTTACTATAGCCGATGAGAAAAACGTATCGGTTTCCGGCACACAGGCTGGGATAATTTTTTAACAAGCGAAGGTAATGGTCCTGCATATGTTCATTAGGTGCATAAAAGAGTTGGCAGGCGTTGGTCGTGCTGCCCATTGAAAGTGGAATGTAGTGACTAAACGGCATGTTCTGGTGATGTTTATATAATATGACCCCGTTAATAAGCGCGATCAGAAAAAGCGTAGCGGTGGCTATCATTAACCACGCCGGCTTCTTCATCGCGGTGCCCTCGGCTATTGCCGCGTCTTCACTGGCAATTACCGGCTCGGCGGTTGGGGTAAATATTTCAACCTGGGTGGCTTCGGAAAGCGTCAGCCCGCGACGCGAAATCGTTTTTACCGTATCGCGCGGTAACCCCACTTCAGCCAGCGCATTGCGCAATGTCAAAATGGCCTGGTAAAAGGTATTCGGTGTGGTGACATCGTTACGCTCACCCCATCCCACCACCATTAACTGATTTTGCGAAATTATTTCGCCAGGATGGGTAACGAGATAAAGAAAGCAGAGATTGGCAGGAAGCTGCAAATGTATCGTGCGCCCGGTAATATGATTCGCCAGGGTTTTGTTTTCCGGGTCATACTCGACCAGCTTGTTAATAAGATACAATTTCACTTTCCTCTGCAATAACAATATTTAACCCCACAAACCCAAAAAACATACGTATATTTAACAACAGTATAGGTCAGAAGGATTAGAGCGCGACACACCCGTACCTAAGATTAGAAACATCGCATTATTTTTCAATTGATTACAAGTCGGTTTTCTTAGGTGAGCCTCAGCTAAAAGGACATAATGAGATTTCATTACACTTCACCAGGTCAAATAATTATATTGAGCCACACGTTGAGAAAAGACTGACGTTCAGGAAGATCGAGGTGACGAATCTTTAGCTATTAGTGCTATTTCGTCAATTTCCTTCCGGGGTTGTTTTTGCCGAATAATCTTAATGGGTTGATGAATATTCCTGGGTAAGGTCTGACAATCAATGTTCTGTCGCTATGTCTGCGGCCTGCAAGAATTGAGACAGCCAGGAATTTATTTTCTCTGGCATTATTTCTCATAAACACGACAGAAACGCTGGATATGTTTCAAGATTGACACATTTGAAAGGCAGTGAAATATTGATAATGAAAATAAGACAGGAGTGGACTGGATGATAACATCGTCGCAAAAGGTTGTCCGCTGTATAAGCTGCGAATTGTCCTGTCAGTTATTTCCGGATAACACGGTGCGCTCACAATACTGTGGCAGCGCCTCCTTCGCAGTTTGGCCGGTGGGAAATCATTTCCTGCAACTTGCAGTAGAAAATAAAATATTGTCTGGGAACAAGAATCATTTATTACGCGGATTTATTTTTGTAGATTTTTCGATGTACAACCTGCGCCTGCTTGTCGATCCGCAATGGATTGAACATCTGGCGATGACCAACATGCACATCGTGCTTATCGCGGACCGTAAACTGGAGGCGTTGGCTCACTATTTTTTCGCTCACCACAGTGAAATAAAGGGAATTATTTATTCAGATGACGATGACGCTATATTGCAGGAAAAAATTAACCATCTTTTTTCCGGCAGGCGAGTGAGCAGCAGGCGTGGTAATACCCTGAGCACTGTTGAATTCACTTTACTTAACAGACTTATTTCAGGGGTGTGCCTCCGGGAGATAATAAAAACAACCAGCGTTGATGTGAAAAAAATTTACGTTCATAAAATACGATTAGAGAGGAAGTTAGGTACCAGCATTCATAAAATACTCGTTTCTATTTTGTAATTTCAACTTCTTAACATGCCCACATTTAATGGTGTGGAGGATGTTTTACGCCTGAAAGAAAGGGGGCAGTTATGCCATATTTATTGAAACATTCACCTGTCGCCGTTGCGATTTCGCTGGCACTATCGTCAGCGCTATTTACCGCGAATGCTGCAGTTATCGATTTTGCTAATTTACCAGCCACCGGAGCAGTAACGGATTTGCCTGCGGAAATACAGGCGCTGATTCCTGCAACGGCAAACGCGAACTTTAGTAAAAATACCAGCGATCCTAACTATGTCTACCAGTACAGCCCGGGCAATATTCCAGTCTACGGGGATGGGATCACTCTCGAAGGGCCGGGGGCGGAAGCCTTTGAGCACTCCGTGACCGTTATTCAGAACTCCACGTCCGGCAGCCCGGGGGTGATATTTGGTGACGATCTGACTATTCGTACCCAGTCAAAAGTGGCTGCCAATAACGGTAAAGATGTCGACGGTATTCGTACCCACGGTATGAACACTCCGAATAACCCGGTGTTTATCATTACCGGCGACCGCACCCACATTTACGTTAATGGCCAAAGCGGCGATGGCATCAATGCCGGGTACAGCTCCTTCAGCCAGGGTTCTCTCGGCTCCGCCAATATTTATGTGGGTGACGATCTCTATATCGAAACCACTGGCAGTACCGGTCGCGGTATTAGCGCCTATGCACTGAATGATGCCTCGAAGGCCAAAAATAACATTGTCGTCGGCGATCGTGCGCATATTGTGACGCGGGGTACCTACGCCGAGGGGATTCGTACCAACCAGAGCGGCTCATCCGTCCGTCTGGGGGATGAGGCCACCATCGAAACGTTTGGCACTTCGGCCTACGGCCTGTATGCGGGTTCTGCCTCCAGAATCGAGCTGGGAAAAAAAGCGACCATTACCACCGACGCAGCCAGTGCCTCCGGCGTGTACTCTACCGGCTCGTCAACCATCACCCTTGATGAAGGCGCGACCATCACCACCAACGGTGCCAGCGCGCATGGCATCTACGCTTACACAGCAGCGGTAAATGTGGGAGATAACGTCACCATTGCGGTCAACAGCAGCGAGAAAACCAGCAGCTCCGCCCAGGCACCGCACGGGATGTATGCCTGGTCACGCGGCGTGATAACGCTCGACGGTGGGGCAACCATTACCACCGCAGGCCAGCGCGACCAGGGTAGCTATGCCCTGAACGCCAGCAATGGCGGAATTATTGATGCCTCTGCAGGCGGAAAATTCCTCCTTAACGGCGATATCCTCGCCGCAGGTGGCGTCGCGGCCAACAGTACCCTTCCGGCACAAAACAGTACCATTACGCTGACAATGGGTAACAGCTCGTTGTGGAACGGAGCATCGTACATAGAAAGCAACGCTGCCGGGACCGGTACTCTCGCGCTTACGATGAATGATGCCGTCTGGAATATGCGTGACAGCTCAACGCTGACCAGACTGACCCTGAACGCGGGCGGCACGATAAATTTCCAGCATGCTGAGGACGCGGCCTGGCAAACCCTGACCATCAACGATGATTACACAGGCAACGGCGGCAAGCTGGTTTTCAATACCGTGCTGTCTGACGATACCTCTGAAACTGACAGGCTGATTGTTGAAGGAAACACATCCGGTCGTACCGCGGTTGACGTAAACAACATTGGTGGTGCAGGCGCACAAACCGTTGAAGGGATTGAAATAGTCAGCGTTGGCGGCAACTCGGAGGGAACGTTTGAGAAGGCCAGCCGTATCGTAGCGGGGGGTTATGACTATAACGTTGTACAGAAAGGTAAGAACTGGTTTCTGACCAGCCTGGCTGAACCCGTTGACCCACCAATCGACCCGGTAGATCCTCCTGTTGACCCGGTAGACCCACCGGTCGACCCGGTAGACCCGCCTGTTGACCCGGTGGATCCACCTGTTGACCCTGTCGACCCGCCTGTCGTCCCGGTAGATCCGCCCGTCGACCCGGTGATTCCGCCGCAAGAACCGGTACCGCCACCTGCGCCGCCGAAAAGCGAGCATCAGTATCGCCCAGAATTTGGCAGCTATCAGGCAAACAGCTATGCGGCAAATACGCTGTTTATGACCCGCCTGCACGATCGTCTGGGTGAAACGCAGTACACCGACATGCTCACCGGCGAGCAAAAAGTGACGAGCCTTTGGATGCGTAACGTCGGCGGGCATGCGCGTTTCAACGACGGCAGCGGCCAGCTAAAAACGACAGCCAACCGTTACGTACTGCAGTTGGGTGGCGATATCGCCCAATGGAGCACAGATGGCCTGGACCGCTGGCATCTTGGCCTGATGGCGGGCTACGGTAACAGCCAGAGCCGGAGCGCTTCCAGCCTGACCGGATACCACTCACGTGGCGAAGTGAATGGCTATAGCATAGGTCTGTACGGTACCTGGTACGCAAACGAAGCCAATAAAAGCGGCACCTACGTTGATAGCTGGGTGTTGTATAACTGGTTTGACAATAAGGTGATGGGGCAGGACCAGGCGACCGAGCGTTATCGCTCCAGCGGCATAACCGCCTCTGTCGAAGCGGGCTATAGCGTTAAGGTGGGTGAAAGCGGCCGCAACAGCTACTGGATCCAGCCGAAGGCGCAGGCCGTTTGGATGGACGTGCAGGCTGACGACCATCGCGAG
Organism: Enterobacter cloacae complex sp. P12RS; assembly: GCF_014895875.1. NCBI lineage: Bacteria > Pseudomonadati > Pseudomonadota > Gammaproteobacteria > Enterobacterales > Enterobacteriaceae > Enterobacter > Enterobacter cloacae complex sp. P12RS. The sequence goes on from NZ_JADBQO010000024.1 coordinate 82,390, forward strand.
CGTAACGGCACGCGGGTGAAAGACGAAACCCAGGGCAACCTGATGACGCGTCTCGGCGTGAAGGCCTATATCAGCGGACATAACGCGATGGATGACGCTAAATCACGCACCTTCCAGCCGTTTATTGAAGCGAACTGGATCCACAATACCCAGACCACGCGCATCCGCATGGATGACGTCAGCAATGAGATGCGCGGTACGCGCAATATTGGTGAGTTAAAGACGGGCGTAGAGGGGCAGATTACCCCGCAGCTTAGCGTCTGGGGCAATGTGGCACAGCAGATTGGCGATAAAGGCTACAGCGATACGCAGGGAATGCTGGGGGTAAAATACAGCTTCAAATAACAAAAAAGCCGCTGAGAAATCAGCGGCTTTTTGCTTCAGGCGATATCATCGCTGGTACAGGCCAGCACCGTTTCAACCTTGCTGGATTTCAGATGATTTTGCAGCGCCGAGCCGGGCATCTCATCGGTGAAAAGAGCCGTTGTCTGCGCCACGTTGCCAATTTCCACCGCGGCGGATGCGTTAAATTTCGTATGATCGGCCGCCAGCAAAATGTGGCGAGAGTGGGCCATCATGGTTTTCACCACGCTGGCTTCATTCACGTCAAACTCCATCATCGCGCCGTCGTGCTCAATCGCCCCGACGCTGGTCACGAGATAGTCCGCCCGAAAACCAGACACAAACGCCGTCGCCGCAGGCCCGATAATGCCGCCGTTGTGCGGGCGCAGCGTGCCGCCCGGCACCATCACTTCAAAGCGCGGGTTCTTATACAGAATATGCGCCACCCGCAGGCTGTTGGTGATGATGCGCAGATGATTATGGTTAAGCAGCGCCCGGGCAACGTGCTCTACGGTCGTGCCGATGGTGATGAAAATAGTTGAGCCGTCGGGAATATAGTCCGCAATCGCCTCTGCAATCGCCCGCTTCTCTTCGGTAAGCGACACTTCGCGCTGTTCGAACGCCGTGTTCACCACGCTGGATGCCCTGCCCGCGCCGCCGTGATGACGCGTGATCAGCCCCTGCTCGCTGAGCTTACGGATATCCCGGCGCACCGTTTGCGTCGACACGTCCAGCAGCTGCGCCAGTTCATCAATGTTCATATAGCCGCGATCGGCAATCAGCGTCAGCAGCTGATCGTGACGCGGGTTGCCGGTCAGTTCGGTAAGGCTCATGGGCTGTCCTCTGAAAACCATCACGCTCCGCATTTTATACAAAAAGTGACAAAAAAGAGCGGGTTTGATCACAGTCGGGTATACCCGCGCGCCCGCCGGGCTTTGTGCATTTCAGGGCTGCGACGGCGCTGGCAAAACGCACGGCGTCTGCGGCGGTGGATTGCTGCCCCAGGCTGAACGCCAGCGCGCCGTGGAAAACGTCGCCCGCGCCGGTGGTATCCACCACGTTCACCTCAAAGCCGGATTGATGACACAAGGCGCCGTTTTCCAGCCAGTAGCAGCCGTCTCGCCCCTGAGTGACATACACATGTCCATTTGTGAGCGTTTGTGCTTTTTTAAGGGCATCTTCTGCTTTATCCAACTGAGTTAGTCGCCGCAGGCCCGGCGCGGAGAAGGCCGCGTGGTCGCTTAAGGCTATCAGCTCCGCGATGTCCTGCGGGGTAACGTCGGCATCAAGCAAAGTAGGAACGCCCTGCTGACGGGCCAGGGTAAACGCCTGTTTTGCCCCGTCATGCCAGCGCACGTCTGCTAAGACAATATCCCACTGGGAAAAGTCGATTTCATGCAGCCAGTCTGCCTCGGCGGGCAGATCGGGGCTGGGGTAGTTGGCAATCACTCGTTCTCCGCCTGCGTCCACCAGCACCGCGGATTGTGACGAGCGGGCACCTTTAAACACGCGTGTATATCGGGTGTTCACCCCCAGGGATTCCAGCTCCGCCAGCAGCCGTCTGCCGGTATCGTCGTCCCCCACCCGGCCAATAAAATCCACTTCCGCACCCAGTTTTGCCGCGGCCACCGCCGCCGTGGCCGCCGGGCCACCGCCCACTTCCGTATAGTCTTTCGCGACATATTTCCCTCCTTCTTTAGGTAAATCATCGAGATACCAGATGCGATCCAGCACGGTAATGCCGACACAAACGATGCGAGTCATGGTGATTCCTTCTGCGATTTCTGATGCCTTCATTTTAATTTCACCAAATGTTTAAAAAGTGACCCGTGTCAATTTTTTGACTATAAATTACAAATACGATCAAAAACAGACAACACAAACGCGCAGAAATTGACACGATGTGACAGGAGAGAGGCATGTCAGCAATCGCATTTATCGGTTTAGGGCAGATGGGCGCGCCAATGGCGAAGAATCTGTTAAAGCAAGGCCACCAGCTTAACGTCTTTGACGTGAACCCGCAGGCGGTTCAGGCGCTGGTGGAGAGCGGCGCACGGGCGGCGGCTACGCCCGCTCAGGCCGCAACGGATGCCGAATTCGTCATCACCATGCTGCCAAACGGCGACCTGGTGCGCAGCGTGCTGTTCGGCGAGCACGGCGTGTGCGAAGGGTTATCCCGCGACGCGCTGGTGATTGATATGTCCACCATCCACCCGCTGCAAACCGACGCGCTGATCCGCGACATGGCTGAGCGCGGCTTCAGCCTGATGGACGTGCCCGTGGGACGCACGTCCGACCATGCCATCGCCGGCACGCTGCTCCTGCTGGCGGGCGGCACCGCGCAGCAGGTGGAACGCGCCACCCCCGTCTTAATGGCGATGGGCAATGAGCTGATTAACGCCGGCGGGCCGGGCATGGGCATCCGCGTGAAGCTCATCAATAACTACATGAGCATCGCCCTGAACGCGCTTTCCGCCGAGGCGGCCGTGCTGTGTGAAGCGCTTGGTCTCTCCTTTGATGTGGCGCTCAAGGTCATGAGCGGTACGCCTGCGGGTAAAGGCCACTTCACCACCTCATGGCCGAACAAGGTGCTGAAAGGCGATCTTTCCCCGGCCTTCATGATCGACCTTGCGCATAAAGATCTGGGGATCGCCCTGGACGTGGCTAACCAGCTCCATGTTCCGATGCCGCTGGGCGCGGCGTCCCGCGAAGTTTACAACCAGGCTCGCGCCGCCGGGCGCGGGCGCGAAGACTGGACGGCCATTCTTGAACAGGTTCGCGCATCTGCCGGGCTGAAAAAATCACACTGATACGAAAGGACTGAGGAATGACGATGTACACCCTGAAAGATATCACCCGACCTTCCGGCGGTTTTGCAATGCTGGCCGTGGATCAGCGCGAAGCGATGCGCCTGATGTTTGCCGCCGCAGGCGCGCCGGTGCCGGTAACCGACCAGCACCTGACGGATTTTAAGGTCAACGCGGCGAAGATTCTGTCGCCGTACGCCTCTGCCATTCTCGTCGACCAGCAGTTCTGCTATCGCCAGATTGTGGAGCAGCAGGCCGTAGCCAACAGCTGCGCGATGATTGTGGCGGCCGACGAGTTTATTCCGGGGAACGGTATTCCGGTCGACAGCGTGGTGATCGACAAAAGCATCGACGCCCAGGCGGTCAAACGCGACGGCGGCAAGGCGCTGAAGCTGCTGGTGCTGTGGCGTAGCGATGAAGATCCGCAGCAGCGCCTGGAGATGGTGAAAGCGTTCAATACGCTGTGCCACGACAACGGGCTGCTGAGCATTATCGAGCCGGTGGTGCGTCCGCCGCGTCGCGGAGCCGAATTTAACCGCGAACAGGCGATTATCGATGCGGCCAAAGAGCTGGGCGACAGCGGTGCCGACCTCTACAAGGTGGAGATGCCGCTGTGCGGCAAGGGCACGCAGCAGGAACTGCTGACGGCCTCGCAGAAGCTGAACGAGAACATCGCCATGCCGTGGGTGATCCTCTCCTCCGGCGTGGACGATAAGCTGTTCCCGCGCGCCGTGAGCGTGGCGATGCAGGCGGGGGCATCGGGCTTTTTAGCCGGTCGCGCCGTCTGGTCCTCGGTGATTGGCCTGCCGGATACCGAGCTGATGCTGCGTGATATTTCCGTACCAAAACTTCAGCGTCTGGGTGAGATCGTCGACGAAATGATGGCTCGCCGTTAAGAAAGGACCCGAACATGAAATGGTTTAACACCCTGAGCCACAACCGCTGGCTCGAACAAGAGACCGACCGCATTCTCGATTTCGGCAAAAACGCCGCCGTACCGACCGGCTTTGGCTGGCTGGGCAATAACGGGCAGGTTCGCAGCGATATGGGCACCCATCTGTGGATCACCGCCCGCATGCTTCACGTGTACGCGGTGGCGGCGAACATGGGCCGTCCCGGCGCGTATGCCCTGGTTGAACACGGCATTCATGCCCTCAACGGCCCGCTGCGCGACAAACAGCACGGCGGCTGGTACGCCTGCGTAAACGATGAGGGCGTCATTGACGCCTCCAAGCAGGGCTATCAGCACTTCTTCGTCCTGCTGGGCGCGGCGAGCGCCGTGACCACCGGACACCCGCAGGCACGCAAGCTGCTGGACGATGCCATCGAGGTGATTGAGCGCTACTTCTGGAGCGAACAGGAGCAAATGTGCCTCGAGTCCTGGGATGAAGCCTTCAGCAAAACGGAAGATTACCGCGGCGGTAACGCCAACATGCACGCCGTGGAAGCCTTCCTGATTGTCTATGACGTGACCCACGACCGCAAATGGCTCGACCGCGCCCTGCGCATCGCCTCGGTGATTATTCACGACGTGGCGCGCAAAGGTGAGTATCGCGTTAACGAGCATTTCGACACCGACTGGAACCCAATCCGCGATTACAACATCGATAACCCTGCTCACCGCTTCCGCGCCTACGGCGGCACGCCGGGGCACTGGATTGAGTGGGGCCGCCTGATGCTGCATCTGCGCGCCGCGCTGGAAGCGCGCTTTGAAACCCCGCCGGAGTGGCTGCTGGAAGATGCAAAAGGCCTGTTCCACGCCACCATCCGCGACGCCTGGGCACCCGACGGCGCCGACGGGTTTGTCTACTCCGTGGGCTGGGACGGCAAGCCTATCGTGCGGGAACGCGTGCGCTGGCCAATCGTCGAGGCGATGGGCACGGCCTATGCCCTCTATACCGTGACCGGCGAGGCGCAGTACGAAGCCTGGTATCAGAAGTGGTGGGATTACTGCATCAAGTACCTGATGGATTACGAAAACGGTTCCTGGTGGCAGGAGCTGGACACCAATAACGAAGTGACCACCAAAGTCTGGGACGGCAAGCAGGATATTTACCATCTGCTGCACTGCCTGGTGATCCCCCGCCTGCCGCTGGCGCCGGGCTTAGCGCCTGCCGTCGCCGCCGGATTGCTGGACAGCCAGGCCAAATAATAAAGACGGAGTTTTTATGCGTACCCTACACAATATTGACCTGAAAAATAACGAACGTGGCTTCACCCTGCGCTGGCAGGATCGCCTGATTTTGTCCCACTCCGAAGAAGCGCCTTGCCTGTGGATCGGCGCAGGCGAGGCCGATATCGAGATGTTTCGCGGCAACTTCAGCATTAAAGACAAGCTCAACGAAAAGATTGCCCTGACGGACGCGACCGTCTCGCAGCAAAGCGCGGGCTGGGCGATCCGCTTTACCCGCGGCGATGCGGTGAGCGCCACGCTGCTGGTGGGCGTGGATGCGGAAGGCCGTTTGGAGCTGAAGCTGAAAAATGATGCTCCCGGCCATAACCGCATCTGGCTGCGGCTGGCGGCGCAGCCGGAAGATCATATCTACGGCTGCGGCGAGCAGTTCTCGTATTTCGATCTGCGCGGCAAGCCGTTCCCGCTGTGGACCAGCGAGCAGGGCGTGGGGCGCAACAAGCAGACCTACGTCACCTGGCAGGCCGACTGCAAAGAGAACGCGGGTGGTGACTACTACTGGACCTTCTTCCCGCAGCCTACCTTCGTGAGCACCCAGAAGTACTACTGCCACGTGGATAACAGCTGCTACATGAACTTTGACTTCAGCGCGCCGGATTTCCACGAGCTGGCGTTCTGGGAAGATAACGCCACGCTGCGCTTCGAATGTGCGGAAACGTACGTCGATCTGCTGGAAAAACTGACCGGCCTGCTGGGACGTCAGCCGGAGCTGCCGGACTGGGTGTACGACGGCGTGACGCTGGGCATCCAGGGCGGCACCGAGGTGTGCCAGCAGAAGCTCGACGCCATGCGCGAGGGCGGCGTGAAGGTGAACGGCATCTGGGCGCAGGACTGGTCCGGCATCCGCATGACCTCCTTCGGCAAACGCGTGATGTGGAACTGGAAGTGGAACAGCGCGCTCTATCCGCAGCTTGATGAGCGGATCGGGCAGTGGAAGCAGGAGGGCGTACAGTTCCTCTCCTATATCAACCCGTACGTGGCCAGCGATAAAGATCTCTGTGAAGAGGCGGCGAAACGCGGCTATCTGACCAAAAACGCCGACGGAGAGGACTACCACGTTGAGTTCGGCGAGTTCTACGCGGGCGTTATCGACCTGACCAACCCGGAAGCCTACGGCTGGTACAAAGAGGTCATTAAAAAGAACCTGATCGAACTGGGCTGCGGCGGCTGGATGGCCGATTTCGGGGAATATCTGCCGACCGATACCTTCCTGCACAACGGCGTGAGCGCGGAGATCATGCATAACGCCTGGCCTGCCCTGTGGGCGAAATGTAACTACGAAGCGCTTCAGGAAACCGGCAAGCTCGGGGAGATCCTGTTCTTCATGCGCGCGGGCTACACCGGCAGCCAGAAGCACTCGGTGATGATGTGGGCGGGGGATCAGAACGTTGACTGGAGCCTGGATGACGGTCTGGCGTCCGTCATCCCTGCGGCGCTGTCGCTGGCGATGACCGGGCACGGCCTGCACCACAGCGACATCGGCGGCTATACCACCCTGTTCGAGATGAAGCGCAGCAAGGAGCTGCTGCTGCGCTGGTGCGACTTCAGCGCCTTTACGCCGATGATGCGTACCCACGAGGGCAACCGCCCTGGCGACAACTGGCAGTTCGACGGCGATGCGGAAACCATCGCGCACTTCGCGCGCATGACCACCGTGTTCACCACCCTGAAGCCGTACATCAAAGCTGCGGTTGCGCAGAACGCGAAAAGCGGCCTGCCGGTGATGCGTCCGCTGTTCCTGCACTATGAGGACGACGCGCGCGCCTACACGCTGAAATACCAGTACCTGTTTGGCCGCGATCTGCTGGTGGCACCGGTTCATGAAGAGGGCCGCCGGGACTGGTCGCTCTATCTGCCGCAGGACAGCTGGGTCAATGCGTGGACGGGGGAAATCTGCCAGGGCGGTGACGTGACCGTTGATGCCCCGATCGGCAAGCCGCCGGTCTTCTATCGCCAGCACAGCGAATGGGCAGATCTGTTTAGCACCTTACGTGATATCTGATAAGGCTCGCCCGCAGGGAAACCTGCGGGCAGACGGAGAACAATAATGAGTCAACATACTTCCGATCCGGCAACCCTACGCCTGCCGTTTAAAGAAAAACTCGCCTACGGGATGGGCGATCTCGGCTCTAACATCCTGCTGGATATCGGCACGCTCTATTTGCTGAAGTTTTACACCGACGTGCTGGGGCTGCCCGGCACCTACGGCGGGATTATCTTCCTGATTGCGAAGTTTTTTACCGCCTTCACCGATATGGGCACCGGGATCATGCTCGACTCCCGGCGCAAGATTGGCCCGAAAGGGAAATTCCGCCCGTTCGTGCTGTACGCGGCGTTCCCGGTGACGCTGCTGGCGATTGCCAACTTCGTCGGCACGCCGTTTGAGATGACCGGCAAAACGGTGATGGCGACGGTGCTGTTCATGCTGTACGGCCTGTTCTTCAGCATGATGAACTGCTCTTACGGCGCGATGGTGCCCGCCATCACCAAAAACCCGGACGAGCGCGCCTCGCTGGCGGCCTGGCGTCAGGGCGGCGCCACGCTCGGCCTGCTGCTCTGTACGGTGGGTTTTGTTCCGGTGATGAACCTGATTGAAGGCAATGACCAGCTTGGCTATATCTTTGCCGCCACCCTCTTCTCGCTGTTCGGGCTGTTCTTTATGTGGTGGTGCTATAAGGGCGTTACCGAGCGTTACGTCGAGACGCAGCCCGCTAACCCGGCGCAAAAGCCGGGGCTGCTGCAGTCGTTTCGCGCCATTGCCGGGAACCGTCCGCTGTTTATCCTGTGTATCGCGAACCTGTGCACGCTGGGCGCCTTTAACGTTAAGCTCGCTATTCAGGTCTACTACACGCAGTACGTGCTGAACGACCCGATCCTGCTGTCGTACATGGGCTTCTTCAGCATGGGCTGTATTTTTATCGGCGTCTTTATGATGCCCGGCGCGGTGCGGCGCTTCGGCAAGAAAAAGGTCTACATCAGCGGGCTGGCAATTTGGGTGGCGGGCGACCTGCTCAACTACTTCTTCGGCGGCGGCTCGGTGAGCTTTGTGGCGTTTTCCTGCCTGGCATTCTTCGGTTCCGCGTTCGTGAACAGTCTGAACTGGGCGCTGGTATCCGATACCGTGGAATACGGCGAGTGGCGCACCGGCGTGCGCTCCGAGGGAACGGTCTACACCGGCTTTACCTTCTTCAGGAAGGTATCCCAGGCGCTGGCCGGCTTCTTCCCGGGGATCATGCTCACCCAGATCGGCTACGTACCGAACGTGGTGCAGTCCGCCGGGACGGTTGAAGGGCTGCGGCAGCTGATATTTATCTACCCGAGCCTGCTGGCGGTCATCACCATCGTGGCGATGGGCTGCTTCTACAACCTCAACGAGAAGATGTATGTGCGCATCGTGGAAGAGATCGAACTGCGCAAACGTACGGCCTAAATGACGTGATAGAGCGCCCTGCGGGGCGCTCTGAGGATCGACCATGACATACAATACTGATCCGTTAACCCTGAAATTGAGCCTGCGAGAGAAGTGCGCCTACGGGATGGGCGATTTTGGCTCGAATCTGATGCTGTGTATTGGCACGCTGTACCTGCTGAAGTTTTACACTGATGAACTGGGGATGCCCGCGTTCTACGGCGGCATTATTTTCCTGGTGGCGAAGTTTTTTACCGCGTTCACCGACATGCTGACCGGGGTGCTGCTGGATTCCCGGCGTAACATTGGCCCGAGGGGGAAGTTCCGGCCATTCATACTTTACGCCTCCGTCCCGGTGGCGCTGGTCGCGACGGCGCAGTTTATGGCTAACGACTTTAGCCTGACGGTCAAAACGGCCATCGCCACCGTTCTCTTCATGATGTTTGGGCTCTGCTACAGCCTGATGAACTGCGCCTACGGTGCGATGGTCCCTGCCATCACCAAAAACCCGAACGAGCGCGCGCAGCTTGCCGCGTGGCGTCAGGGCGGCGCAACGGTGGGGCTGTTGCTCTGCACCGTCGGCTTTATGCCCATTCAGGCGCTGTTCGTCCACCAGCCCTCCCTCGGCTATCTGGTGGCTGCGCTGGTGTTCGTCACCGGCGGCCTGTTCTGCATGTGGTGGTGCTACAGCGGGGTGAAAGAGCGCTATGTCGAGATAACGCCCGATCACCATAAGCCCGGCATTCTGAAATCGTTCTGCGCGATTTTTCGCAATCCGCCGCTGCTGGTGCTGTGCATTGCCAACCTGTGTACTCTCGCTGCGTTCAACATCAAGCTGGCGATTCAGGTCTATTACACCCAGTACGTGCTAAACGACCTGCATCTGCTGTCGTGGATGGGCTTTTTCAGCATGGGCTGCATTCTGATTGGCGTGTTTCTGGTACCCGGCGCGGTGAAGCGCTTTGGCAAGAAGCCGGTCTATCTGGGCGGACTGGCGCTGTGGGCGGTGGGCGACGTGCTGAACTTCTTCTGGGGAACCAGCTCCCTGCTGTTCGTGCTCTTTTCCTGCATGGCCTTTTTCGGCACCGCGTTTGTGAACAGCCTGAACTGGGCGCTGGTGCCGGATACCGTTGATTACGGCGAGTGGAAAACCGGCATCCGCGCCGAGGGATCGGTTTACACCGGCTACACCTTCTCGCGCAAAATCTCCGCCGCTCTCGCCGGCTTCCTGCCCGGCATCATGCTGACCCAGATCGGCTACGTTCCTCACGCCGTGCAGAGCGCGGGCACGCTGCTGGGTTTGCGTCAGCTTATTTTCCTCTGGCCGTGCGCCCTGGCAATCGTCGCCGCCGTGACCATGGGGCTGTTTTATAAACTCAACGAAGCGCGCTTCGCCTTTATCATCGAGGAGATTGGAAAACGGAAAAAACAGTCAGCGAATACCCCTGAGATAACACCCAACAATAAAGCGTCAGCAGTCACTTTATAACAATAAATTCGGCCCGTATTTCCTTCCTGTTCATCAGGAGGGAGGCCTTTCTGTACCTGATACATGGACAAATTATGAAAAGAATCATCACTGTACTGATCGTGTCGTCTGTGTCCTGTCCGGTATTCGCCGGGGCATATGTTGAAACCCGTGAAGCCTACAATACGGCCTCTGAGCTGCATGAAGTGATCCTGCGTGCCGGCTATAACTTCGATATGGGCGCGGGGTTGATGTTCACCAACGCCTACAACGTGGGGAGGTGGGATGAGCTCAAGCACAGCTATAACGAAATAGAGGGGTGGTATCCGCTCTTTAAACCGACGGACAAACTCACCTTCCAGCCGGGCGGGTTGATCAACGACAGCAGCGCCGGTTCGGGTGGCGCGGTTTATTTAGATACCAACTATAAATTCACGGACGGGTTTAATCTGACGTTCCGCTATCGCTATAACCATAACAATTACGATACGCCGGACTATAACGGGCAGATGGATAAGAACGACACGCACGAATTCGCCAACTACTGGAATTTCAAGGTGACGGATGCGTTTTTCTATACCTTTGAGCCGCACTTTTTCCAGCGGATAAATGATTACCACAGCAAAAATGGCAAAGACCATCACTGGGAAATTACCAACAAGTTCAGCTATAAGATCGACAGAAACTGGCTGCCGTACCTCGAACTCCAGTGGCTGGACAGATGGAATGATTACAACCGCGAGCAGTACAGGATCCGCCTGGGGTTACGTTATTCGTTCTAATAAAAAAGCCGCTGATTTCTCAGCGGCTTTTTTTACTTCGGATTGACCGTATTAGTCTTCTTTCGCACCGCGCATAGCACGTTTACGATCGTTCTCGGTCAGGTGACGTTTACGGATACGAATTGACTGTGGAGTCACTTCTACCAGTTCGTCATCATCGATGAACTCCAGAGCCTGCTCCAGGGTCATCTTGATCGGTGGAACCAGAACCGTTGCTTCGTCAGTACCGGACGCACGCATGTTGGTCAGTTTCTTACCGGTCAGGCAGTTTACCGTCAGGTCGTTAGAACGGCTGTGAATACCGATGATCTGGCCTTCGTAAACTTCAGCACCGTGACCCAGGAACAGCTTACCGCGATCCTGCAGACCGAACAGCGCAAATGCAACCGCTTTACCCTGACCGTTGGAGATCAGTACGCCGTTGTTACGCTGGCCCACTTCGCCCGGACGAACATCGTCGTAGTGGCTGAAGGTGGAGTACAGCAGGCCGGTACCGGAGGTCATGGTCATGAACTCAGAACGGAAGCCGATCAGGCCACGGCTTGGGATCACGTAGTCGAGACGTACGCGGCCTTTGCCATCTGGATTCATGTTTTTCAGGTCGCCTTTACGCTCGCCCAGCGCCTGCATCACGGAACCCTGGTGCTGCTCTTCTACGTCCAGCGTTACGTTTTCGAACGGCTCTTGTTTACGGCCATCGATTTCACGGAAGATTACTTTCGGACGGGAAACCGCCATCTCGAAACCTTCACGACGCATGTTTTCGATCAGAACAGACAGGTGCAGCTCACCACGACCGGAAACGCGGAATGCATCAGCGTCTTCGGTTTCTTCAACGCGCAGCGCAACGTTGTGCACCAGCTCTTTGTTCAGGCGGTCAAGGATCTGACGAGAGGTAACGAACTTACCTTCTTTACCACAGAACGGAGAGGTGTTGACGTTGAAGAACATGGATACGGTTGGTTCATCAACGGACAGGGCTGGCAGCGCTTCGACGTTCTGCGGATCGCAGATGGTGTCGGAGATGTTCAGTTCACCCAGACCGGTGATCGCGATGATGTCGCCCGCTTCAGCGATGTCGCTCTCGATACGCTCAAGACCCAGGTGAGTCAGGACTTTACCGACTTTACCGTTACGGGTTTTGCCTTCGCTATCGATGATAGTGACCTGCTGGTTAGGCTTCACTTTGCCGCGCTTGATACGGCCAATGCCGATTACGCCAACGTAGTTGTTGTAGTCGAGCTGGGAGATCTGCATCTGCAGGGTGCCTTCCAGGTCAACGTTTGGCGCAGGCACACGGTCAACAATCGCCTGATACAGCGGGGTCATGTCTTCAGCCATGTCTTCGTGGTCCAGACCTGCGATACCGTTCAACGCAGAGGCGTAAACGATAGGGAAGTCCAGCTGCTCGTCGGTCGCGTCGAGGTTAACGAACAGGTCGAAGACCTGGTCAACAACCCAGTCAGGACGCGCGCCAGGGCGGTCAACTTTGTTGATAACAACGATTGGCTTCAGACCATGGGCAAAAGCTTTTTTGGTCACGAAGCGCGTCTGTGGCATTGGGCCATCCATTGCGTCAACGACCAGCAGAACGGAGTCTACCATGGACATTACACGTTCAACTTCACCACCGAAGTCGGCGTGCCCTGGGGTATCAACGATGTTGATACGGTAGTCATTCCATTTAATCGCGGTGTTTTTCGCGAGGATGGTAATCCCACGCTCTTTCTCCAAATCGTTGGAGTCCATCACGCGTTCTTGGGTTTCGGCACGCGCATCAAACGTACCGGATTGCTGCAGCAGCTTATCAACCAGGGTAGTTTTACCATGGTCAACGTGCGCGATGATGGCGATGTTACGCAAATTTTCGATCACAACTTTGCCTCAGGCATTTAGAAATAGCGCGTTATTGTACACGGATTAATCGCACTACAAAACAGGATCACAAACATCCCCCGCAAACAAGTATTGCAGAGATGCTTTGTGATCGCTTTCACGGAGCGGTAAAAGGGCACTTTAACGTAAATTGCACCAATATGGTGCTTAATGTTCACATTGAAGCACTATGCTGGTGCAACAAATCCATCATGGTGCAGCCCTTTTGCACTATGGTGCGCATGATAACGCCTTTTTGGGGTGTTTTAAAAGTTGGCACAGATTTCGCTTTATAAAAAATACATGGCAACAGCCAGTACCAACAGAAATTGAAGACCTCGTTACCACGACGACAATGACCAATCTGGAGAGTTAAGTATGTCCGCTGAACACGTTTTGACGATGCTGAACGAACATGAAGTGAAGTTTGTTGATCTGCGCTTCACCGATACCAAAGGTAAAGAACAGCACGTCACAATCCCTGCTCATCAGGTGAACGCCGAATTCTTTGAAGAAGGCAAAATGTTTGACGGCTCCTCCATTGGTGGCTGGAAAGGCATTAACGAATCCGACATGGTTCTGATGCCAGACGCAACCACTGCGGTCATTGATCCGTTCTTCGAAGAACCAACCCTGATCATCCGCTGCGACATCCTCGAGCCAGGCACGCTGCAGGGCTACGACCGCGACCCACGTTCTATCGCAAAACGCGCTGAAGAGTACCTGCGTTCTACCGGCATCGCGGACACCGTTCTGTTCGGGCCAGAGCCAGAGTTCTTCCTGTTCGACGACATCCGCTTCGGTGCCTCTATTTCTGGCTCCCACGTGGCTATCGACGACATCGAAGGCGCATGGAACTCTTCCACCAAATACGAAGGTGGTAACAAAGGTCACCGTCCTGGTGTGAAAGGCGGTTACTTCCCGGTTCCTCCGGTCGACTCTGCGCAGGACATCCGTTCCACCATGTGCCTGGTGATGGAAGAGATGGGCCTGGTTGTTGAAGCGCACCACCACGAAGTGGCGACTGCAGGTCAGAACGAAGTGGCAACCCGCTTCAACACCATGACCAAAAAAGCGGACGAAATTCAGATCTACAAATACGTTGTGCACAACGTTGCGCACCGTTTCGGTAAAACCGCGACCTTCATGCCAAAACCAATGTTTGGCGACAACGGTTCCGGTATGCACTGCCACATGTCTCTGTCCAAGAACGGTACCAACCTGTTCTCTGGCGACAAATATGCCGGTCTGTCCGAGCAGGCGCTGTATTACATCGGTGGTGTTATCAAACACGCTAAAGCGATCAACGCCCTGGCGAACCCAACCACTAACTCCTACAAGCGTCTGGTCCCGGGCTACGAAGCGCCAGTCATGCTGGCCTACTCTGCGCGTAACCGTTCTGCTTCCATCCGTATCCCGGTGGTGGCGTCTCCAAAAGCGCGTCGTATCGAAGTGCGCTTCCCGGACCCAGCGGCTAACCCATACCTGTGCTTCGCAGCGCTGCTGATGGCCGGTCTGGACGGTATCAAGAACAAGATCCACCCAGGCGAAGCGATGGACAAAAACCTGTACGACCTGCCGCCAGAAGAAGCGAAAGAGATCCCACAGGTTGCTGGCTCTCTGGAAGAAGCCCTGCAGGCTCTGGATGCAGACCGCGAGTTCCTGACTGCGGGTGGCGTATTCACTGACGACGCTATCGATGCTTACATCGCCCTGCGTACTGAAGAGAACGACCGCGTGCGCATGACTCCGCATCCGGTTGAGTTCGAACTGTACTACAGCGTTTAATTTAGTTGTTTTACCCGGCGTCAAAAGCGCCGGGGGTAGTTGCCGTGGAAACTTTTAGCCCATCTCCGGATGGGCTTTTTTCTCCACCAACAACCTGATCTCACGCGCTTTTTACGCCGAAACCGCTATACTGCACTAAAACAGTGCAACGACTCCAGGAGACTGCTGAATGGCAACTGGCACGCTGCCCGATGCTGGGCAGATCCTCAATTCTTTGATTAACAGCATCCTGCTGGTCGACGACGAGCTGGCCGTCCATTACGCCAACCCGGCGGCGCAACAGCTGCTCGCCCAGAGCTCGCGCAAACTGTTTGGCACCCCGCTTCCTGAGTTGTTGAGCTATTTCTCGCTGAATATTGGCCTGATGCAGGAGAGTTTGCAGGCCGGTCAGGGGTTCACCGATAACGAAGTCACGCTGGTGATCGACGGACGTTCACATATTCTTTCCCTTACCGCGCAACGTTTGCCGGAAGGACTGATCCTGCTGGAAATGGCGCCGATGGATAATCAGCGTCGCCTGAGCCAGGAGCAGCTTCAGCATGCGCAGCAAATTGCCGCCCGTGACCTGGTGCGCGGTCTGGCGCATGAAATCAAAAACCCGCTGGGTGGGTTACGCGGCGCGGCGCAGCTTCTGACCAAAGCCCTGCCCGACCCTGCGCTGGCGGAATATACCAACGTCATCATTGAGCAGGCGGACCGCCTGCGTAACCTGGTCGATCGCCTGCTCGGGCCGCAGCAGCCGGGTATGCACGTTTCAGAAAGCATTCATAAAGTCGCTGAACGGGTGGTGAAGCTCGTCTCCATGGAGCTGCCGGAGAACGTCACGCTGGTGCGTGATTACGACCCAAGCCTGCCGGAACTGGCGCATGACCCGGACCAGATTGAGCAGGTTCTGCTGAATATTGTGCGCAATGCCCTGCAGGCGCTGGGGCCGGAAGGCGGCGAGATTATTTTACGCACCCGCACCGCCTTCCAGCTCACGCTGCACGGCGTGCGCTATCGTCTGGCGGCACGCATCGACGTTGAGGATAACGGGCCTGGCATTCCTTCTCATCTGCAGGACACCCTGTTCTACCCAATGGTAAGCGGGCGCGAAGGCGGTACGGGACTGGGCTTATCTATCGCCCGCAGCTTGATCGATCAGCACTCCGGAAAAATTGAATTTACCAGTTGGCCGGGACATACCGAGTTTTCGGTTTTCCTGCCGATTAAAAAATAAAGGTGACGTTTATGCAACGAGGGATAGTCTGGGTAGTCGATGACGATAGCTCCATCCGTTGGGTGCTTGAACGCGCGCTCACAGGGGCAGGTTTAAGCTGCACGACGTTTGAGAGCGGCAGCGAGGTGCTCGACGCACTCACCACCAAAACGCCGGACGTTCTGCTGTCGGATATTCGCATGCCGGGCATGGACGGGCTGGCGCTGTTAAAGCAGATCAAACAGCGCCATCCTATGCTTCCGGTCATCATAATGACGGCTCATTCCGACCTGGATGCCGCGGTGAGCGCCTATCAGCAAGGGGCGTTCGATTACCTGCCCAAACCGTTTGATATCGACGAAGCGGTGGCGCTGGTTGAGCGCGCGATTAGCCACTACCAGGAGCAACAACAGCCGCGCCACGCACCCGATTTTGGGCCAACCACTGACATCATCGGCGAAGCGCCGGCGATGCAGGACGTGTTTCGCATTATTGGCCGTCTGTCCCGCTCGTCCATCAGCGTGTTGATTAACGGGGAATCGGGTACAGGTAAAGAGCTGGTGGCGCATGCGTTACATCGCCACAGCCCGCGGGCAAAAGCGCCGTTTATCGCCCTGAACATGGCGGCGATCCCGAAGGATTTGATTGAGTCCGAGCTGTTCGGCCACGAAAAAGGGGCGTTTACCGGCGCGAATACCATTCGCCAGGGGCGCTTTGAGCAGGCTGACGGCGGCACGCTGTTCCTGGACGAGATCGGCGATATGCCGCTGGACGTTCAAACTCGCCTGCTGCGCGTGCTGGCCGACGGGCAGTTTTACCGCGTGGGCGGCTATGCGCCGGTGAAGGTGGACGTGCGTATTATCGCCGCGACGCACCAGAACCTGGAGCTGCGCGTGCAGGAGGGCAAATTCCGTGAGGATTTATTCCATCGCCTGAATGTGATCCGCGTCCACCTGCCGCCGCTGCGCGAGCGTCGGGAAGATATCCCGCGCCTGGCGCGTCATTTCCTGCAGGTGGCGGCCCGCGAGCTGGGCGTGGAAGCCAAGCAGCTTCACCCGGAAACCGATGCCGCCCTCACCCGTCTGGCGTGGCCGGGCAACGTACGCCAGCTGGAAAACACCTGCCGCTGGCTGACCGTGATGGCCGCCGGCCAGGAAGTGTTGATTCAGGATCTCCCTGCCGAACTGTTTGAGGCCACCGCGCCCGAAAGCAGCACCGGGCACGCGCTTCCAGACAGCTGGGCAACGCTGCTGGCGCAGTGGGCCGACCGCGCGCTGCGTTCCGGTCATCAAAACCTGCTGTCTGAGGCTCAGCCAGAGATGGAGCGTACGCTGTTGACCACCGCGCTTCGTCATACGCAGGGCCATAAGCAGGAAGCGGCGCGCCTGCTGGGATGGGGACGTAATACCCTGACGCGCAAGCTGAAAGAGCTGGGAATGGAGTGATCGTACACCGCTGTGTAAAGGTTATTAATTGAGCGCAAATTGCCGTTATTTTGCGCTTTACTGTTCCGATGAGTTTTGTATGATCGTGCCCGGAAATTGGGGGAACCATCATGCTGGAATCATTAGTGACTTTACTGTCGAGCGGAGCAGCTGAAAGCCACACGCCGCAAACCGCTGTTGCTGCGGTATTATGTGCGGCGCTGGTTGGGCTGTTTAGCTAGCAGGTTGAAATGTAAAAGCCGGGTAATGGCTTCGCCTTACCCGGCTTTGCACCTTAAATCACCCGTGAAAACTGCTGCATACGCGCCTTCTGGCGCAGATACGCGTCAAAGCACATGCAGATATTACGGATCAACAGACGCCCTTTCGGCGTGACCTCAATCGCGTTCTCCGACACATCCACCAGCCCGTCTTTCGCCAGCGGCGCAATCAGCTTCAGGTCTTCCGCAAAATATTCGCTGAATGTCAGATCCCACTGTGCTTCCACGTCGCTAAAGTCGAGACGGAAGTTGCAGATAAGCGCCTTAATCACATCACGACGAATGCAGTCGTCACGGGTCAGCGCGATGCCGCGCCATAGCGCGTTGCCGGTTGCATCAACCTGCTGGTAGTAGAGCTTCAGCTCTTTCTGGTTCTGCGCGTAGCAATCACCGATCATGCTGATGGCGGAGACACCCATGCCGAGCAGATCGGTATCGCCCTGAGTGGTGTAACCCTGGAAGTTGCGGTGCAGAACGCCGTCACGCTGGGCAATCGCCAGCTCGTCATCCGGACGGGCAAAGTGATCCATGCCGATAAATTGATAGCCGCTCTCGGTCAGAGAGGTGATTGTTTCCTGCAGGATATCCAGCTTCTGCTGGGCAGAAGGCAGATCGGCATCTTTGATTTTGCGCTGGGCGGCGAATAGCGTCGGCAGGTGCGCATAGTTAAAGACGCTCAGGCGGTCCGGGCTAAGTTCAGCCACGCGCTTCAGCGTGAAGGCGAAGCTCTCCGGCGTCTGCTTTGGCAGGCCGTAAATCAGGTCGATGTTGGTCGAGGTAAAGCCGATGTCACGCGCGTGGTTGAGTAAGGCGAAGATAAATTCCTCGTCCTGCTCACGGTTGACCAGACGCTGCACCTCTTTATTGAAATCCTGCACGCCCATGCTCAGACGATTAAAGCCTTCGGCGCGTAAGTGATCCAGTACATCCAGCTCAATTTCACGCGGATCGACTTCGATCGAGATTTCAGCGTCGTCGTTAAAATTGAAATTTCCGCGCAGCAGCGTCATCAGGCGGCTTATTTGCGCCTTATTGAGATACGTTGGCGTGCCGCCCCCCCAGTGAAGCTGGCTGACGTGACGCCCTTTAAAAAGCGGTGCGCGGTGCACAATTTCCTGTTCGAGCGCATCGAGGTATTGGTCGGCTTTATGCTGCTGACGGGTCACGATTTTATTGCAGCCGCAGAAGTAGCAGAGCTTATGACAGAACGGAATATGGACGTAGAGCGACAGCGGACGCTCTGGATAGCGCGCGACGGCCTGCTGAAAATCCGCCTCGCCGAAGGCATCGGAGAACTCCAGCGCGGTGGGGTATGAGGTATAACGCGGCCCGGAATAGTTATACTTCTGGATTAGGGCCAAATCCCAGTCGATAGTTGGTGCTGACATGCTCACTCCTTCCGTTGGTGTCGCGTTCGTATACGGCGGCCCGTTCTGGCCCCATCGCGGGCCATCATTCGGGTGCGCAGCCACTTCTGTCGCCGCGACAACCGCCGTAGTTTAACGAATAACCACACCAGATAACATATAACCGGAAGGGTTATAAGCAGGACTATCGTGCCTGCCGGGTGCAAATGTTAGTTTCCACCTTTCAGAAGACGCATCATATCTTCCTGCTTTTCTTCTTCCTCTTCGTCGTCTTCGTCATCGTAAGACAGACCCAGCTTCTGCATCAGCTCATCAATGCGGTCCAGTTTGGCATCTACCCATGACTGCTCTTCGGCGGTCAGGGTTTCACCCTCTTCAAGACGTTCCAGCAGCGCGTCCAGGCGCTCATCGTTCTCCAGCATATCCAGCTCAGCCTGCGGTGAAAGCATAGGTTTCTCGCTCTTTGGTTTGTGCTGCTTAGTGACCGGGGTGTCTGTCACGCCCAGTGGAATGGGAGTTTTACTGCCGATACGAGGGTCTTTCTGCTGTTTGCCTTTTGCAGAAGCGCCCGCTGCACCACCGCCGTTGGCACGGCTACCCGCAGCATGGCCACGATGCTTCTTATCGCGTTTGCGATCGCGCGCTTCCTGGTTTAGTTCTTCGCGCGTTTTGCGGCGTGCTTTTGCAGGGCGTTTCGCGCCCGCAGCGGAGGTTGGTTTTTTCATGATGTTTTATCTTAAAGTCGTTTTCTTCAGTATAGAATTGCGGCGAAATCTAGCAGAAAGCAAGCAAAGAAAAAAGGCGACAGAGCAATCTGTCGCCTTTTTTCCTGACTCACAACCCTTAACGGGTCAGACATTCCATGTTTACCAACAACACACCCTGTTTATCCTTTGGCTGATACCGTCCGTGTATGGTTCCATTTCCTGTTAAAACGCCTCCAGGCGCTGGTCGTCCTGACTATCCTGCGTCTTCGCCTCCTGGCGCTCCTGACCCTAATCCTTAAGTCGATTTCCTGTTGGCTTCCTCGCCTTGCCGCATACTTTACCTTGTTCCGTTAAACTAACAAGCAACGAAACGGTACAAATACGGATTTTCAGATAATTACCTGGAAATAAGATTATGATTTAAAACAGTTTGCATTTTTTGACGCCTGCGAATTCTCTGAAATCTCCCATAGCAACATTAGCCGATCTCTTACAGCCGTTTGGGCATTCGCCTGCAAGCCTCGTGCAATGAGAAAAGCCTTTTGCCCGCATTCGGGTATAATCCCTCCAGATTACGATTTTTGGAGACGACCACGTGACTACCTGGAACTACCAACAGACGCATTTTGTCACCAGTGCGCCCGATATTCGCCACCTGCCTTCTGATACCGGTATTGAAGTGGCATTTGCTGGCCGCTCAAATGCGGGGAAATCCAGCGCCCTGAATACGCTGACCAATCAGAAAAACCTGGCGCGTACCTCAAAAACACCTGGCCGTACCCAGCTGATTAACCTCTTTGAAGTGGCTGAAGGCAAACGCCTCGTAGACTTGCCGGGATACGGTTATGCGCAGGTGCCTGAAGAGATGAAGATCAAGTGGCAGCGTGCGCTGGGCGAATACCTGGAAAAGCGCATGTGCCTGAAAGGTCTTGTGGTGCTGATGGATATTCGTCACCCGCTAAAGGATCTCGATCAGCAGATGATCGACTGGGCCGTAGCAAGCGATATTGCCGTGCTGGTGCTGCTGACGAAAGCCGACAAGCTGGCAAGCGGCGCGCGTAAAGCGCAGGTGAATATGGTTCGCGAAGCGGTACTGGCCTTCAATGGCGATGTACAGGTTGAGCCTTTCTCTTCGCTGAAAAAACAGGGCGTGGACAAGCTGCGTCAGAAGCTCGACAGCTGGTTTAACGAGCTGGAACCCGCGACGGAAGCGGAAGAAGAGTAATACCGAGCGCGGCGATGTCCGCGCTTTTTTTTGCCCGAACTTTTCTTTGCCGCAATAAAAAACGCCCCAGTCATTACTGACTGGGGCGGCTAAAATATTCAGCCAAATCCGATTACGTGAAGTAAAAGGTCTGAAAGATAGAACATCTTACCTCTGTACCCTACGTCGATAACTCTACCCCTTTTTTTGCTGTAGAAAAAGCACTTTTTGTAGTTTTTTTTCATTCTTTACATAGGGAATTCTAATGATCGTCACAAAACGCGCGTTGTTATGTTGCTAACTTACATAAAAAGCGCGTTATTCACAGAACCTTTAGTGAGCCTGATCCCAGTTTTCACCACTTCCCACTTCCACCAGCAACGGCACGTCCAGCGTCATGCTGCTTTCCATCAGTTCGTGGATCTTCTTCGACACGGCGTCGAGGTCGTCCTTGTGCACTTCAAATACCAGTTCATCGTGTACCTGCATGATCATTTTCACGCGCGGCTTCTCTTTCTCCAGCCAGTCATCAACGGCGATCATTGCGCGCTTGATGATGTCCGCTGCGGTACCCTGCATCGGGGCGTTGATCGCCGCACGCTCTGCGCCAGCGCGGCGCGCCGCGTTGCTGGATTTGATGTCCGGAAGATAGAGACGACGGCCATCCAGGGTTTCAACGTAACCTTTCTCTTTCGCCTGCGCGCGGGTGCGTTCCATATATTCCAGAACGCCCGGATAACGCTCGAAGTAAAGATCCATATACTTCTGCGACTCTTTGCGCGGAATGTTTAGCTGGCGTGAAAGGCCAAACGCGCTCATGCCGTAAATTAGACCGAAGTTGATCGCTTTTGCACTGCGGCGCTGTTCGTTGGTTACGCTGTCCAGCGGCAGACCGAAGACTTCGGCTGCTGTCGCCCGGTGAATATCCTTTCCTTCGGCAAACGCGCTGAGAAGGCCTTTGTCACGGGAGAGGTGCGCCATAATGCGCAGTTCGATTTGCGAGTAGTCAGCCGAGACAATCAGGTAGTCATCAGGGGCTATAAAGGCCTGACGAATGCGGCGCCCTTCCTCATTACGCACCGGAATGTTCTGCAGGTTAGGATCGGTTGACGAGAGACGCCCGGTTGCCGCTACCGCCTGATGATACGACGTGTGCACACGACCTGTTTTCGGGTTGATCATCAGCGGAAGTTTGTCCGTGTAGGTAGACTTCAGCTTCGCGAGACCGCGGTACTGCAGAATCACTTTTGGCAGCGGGTAGTCCAGCGCCAGCTCTTCCAGCACCTCTTCAGAGGTTGACGGCGCGCCGCCAGGGGTTTTCTTCAGCGGCTTGATGCCCTGCTTTTCAAACAGAATGGTTTGCAGCTGCTTCGGTGAAGAGAGGTTAAACGGCTCGCCTGCAAGCTCATGCGCTTTCTGCTCGAGCTCGGTCAAACGCTGCGCGAGCTCGCCAGAGTGGTTATGCAGCACCGTTGGATCGATCTTAACGCCATTGCGTTCGATACGGGACAGCACGGGCACCAGCGGCATTTCAATATGCTGGAATACGTTCAGCGGACCTTCGTGCTTCTGCAGTTTTGGCCACATCTTCAGATGCAGTTGCAGCGTGACGTCGGCATCTTCCGCCGCGTAGCGCCCTGCTTCTTCAAGAGCAATCTGGTTAAAGGTGAGCTGATTTTTCCCTTTACCGGCAATCTCTTCAAAGGTAATGGTTTTGTGCTTGAGCCAGCGGTCAGATAAGGAATCCATATCATGACGGCCCGCCACGCTGTCCAGAATGTAGGATTCGAGCATAGTGTCAAAGGCAATCCCGCGCAGCTCAATGCCGTAGTTCTGCAGAATGCCGCGGTCGTACTTGAGGTTTTGCCCAACCTTCAGCGCCTTTTCGTCTTCCAGAATCGGCTTCAGTAGCTCAAGCGCGCGCTCGCGGGAGATCTGCTCCGGCGCATCCAGGTAGTCGTGCGCCACGGGAACGTAGGCGGCAATACCCGGCTCTGTCGCAAAGGACAATCCCACCATATTGGCTGAGATGTTGTCGAGGCTGTCTGTTTCGGTGTCAAAGGCAAAGACCGGCGCTTTTTTCAGTTTCTCGATCCAGGCGATCAGCTGTGACTCTTCCAGAATGGTTTCGTAGTTGTCGAAGGAGAGCGCTGCGGCTTCTTCTTCAGCCTGATCTTCGGCATCAACGACAATCGTCTCTTTCGGCTTAGCAGCAGGTTTGGCCCCTTTTGCCTGCAGCCATTTACCGGCTTCTACGTCAGTGGTCCAGCGCTTGAATTCGTATTTCTTAAACAGGCTCAGCAGGTCGTCAGCGGAAGGCTGTTGCACTTCCAACTGCTCACAGCCCAGCTCCAGTTCCACATCGGTTTTGATTGTTGCCAGCTTATAGGAGAGATAAGCCACCTCTTTGTTCTCTTCCAGCTTCCCGGCCATGGTTTTTGCGCCACGGAAGGAAAGTCCGGCGATTTTGTCTGGTTCCGCGTAGAGCGTGTCCAGGCCACCCAGCCCCTGAAGCAGCGCCTGCGCGGTTTTTTCACCGACGCCAGGAACGCCAGGAATGTTATCCGAGGAGTCGCCCATCAACGCGAGGAAGTCGATAATCAGCTCTGGCGGCACGCCATACTTAGCGACTACTTCTTCTGGCCCCAGAATGGTGTTGGTCATGGTGTTGATCAGGGTAATACCTGGCGTCACCAGCTGCGCCATATCTTTATCACCGGTGCTGATCAGCACCGGACGGCCCATTTTTTCAGCTTCACGCGCCAGCGTACCGATGACGTCGTCAGCCTCCACGCCAGAGACGGCCAGCAGCGGCAGGCCCATTGCTTTCACCATGGCGTGCAGCGGCTCAATCTGCGCACGCAGATCGTCAGGCATTGGCGGACGATGGGATTTGTAATGTTCGAACAGCTCATCGCGGAAGGTTTTGCCTTTCGCATCAAAAACGACAGCCGCATGGGTGGGCTGATACTGAAGAATCAGGCTGCGCAGCATGTTCAGCACGCCGTACATCGCGCCGGTAGGTTCCCCTGCGCTATTGGTCAGAGGAGGAAACGCATGGTACGCCCGATACAGGTAAGAAGAGCCGTCGACGAGAATAAGTGGGTTTTCTGGGATCTGAACCATAATGTCCGTGCCTTTAATCAATTTATGCGTAAAGGATGCCACAGAAGGATGAAAACATCAGTTATTCAGGTTCGATACAGGAAAAGATTTTGCGATCGTGAGGATCGCTCGCAAAATTCAAACTGTGGATAAGTTTGTGAATATTTTCACTTCAAATGAAAAACAGATACTTAAAGCAGGCGCGCGTTGAGAATAAATTATTACATATCATAATGTTAACAACTAACACTGCATGAAAATAGCCTGCTGATGGCAATTTAGTCTATGTGGATATAAGTCCTGATTAGCGCACAATATTAGAGAAATCTTCTGCTTCAGGGGAAAAGCCGTCTATTGACGATATGAAAGCGCCATAATTTTGTCACTTTTCTGATAAAATCAGCCCCCGGCGCCGTATCATCGGCCGGTCCATTAAAGCTAACCACCTGAAAAAGCTCATCATGTCGAGATTGCTCACTGCAATAACATTACCGCTAAGCATCATTTTAACTATTCTGGTGACGATTGCGTGTTCTGTGCCAATCATTATCGCCGGGATCGTTAAACTGCTGCTGCCTGTGCCTGCGGTGTGGCGATCCGTCTCTGCGTTTTGTAATTTCATGATGTATTGCTGGTGTGAAGGGCTAGCGATCCTGCTGTGCCTGAATCCGCATCTGAAATGGGATGTCGAAGGGCTTGAGAGCCTCAACAAAAAGAACTGGTACCTGCTGATTTGCAATCATCACAGCTGGGCGGACATCGTGGTGTTATGCGTGCTTTTTCGCAAACATATCCCGATGAACAAGTACTTCCTGAAGCAGCAGCTCGCCTGGGTGCCCTTTATCGGGCTGGCCTGCTGGGCGCTTGATATGCCGTTTATGAAACGCTATTCGCGCAGCTATCTGATTCGTCATCCGGAGCGTCGCGGTAAGGATGTGGAGACCACGCGCCGCTCCTGTGAAAAGTTTCGCGCACATCCAACGACCATCGTGAACTTTGTTGAAGGCTCACGGTTTACGGAAGATAAACGTCAACAAACACGCTCCCCTTATCAGAACCTGCTTCCGCCAAAGGCGGCGGGTATTGCGATGGCGCTTAACGTGCTGGGCGCACAGTTCGATAAACTTCTGAACGTTACGCTCTGCTATCCGGAAAATGACAGGACGCCATTCTTCGATATGCTCAGCGGCAAGCTGACTCGCATTGTTGTTCGGGTGAATTTAGTGCCGATCGATGCCGGGCTGCACGGTGACTACGTTAACGATAAGAATTTTAAACGTGGTTTCCAGCAGTGGCTTAATACGCTCTGGAAAGAGAAAGACGAACAGATAGACAGCATTAAATCTTCATACAAAAACGCCGGTCAGTGACCGGCGTTTTCATATCAACGAAATTACTTCTTCTCAACCAGGTATTTCACGGTGTCAGCATACTGCTGTACGAAAATATCCATGCTGCTGGTGTCCATGCCCTGCATGTTCAGCTGATATTTGCCGTTAACAAACATTGCCGGAACGCCCTGAAGCTGCAGATCAGCGGCCGCTTTTTCCTGCTGAGCAACCAGAGATTTCACTACAAAGCTGTTCCACGCGGCGTCGTACTCTTCACCTTTCACACCGGCATCAACGAACACTTTGCGGATATCCGCAGTGGTCTGAACGGTCTGGGTTTTCTGTACGGCTTCGAACATTGGAGCAGTGATTTTATCTTCCACGCCCAGCGCCATCGCAACCGCCCACGCCTGAGTCAGGTCTTTACCCAACGGGCCCAGGAACTCAACGTGGTACTTGGTCATTTTGGTGCCTTCCGGCAGCTTCTTCTTCACGTTGTCAGAAACATGCAGCACCTCTTCGAATTGATAGCAGTGCGGGCAATAGAATGAGAAGAACTCCAGAACCTGTGGCTCGCCAGCAACCGGCTTTTCCAGCGTGATAAACTGTTTACCGTCGGTAAACTGCGCAGCAGAAGCGCTAAATGCCAGAATCATACCTGCCAGCGCCAGCCAAATTTTTTTCATGATTAACTCTCTCCTGGGTGTGTCCAATTAATACATCGGCGTTAATTGCAGAGGGGGTTCCTGAAGAACCTTAACCTGCTGAGTGAATGTAGATATCTGGCTGCGCCAGTAATCTTCTCCGGTAAGCCACGGGAAATTACGAGGAAATGCGGGGTCGTCCCAACGCCTGATTAACCATGCGAGATAATAAACAAAACGCATCGCACGTAAAGGCTCAATCAGGGCAATTTCGTCTGAATTAAACGGGCTAAATTCTTCATAGGCTTCAATAATCGTTTCAAGCTGCATGCGCTGCTCGGCTTTGTCGCCATTGAGCAGCATCCACAGATCCTGAACCGCTGGTCCCATGCGCGCATCGTCGAGATCGACAAACAGCGGTCCATCGCGCCAGAGAATATTTCCGGCGTGACAATCGCCATGCAGGCGCAGAACGGAAATATCATCACGCCAGCAGGTTTTCACCGCAGCAATAAGCTTATCGGTGGCGTTGAGGAAATCATCCTTTAACGCAGCGGGGATCAGCGCAGACGTTTCGAATATCTGACGTGGTTCGGTGAGATATTCATGAATCCCGATCGTTGGTCGGGCAGTGAACGCTGTTTTACGTCCCGTCTGATGAATGCGTCCCAGATAGCGAGCAACCCACTCCATCTGATCGATATTATCCGCTTCAAACTGGCGGCCACCCAGACTGGGGAATACGGCGTAGTAAAACCCTTCATGCGTGAGCAGCGTTTGGTTATTGAACTTTATCGGCGCGGCAACGGGAACGTCATCAACCAGCAGATCGTGAGCAAACTGGTGCTCCTCCTGAATTTGCTGTGCAGACCAACGTTCAGGGCGATAGAACTTTACGACGAAGCGCTGACGATCCTCGTCCTGAAATTGATAGACGCGGTTTTCGTAGCTGTTTAACGGAGTTAGCCCGGAATCCACACGAATACCCTGTTCAAACAGGGCATCCATAATGGTATCCGGGTGTAGTGTCTGGAAAGTAAAAGCCTGGTCGTTCATCCGATCATCCGGAAATTATACGAATGATTCAGGATATCATCTTGTAGCGATTTCGGTGGCTCCGCTTACAAGCTTTTACTCTTTAATTACGCCTCGGGCGCGCAGCAATGCAGTTTTAAAATCTTCCTCATAATCCTTCTGAATACCAGGAATAACAGCATCTTTGGCTGAGTCGCGCATTTTGAGGTGGTAGATCAGGATGTCGTCAGAAAGGTCTGCCAGATCGCCGTCAAAACCTGACTCTTTTGCCAGTTTCTGTAAGAATTGCATCAGATTCAGCTCTGGCTCTTTTTGCCAGGCTGGCTGGAGGAGTTCAATGACTTCATTCAGACGTTTACATTTCATGGTGGTGCTCCTTTCATTTAGAGTGACACGTTAGCAGGGTCAATCCCACAATAAAAGAGGCGATATTCGTGAATCTTAGCCTGGAAATCACTGGGGTCGTTCTGGCAGGCGGCAGAGCTACGCGGATGGGCGGGGAAGATAAAGGACTACAGCTCCTGAAAGGCAAGCCCTTATGGCAGCATGTCGCTGATACGCTTGTCGATCAGGTGTCAGCAATGGCGCTGAGCGCAAATCGCCATATCGATATTTACCAGCGCAGCGGGTTTCCCGTTTATCAGGATAATCTCGCAGATTTTCCGGGGCCGCTGGCAGGTATGCTTTCGGTGATGCAGCAGTCGCAGGGAGAGTGGTTTCTCTTTTGTTCGTGTGATACGCCATTTATACCCACCTGCCTGGTGGAACGGATGGTGCAACAGCGAGGTGATTCACCCGTGGTTTGGGTGCATGACGGCGAGCGCGACCACCCAACTATCGCGCTCATTAACCGATCCTTGATTCCTGCTATGAGCGACTATCTGGCTTCCGGAGAGCGAAGAGTGATGGTGTTTATGCGTAAGGTCGGCGGACATGCTGTTGATTTTAGCGACATGAAAACATCGTTCGTGAATGTGAACACAATAGAAGATTTACAGGCCATGCAGGAGAAGAGATGAACTCTGTTTTAGCCATTTCAGCCTGGAGTGGGACAGGAAAAACCACGTTGCTGAAAAAACTGATACTCGCTCTGTGCGCCCGCGGTATTCGTCCAGGCTTGATTAAGCATACTCACCATAATATGGATGTCGATAAGCCGGGCAAAGATAGCTATGAGCTGCGCAAAGCGGGTGCCGCGCAGACAATGGTAGCAAGCAACCAGCGTTGGGCATTGATGACAGAAACGCCGGATGAGGCACCGCTGGATCTCGCGTATCTGGTGAGCCGGATGGATCACTCCATGCTGGATCTGGTGCTGGTTGAGGGATTTAAGCATGAGGCCGTGCCTAAGATCCTGCTGTTCAGAAGCGATGCCGGGCACGATATCAGCGAGTTAACGCTGGATGAGCATGTGATTGCGGTGGCCAGCGATGTTGCTCTCGATATTGAGGTTCCGGTGCTGGATTTAAATGATGAGGATGGGATTGCTGAGTTTATTGTGAAGTGGAGTGCGGTCTGACTTGCCGGGTGGCGGCTTCGCCTTACCCGGCCTACGGTTTGTGCAGCGCAGAAACGCAAAAAGGCCATCCTTGCGGATGGCCTCTTCACTTAA
>NZ_JADBQO010000025.1:0-82615 GCF_014895875.1 Enterobacter cloacae complex sp. P12RS
TTTTTGAAGCTTCTGGTGCGTTTAAGATTTCTGAACGACTCAGGCTCGCCGCCAAAAAAATGAACGAGGTTTTTATATTTTGTCGCTCTCGGCAGTTTACACTTTCTTGGGGTGTTATCTGTATTAAAAACCTGCAGATTAAACTGATAATTATAAAAATTCTGATAAAGCGTTGTGCAGAGTTTATTCGCGTTGATAGAGCCGATAACCTGTGGTGAAAAAATCTCGTCCACATCGGAAATTAAAATCAAATCATCATCTTTAGCACTTTTGAGGCCCTGCATGATGGCATTTCTCTGCGCGGCTTCATTCGCCCATGCATCCACCACCAGACCGTCCTGATGCTGATCGCCGCCGTCAGAGGCTTTCATGAGAGGTGTTTCATCATGCACAACATAAATAATTTTATCTTTAAAAGGACCGTATTTATTTATGTCAAAGTGAAGCTGCCGCTTTTTGCCGGTAAAGGTATGCGTTGACTCAACGATAACGAACCGATCAACAACGTCCGCTAGCGTATTTAGCCTGATATCAAGAAGCATATCTTCATCGTAATACAAGAAGCAGTCGTAAATCATCATTAAAGTCCTTAAATTTGCGTCTACACTGCGCTTTTCCAACGCATTCGCTATTTTCATTTCGCGCAATGCTAACTGAGCACCCCTGGCATATGCAAGAGTGCTCTGCTTTATCATTCCTTTCTCAAACCGAGTGCATTCTCTGTGCTGAGAGCGAAAACGCTTGTCGCGATTAGAAATGGGACTTAACGGACGCCTCAATTTCATCAAGCAGTTCAAAGCGACGACGGTATTCAGCGCGTTTTTTACTGGCTATCTCGTCGAGGGATTTGCGCTCCATCTGCAGCGGCAGCTGCCAGCAGAAGGTGGAAAGTTTTTTTCCACCCAAAGAATCCCAGAATTCGTCATAGCTGGCGTGGAAATGACGGCCTTTGCTGAGGCGATAGCGCAGCGCGCGGAAAACGTGTCCCTCATCGCTGACGGCAAAAATGGCCCGAACAGATGACTGCGCTGCCAGCTGGAAAAGTACCTCCATCAGCACGCGCTTGGGAAACAGGCCATGGCAGGCGCGAGTTGCCAGTTTAATGGCATCTCGTGACACGCAGCGACGGGGGCCCTGAAGTCCGCCAATGACCACAACGGGCTGGCCATTGCTGCGGGCGACGCTAAAGGTCAGGCTGGCAAGAAGCGTATCCTTGTTGTCGCGCAGCCAGAGCGTACTCTCACCTTCACGCTCGGCTTTGCCAGCTGAAGACGCATTAACCGTGTAGGTCACGCCGTCTTTGACGTGGAACTCCGCAATAGGTTGTTCCTGCGCGCCGGTCATAGCCTGGGCAAGACGGCTCTCCTTCAGGCGATCGATCCAGTAGTAATGGTTAACGATAGCGTCGGCGCGATCGTTAGCCGTTAAGCCGCGCATCAGGTACTGCCGATGGGTCTTGCTGGGCAACGTAATTTGCGATGTCAGCAGTTTGTCGAAATCGTCACGGCCAGAGAGGGCTTCCAGCATACGGTGGGTGGAAGACCAAAAGAGCAGGGAACGTAAAAGGAACTTCAGTCGGTAGTCGCGTTTCCGCCAGATTGGCCCCGGGACGCGTTTGCCGTTCACCAGCTCGGAAATAATATTCGTGCGATGCGGATAGAAAACATCGTTATGTAGCTGTGTATTAGACACGTGAAGACCTCTCGTTTTTATCTCCCCTTATTCTAAGGAGCCAGTAAAAAGGGATTAAGAGCGCGCGGATCTTTATTTCTCTTTGGTTTACCGTTTGTTTTACTTTGTAAGGGCTGCGCTGATCTTCTTGCGCTTTTGACGGCGGCTATACTGTTAAAGGGAGGCCTTATGTATCAGCGAATAGAAGGTGGAGAGTGGCGTCACGTATGGGTTGTCAGCGACATACACGGCTGTTACCAGAGGCTCATGGAGGAACTGAAACGCCGTCATTTCAATCCTTATGAGGATTTACTTATTTCCGTTGGCGATCTGATCGATCGTGGTCCGGACAGCGAGAAATCATTGCAGCTCATCAATGAGAAATGGTTTCGAGCAGTGCGGGGCAATCATGAGCAAATGGCAATAGATAGCCTGGATAATAATGATTTTGCGCTCTGGACAATGAATGGCGGAATGTGGTTTTCGCGGCTTAAGCATGAAGAGCAGCAGCGGGCGCGCTCGTTACTTAACGCATGCCGTGCGTTACCGCATATTATCGAAATTACCTGCGCGAACGGGTTGAACGTTATTGCTCATGCTGATTACCCGGCGGAGGAATACCGCTGGGAAAAACCGGTAAGCGCCCAGCGCGTGTTATGGGATCGCGACCGCCTGATGGGGTTTATGGTGGGCAAAGGGCAGGGAATTAGCGGGGCGGATCACTTCTGGTTCGGACATACGCCCGTCGACAGAAGGTATGATTTTGACAATCTGCACTACATTGATACGGGGGCCGTATTTGACGGTTACTTTACGCTGGCGCAGCTGCAGTAATAAATAACCCGCCTTCGGGCGGGTTCTCTTTAGGTCAGGCAAGACGCATGACCCAGGCATCGGTTTTACTATCGTAATGCTCACGGTAAAGGACAGAATGTTCGCCATCAAGTATTGCCGGGACGCTGGTGTCTGCATCCCATGCATCGAGCTGCATGCACAAATCCGGGTCGGATTTGCAGGGAATACTTAACGTTCGATCGCCTTGTGCTTCGCCGCGCAGCTCTGCGTCGTCGATCTCAAAAGCGCCAATACGCACGCTAGTTTTCGTCATAGTGCTCTCCGGGTCGGTTGTCAAAATCTGGTATGACCAGTATGGGCATCCATTTTTGATCGTAGACAAGGAGAGCAAAATCGCCAGTAAAAAAATGCGCTTTTTTCAGGCGGTGCGATCGTTACCGGTAAACAGTCGGCCATCCCGGACCAGTTCGCGTGGATAGCTGTTTTTAAGCCTTGAACCGACCTTTTTGGCCAGCCCCAGCGGGAATCCCTGATAGGTCACTACCACTTCATCTGCGGAGGGCGAGCTGTCAGGATAAACATCGCGGCCACGGTACCACTCTTCGGCTTCCTGGTGCGTCAGGGCAAAGGTATTCTCGCGTCCGGCAAGCGCGATGACGGCCTCATGCTGCCAGCGATAGCCTTTATTATGCACTTCCGCCAGGCGGATCCCGATTCGGGAAAAACGGACCTTTCCGATGAGCGGTGCGATCTC
Organism: Enterobacter cloacae complex sp. P12RS; assembly: GCF_014895875.1. Classification (NCBI taxonomy): domain Bacteria; kingdom Pseudomonadati; phylum Pseudomonadota; class Gammaproteobacteria; order Enterobacterales; family Enterobacteriaceae; genus Enterobacter; species Enterobacter cloacae complex sp. P12RS. The sequence continues at coordinate 3,221 of NZ_JADBQO010000025.1, forward strand.
TGCCGGGAACAACCATACCTCTTTATCACGCACCCAGAGTCGCAGGCTCTCATCCCAGACCAGGCCAACCTTTTCGGCGGCGGCGACAAGCTGTGCTGCATCGCGCCCTTTGAGGGGCGCAAACGGGAAATTGCCGACCTTGAATTTGGGGGCGGGCAGGGGAGCAACCGCCTGCGTTTTACGCAGGCGCGCCACAAAGAACCCTTCGCAGTCGTAAATCTGCGGGAACACGTGGAGGAAACCTTCCGGCGTGACCGCCTCCTGTGCCGAGGAAAACAGATCGTTAAGCGGCAGGAGCTCGACCGCATCCGGATATTGCGCTTTCAGCCACAGGCAGACGTCTTCGTTTTCATCGCGGTTTAAGGTGCACGTTGAATAGACCAGCGTGCCGCCGGGGCGCAGGGCGTGGAACGCGCTGTCGATCAGCTCGCGCTGCGTGGCGGCGATCTCAAGATTGCTCTCCACGGACCAGTTCTTTAACGCATCGGGATCTTTACGCACTACCCCTTCACCGGAGCAGGGGGCGTCCAGCAGGATGGCATCAAACATTTCCGGCAGGGCGGCGCCAAAGACGCGACCGTCGAAGTGCGTAAGAGCGACATTGTGAATACCGCAGCGGCTGATATTGGCATGCAACACCTTCACGCGGCTGGCGGAAAATTCGTTGGCGAGGATTGCTCCGCGATTGCCCATGCGCGCGGCAATCTGCGTGGTTTTCGAGCCGGGCGCGGCGGCGACATCCATCACGCGTTCAGGCGCGTTACCGTCGGCGAACAGGGCGGCAACCGGTAACATCGAGCTCGCTTCCTGAATATAAAACAGACCGCTCAGATGTTCTGCGGTACTTCCCAGCGGCACCGCGTCTTCGTCATCGCGGTCGATCCAGAATCCCTCTTCACACCACGGAACCGGCGTAAGCTGCCAGCCGTACGGAGAAACCAGCGTCAGAAAATCCTCGACGCTGATTTTCAGGGTGTTGACGCGAATGCTGCGGCGTAACGGACGCTGACAGGCGGCGATAAAATCGTCCAGCGACAGATGAGAGGGAAGCGCCTCGCGCATCTGCGCCAGGAATTGATCGGGAAGAAATACGGAGTTTTGAGCCACGAGCACACCACAGGGAAAAGTTCAGGTGCGCAGTGTAACATAAAGGCTCCGGTGCGTTGACACCGGAGCCTGTCAGATTAACGCGGCAGGGCCGTTCCCCATTCGCGCCACTCTTTCGGTTCGCTTTCCAGCAGCAGGAAGTGTTTACCCGGCTGCGCTTTCGGCGCCAGCGGCGTTCCCGGCGGGGTGGCAAAGGCAATACCGCCGCGGATGAACTGGTTGAAGGTACCGGTTTTCACCACGCCACCCGTCAGGCCGAAGTCCAGCGAATAGCCGGATGCCAGCCAGAACACCGAGTTATTACGCACCAGATGCTGGTAACGCTCGCTGATGCGTAGCGCCACCATCACGCGGTCGGAGAGTGTGCCGAGCGTGAGGCCCGTTACCGTACCCACCTCAATGCCGCGGAACAGCACCGGCGTACCGATGCCAAGCGAGCCCGCTTCCGGCACTTCCACCACAATGCTCAGGCCGCCAAGGTAGCGCGAGTCGGTAATGGTAGCTTCCTGCAGCTCGAAATCACGACGGGCTTTGCCCTGACCGGGCTCGACGTTGATGTAAGGCTGCAGAATGGTGTCGAGATGCTCAACGCCCGCGGCCGAAATCTGTGGGGTCACCACCGAGAAGCGGGAACCCGAGCGGGCGAAGGTCTGCACATATTCCGGATAAAGCACGGCGGTGGCCTGCACCTCGTTGCGCGAGGTGATGAGCGTCAGCTTCTGGATCTGCCCGATATCAATGCCCAGGTAGCGAATTGGCATGCCTTCCGCCAGCTTGCCGGCATCGAACGCATGCAGGGTAATCTGCCCACCCACGGCACGCGCGGCGGTTTCGGATGGGAAGAGAATTCGCTTATCGCCTTTACGCAGGTTCGCGCCCGCGCCGCTGAGGTTATCAAAGCTGATCGCCCCGCGCAGCGCGCGCGAGAGCGGGGAGGCCTGCACGGTCAGGCCGTTGCCGTTAAGCTGCACCTTCGCGCCGCCCTCGGCCCAGAAGACGCTGTTTGGGGTCAGCAGCTTGCGGTACTCGGGCTTGATATGCAGTTCGATATCAAACGCGTCCGCACGCGGGCGAACGGCGATCACCTCCCCAACCTCAAATTTGCGGTAGAGCACCACGGAGCCCGCCTGAACGTCAGGCAGCGTCTCGGCGCTTAAGGTCAGGGTCGTGGTTGGCATATCGCTCAGGCTGTTTTCAATCGCTTTGTCCAGGTTGGCGTAGAGCGGGTAGCTGTCGCGAACGGGGCCTTTATTGCCCGGCAAAATGCGAATACCGCCGTTAACCCATTCGCTGGCGCTGGCGCCGAGGAACTCCACGCCGTCCAGACCCACCTTCACGTCGACGCGGCTGTTCACCACGAACTTACTGTCGCCATGGACGAGGTTGCTGTATTGCGGATCGATAGCTACCGAGAAGCTCACGCCATTTTCGGAGAGCGTTCGCTCCAGCACCTGACCCACCTGTACGCCGTGCAGAATCAGCGGCTGACCGGCCTCAATGCCGTAACTTTCAGGCGCATTGAGCGTAACCGTCACGACGCCTGGTTTTTGCAGCAGCGCTTTATCCGCCGGGGCAATGACGAAGCTATTGCTGGGCTGACCTTCACCGGGGATCAGTTCAAAGGTATTTCCGGTCAGCAGCGTGCTGAGGCTGGCATCGTTCAGAGAGAGTTTAGGGCTGCGCATCTCGATGCGCGTTTTCTCGCGCAGGAGATCGACCACGCTCGGATCGACCGTCATTTCGCCCGTGACCGAACCGCCAGGGTTGAGCGTCATTTTGGTGAGCTGGCCGACCTGCAGTCCCTGGTACATCAGCGGCGTTGACCCAGCTTTCAGCCCTTTGGCATCAGGCAGAACGAGCTTAACGATCACGCCACGCTGGCTGTGCGCCAGATCCGGGTATAAACCGAACGTGTCATCGGCCGTGGCAGGGCTTGAGTTTTCCGGGGAGTCAAAGGCAATGGCACCGTTAACCAGGGCGGCCAGACTCTCCAGCTTCACTTTTGCACCGCTCAGGCTGAGGTCGGCATCGACGCCGGACACGTTCCAGAAGCGGCTGCCTTTTTTCACCAGATTGGTGAAGCGACGCTCGATCAGCACATCAATGGTGACGCCCTGTTTATTCGGGTTGATGCTGTAATCATACACGCGGCCAACCGGAATCTTGCGGAAGTAGACCAGCGAGCCGCTGTTCAGCGAGCCCAAATCCGGTGCCTGAAGATGGATCATCAGATCGCCGTTATTGAGGCGGTATTTCGGCTGCGTATCCAGCGCGACAAAGTGATCTTGCGGTTCACCCTTGCCCGGCATCATGCCGATGTAGTTGCCGCCAACCAGCGCATCCAGCCCGGACACGCCGGCCAGGGAGGCTTTCGGCGTCACCAGCCAGAACTGCGTTTCGCTGCGAAGAGCATCCTGCATGTCAGATTTAATACTGACCCGCACCTGAATCTTGTTAAGCCCTTTTCCAAGGGAGATGTCCTGAACCGTACCGACTTCGACCCCCTGAAAACGAACGGGGGTTCGTCCGGCGACGATGCCGTCGGCGGTCTGAAAATCAATGGTGACGGTACTGCCGCGATCTTCATAGCTCGTCCAGATAAGCCAGCCTGCAATCATCAGGGCGATGACGGGCAGCAACCAGAATGGCGAAATGCGGCGTTTAGTTTTAATTCTCGCTTCAGTCGGCGAAGCGGGGGTTTCCTGACTCATGTGCATCCCAAAGTAAGCGGCTATCCAGCCATTCCACAGCAAGAATAGTCAATATCACCGCAGAGCCGAAATAAAAAGCCGCGGGTCCCATAGTAAAAGCAAGAAGCTGGTCGCGATTGATCAGCGACATCATCAGCGAAATCACAAACAGATCCAGCATTGACCAGCGGCCAATCCAGGTGACGAATCGCAGAAGCAGAATACGGGTACGTAAACCTTGTTCACACTTAAAGTGAATGCTGACGAGCAGGGTAAACATCACCACCACTTTGGTAAAGGGAACCAGGATACTGGCAATAAAGACGATGGCCGCCACCCCAACGTTACTGTGTGCAAGGGAGATAATACCGGAGAGGATAGTATCTTCCTGACGGCCACCGTTCACGTAAATAATGGATATCGGCAGCATATTGGCCGGGAACAGAAACACCAGGGAGGCAATCAGCGCCGCCCAGCATTTTTGCAGGCTGTTGTTGCGTCGTAACCTCAACGGTATGTGGCAGCGCGGGCAGCGTCCACGCTTGTCGGGCAACCCGGTGTAATGGCATCCCAGACAGACGCGGAGGTTTTCATCCGGGCGGGTGGCAGGGCGCTGCGGGTAAAAACGCTCCCAAAGCTGCTCAACGTTCAGGTGGATCAGTGTCAGGATGCTGAGCAATACCAGGCAGATAAAGGCAAAAAGCCCGACGCCCGGCTGCAGAAAGGCATAGTCCTGCACCTTGATTGATGCCACGCCCACGCCCACCAGATAGATATCCAGCATGACCCACTCTTTAAGCTTTTCCAGCATCAGCAATACCGGACGCAGGTTCATTCCCAGTATGTTACCAAACCACAGGTAGGCAATGGCTGCAACCAGCACCAGCGGCGCGCCGACCACGCAGAACAGTACCATGGCGGCGGTGAGAGGATCGCCCTGGCTCGTCATCTGCCAGATACCCTGCAGCACGTTGGCGTCAATGCGCACACCAAGCAGGTAAAGCTTCAGAAGCGGCTCGGTCCAGGCGAAGGGCATCAGCAGCAGCATGGTAACGGCCATAGCGGCAAGGCGGGTTAACGACCAGTCGCGGCCGTCACGAATTTTAGCGTCACAGCGGGGACAAAAGGCGCTTTGGTGCGATTTCATCTTCGGCAACATAAAAAGCGTATCGCACTGGGGGCAACGCTGATAATGTGCACGAGGCAAAGCGTCGCTTACCGTATGGACAGTTATCTTTTTTGTCGGCGTAATTTTGGTTGTTTTTAAGGCCATCAGCTGCGCGCAAATAAGTATTGTTGAACGTTATATTAACTCATGAACGGATTCATCTTGAGCATGAGCGCATTTATTGCTTATTTTAATAGGCTATGCGGTAATTTTGTAAGACAACTAAGTGATTGAATAATGAACAAAACAGAATTCTACGCGGATCTGAACCGCGATTTTAAGGCATTGATGGCAGGTGAAACCAGCTTCTTAGCCACTCTGGCAAATACTAGCGCATTGCTGTTCGAACGGCTATCCGATGTGAACTGGGCTGGTTTTTATCTCCTGGAAGGTGAAACGCTGGTGCTGGGTCCGTTTCAGGGCAAACTGGCCTGCGTGCGTATTCCGGTAGGGCGCGGCGTATGCGGTACCGCGGTGGCCGAGAATCAGGTTCAGCGCGTGGAAGATGTTCATGCGTTTGACGGGCATATCGCCTGCGATGCTGCCAGCAATTCAGAGATCGTTCTGCCGCTGGTGGTAAAAAATCAGATTATTGGCGTTCTGGATATCGACAGTACGGTCTTCAGTCGCTTTACAACCGAGGACGAACAGGGGCTGCGCGAGCTGGTGGCGAATCTGGAAAACGTCCTCGCTGCAACCGATTATCAAAAATTCTTTGCGAGCGTCGCAGGATAATCAACGGATAACGTAGCATTTACTGATAGCGTCATTATAATGACGCCTGTTCATGCCTGCGCTTGTTGGCAACGTCCGTTGTAATCAGGAAATTTCATGGAAAATCAACCTAAGTTGAATAGCAGTAAAGAAGTTATCGCATTTCTGGCCGAGCGTTTCCCGCAGTGCTTCAGCGCGGAAGGTGAAGCACGTCCCCTGAAAGTCGGTATTTTTCAGGATCTGGTAGCGCGTGTTGAAGGGGAAATGAACCTCAGCAAAACTCAGCTGCGTTCTGCCTTACGTCTTTATACTTCGAGCTGGCGTTACCTGTACGGTATCAAACCGGGCGCGACCCGCGTGGATCTCGACGGCAACCCTTGCGGCGAGCTGGACGAGCAGCACGTAGAACACGCGCGCAAGCAGCTGGAAGAAGCCAAAGCACGCGTTCAGGCACAACGTGCAGAACAGCAGGCGAAAAAACGCGAAGCCGCAGCGGCAAACGGCCAGGAAGAAGCGCCTCGTCGTGAGCGTAAACCACGTCCTGCGCCGCGTCGTCACGACAATAACGATCGCAAACCGCGTGCAGACAAACCAGCAGCGAAAGCCCCTCGTGCGCCTCGTGAAGAGCAGCGCCATACTCCGGTTTCTGACATTAACGCCCTAAGCGTGGGTCAGGCTCTGAAAGTAAAAGCGGGCAACAACGCAATGGACGCCACCGTACTGGAAATCACCAAAGATGGCGTTCGTGTACAGCTGACTTCTGGTATGTCAATGATTGTACGCGCAGAACACTTGTTGTTCTGAAACGGAGGCCAAGCCTGGCATGAACACTTTTTTTAAGCTCACCGCGCTGGCGGGCCTGTTTGCCATAACAGGTCACGCTTTCGCAGTGGACGATATCACGCGTGTTGATCAAATTCCGGTACTCAAGGAAGAGACGCAGCACGCGACGGTAAGCGAGCGTGTAACCTCTCGCTTTACCCGCTCGCACTATCGTCAGTTCGATCTCGATCAGGCCTTTTCGGCCAAAATCTTTGACCGCTATCTGAACTTGCTGGATTACAGCCATAACGTTTTGCTCGCCAGCGATGTCGAGCAGTTCGCTAAGCGCAAATCCGAGGTGGGTGATGAGCTGCGGTCAGGCAAGCTGGATCTGTTCTACGATCTCTACAACCTGTCGCAGAAGCGCCGCTTTGAACGCTATCAGTACGCGCTGAAAGTGCTGGAACGTCCAATGGACTTCACCGGCAACGACACCTTTAATCTCGATCGCAGCAAAGCGCCCTGGCCGAAAGACGAAGCCGAACTGAACGCGCTGTGGGATGGAAAGGTCAAATACGACGAGCTAAGCCTCAAGCTGACCGGCAAAGATGAAAAAGAGATCCGCGACACGCTGACGCGTCGTTACAAATTTGCCATTCGCCGTCTGGCGCAGACCAACAGTGAAGATGTTTTCTCGCTGGCGATGACCGCCTTTGCGCACGAAATCGATCCGCACACCAACTATCTCTCTCCACGCAATACCGAACAGTTCAATACTGAGATGAGCCTGTCTCTGGAAGGTATTGGCGCGGTACTGCAAATGGATGATGACTACACGGTGATCAACTCCATGGTCGCGGGCGGCCCGGCATCCAAAAGCAAAGCGATAAGCGTAGGCGATCGCATTGTGGGGGTAGGACAAACCGGTCAGAGCATGGTTGATGTCATTGGCTGGCGTCTGGACGATGTGGTTGCGCTGATCAAAGGTCCGAAAGGCAGCAAAGTTCGTCTGGAAATTCTGCCTGCCGGTAAAGGCACCAAAACCCGTATCGTGACCCTGACCCGCGAGCGTATCCGTCTGGAAGACCGCGCGGTGAAAATGTCGGTGAAAACCGTGGGTAAAGAGAAGGTGGGTGTCCTGGATATCCCTGGCTTCTACGTGGGGCTGACCGACGATGTAAAAGTTCAGCTGCAGAAACTTGAGAAGCAGAACGTGAGCAGCGTCATCATCGACCTGCGCACGAACGGTGGCGGTGCGCTGACCGAAGCAGTGTCGCTCTCAGGCCTGTTTATCCCGTCTGGCCCGGTTGTACAGGTGCGTGATAACAACGGTAAAGTTCGTGAAGATGCTGATAACGACGGTGTGGTCTATTACAAAGGCCCGCTGGTGGTTCTGGTTGACCGCTTCAGCGCGTCCGCATCTGAAATCTTTGCCGCTGCAATGCAGGACTATGGCCGCGCGCTAATCGTGGGTGAGCCCACCTTCGGCAAAGGTACTGTTCAGCAGTATCGCTCGCTGAACCGTATTTACGATCAGATGCTGCGTCCGGAATGGCCTGCGCTGGGCTCCGTTCAGTACACCATTCAGAAGTTCTACCGCGTTAACGGCGGCAGTACGCAGCGTAAAGGCGTAACGCCGGATATCATGATGCCGACCGGCACGGAAGAGACCGAAACCGGCGAGAAGTTTGAAGATAACGCGTTGCCGTGGGACAGCATCAATGCTGCGACATTCGTGAAGGCGGGTGATATGACGCAGTTTGGCCCTGAACTGCTGAAAGCGCATAATGAACGCATCGCGAAAGATCCGGAATTCCAGTACATCATGAAGGACATTGCGCGTTTCAATGCCCTGAAAGATAAGCGGAATATTGTTTCTCTGAACTACGCTCAGCGTGAAAAAGAGAACAATGAGGACGACGCAACGCGTCTGGCGCGTATCAACGATCGCTTCAAGCGAGAAGGTAAGCCTCTGCTCAAGAAACTGGACGATCTGCCAAAAGATTACCAGGAGCCGGATCCGTACCTGGACGAGACGGTGCATATCGCGCTCGACCTGGCGAATCTGGAAAAAGAGAAGCCTGCCGTACAGCCCGCTCCGGCAAAATAATCTCCCAACAGGCACAAGAAATTGTGCCTGTTTCTTTTTGTTCTGCATCCTTCCGTCAGGCTGATTTCCAATTGTGTAAAGTTGTGTCTTTCTGGTGACTTACGCCCACCGGATGCTTGAAAATAGCCGTAATACCCATACGATGTGGGTAATCGCATAGTGCGTTTTGTTAAACTGAGGTTAAAAGAAAATTATGATGCGAATCGCGCTCTTCCTGCTCACCAACCTGGCGGTGATGGTGGTTTTCGGGCTAGTGCTAAGCCTGACGGGAATTCAGTCGAGCAGCGTTCAGGGTCTGTTGATTATGGCGCTGCTGTTTGGTTTTGGTGGCTCTTTCATTTCCCTGCTGATGTCAAAGTGGATGGCGCTGAAATCCGTAGGCGGTGAGGTGATTGAACAGCCGCGTAACGACATGGAACAGTGGCTGATGAATACGGTGGCACAGCAGTCTAAGCAGGCAGGCATTGCGATGCCGCAGGTTGCTATTTACCATGCCCCGGATATTAACGCGTTTGCTACGGGTGCCCGTCGTGATGCCTCGCTGGTTGCCGTGAGCACCGGGTTGTTGCAGAACATGAGCCGTGACGAAGCCGAAGCGGTTATCGCGCACGAAATCAGCCATATCGCCAACGGTGACATGGTGACCATGACCCTGATTCAGGGTGTGGTGAACACCTTCGTTATCTTCATCTCCCGTATCCTGGCGCAGATTGCGGCTGGCTTCATGGGCGGCAACCGTGATGAAGGTGAAGAGAGCAACGGTAATCCGCTGATCTACTTCGCCGTATCGATGGTGCTGGAACTGGTGTTCGGTATTCTGGCCAGCATTATCACCATGTGGTTCTCCCGTCACCGTGAGTTCCATGCGGATGCCGGTTCAGCGAAGCTGGTAGGGCGTGAAAAGATGATTGCCGCCCTGCAGCGTCTGAAAACCAGCTACGAGCCGCAGGAAGCGAACAGCATGATGGCCTTCTGCATCAACGGCAAATCAAAGTCGCTGAGCGAGCTGTTTATGTCTCACCCGCCGCTGGATAAACGTATTGAAGCGCTGCGCAGTGGAGAATACCTGAAGTAACGCTAAGCGCTTAAATAAGCCGGGCAGGAGAAGACTCCGTCCGGCTTTTTTTATGCCTGAACGCCGGATTGGGTCACGCGCAACCCGCTGACGATGGCTGCAAGGGTGGCAAGCGCACCTGCGGTGAGAAGCGCAACGTGGTTACCGTTTTGCCCGGCAAGGTTAAACATCAGGGCAACCAGCGCCGCACCGGTGCTTTGCCCCAGCAGACGCGCGGTCCCCAGCATGCCGCTGGCCCCTCCGCTGCGGTGGCGCGGCGCAGAGGTAATAATGGTGTGGTTGTTGGGGGACTGAAACAGGCCAAACCCGGCTCCGCACAGGATCATGCGCCAGATTATGTCCAGATCCCCTGGCGATGATGGAAGCAGCGCCAGCGCGAAAAGACCTGTTGCCATCACGGCCAGCCCCACCGCGCCCAACAAACCGGCATGTACACGTTCTATTAAGTAACCTGCCAGCGGTGCCATCACCATCGTCGCCAGCGGCCAGGGGGTTAACAGCAGCCCGGTCTCCACTTCGGAACGTCCTATCACGCTTTGCAGGAAGAAGGGCAGAGAAACCAGAGCCAGCATCTGGGCGCAGAATGAGCAGACGGAGGTGCAGATGGAAAGCGAAAAGAGGGGAATACGCAGCAGATCGACCGGCAGTAAGGGCACCGGCAGGGAAAGCTGGCGGCGAACAAAGAAGAAGCCCGTCACCAGCAGGGCAACAAGCTCCACGGCGGTTAGCATCAGGGATTGACCCTGCGCAAAACCGCTCAGGGCGGTAATCAGCAGACCAAAGGTGAGCGCATTCATCACCGCGCTTGCTACGTCAAAGCGCGGCATGGTGCTTTTCGGGCCGTTAGCGGGGAGAAATCGCAGGGCAAAGAAGATGGCCACGATACCCAGCGGCACGTTTATGGCGAACAGCCACTGCCACGAGGCGACAGAAAGAATGGCCGCTGCAATCGTTGGCCCGGCGGCAGAAGAGACCGCGACAATAAACGAATTTATCCCCATGCCGCGGCCCAGATGGCGGTGCGGATAGATTAAGCGGATTAGCGCCGTATTGACGCTCATCAGCGCCGCGCCGCCAAAACCTTGCGCGATGCGCGCCAGCGTCAGCGTATGCAGAGAGTCCGAAAGGGCGCACAGCAGTGATGTAAAGGTAAATACCACCAGCCCGCACTGATATATCCGACGGTAGCCGAACATATCGCCCAGAAAAGAAAAGGAGAGCAGGGAAACCACAATCGCAATCTGATAGGCGTTAACAATCCATATCGAACTGGCCGGGGAAGCATGCAGATCGGTTGCAATGGTGGGAAGGGCAACGTTCGCAATCGTGCCGTCAAGAACGGCCATTGAGATACCAATAATAATCGTAGCGATAGCGCCATACCGCTGGGGCAAAGGCAGGCCATCGGAAAGGTTCTTTTCCATCGGGGATAAATAGCTCAGAGTGAAATTATTCTCAGGGTAACTATTTTAGCATCGTTAACACCGTTTTATGTCGCAGATTTGTAACGAAGTAAACGCGGATTGATTGCAGGTAACATGACGGGAATTTATAATAAAAACCGGTTCTGATTTTTATAAAACACTCTCTATGAGGTGGTAAATGGCAATTGCGGATTTGGATAAACAGCCAGATTCAGTTTCTTCCGTGCTGAAGGTGTTTGGCATCTTACAGGCGCTCGGGGAAGAGCGTGAAATTGGTATCACAGAGTTGTCACAGCGCGTGATGATGTCGAAAAGCACCGTTTACCGCTTTTTGCAAACCATGAAATCACTGGGTTACGTTGCACAGGAAGGCGAATCTGAAAAATATTCTCTGACGCTGAAACTGTTTGAACTGGGTGCCCGGGCATTGCAAAACGTGGATCTGATCCGTAGCGCGGATATTCAGATGCGCGAGATCTCCCGCCTGACCAAAGAGACTATCCACCTGGGCGCGCTGGATGAAGACAGTATTGTTTACATCCATAAAATAGACTCCATGTATAACCTGCGTATGTATTCGCGCATTGGTCGCCGCAACCCGCTTTACAGCACGGCAATCGGTAAGGTTCTGCTGGCGTGGCGCGATCGTGAAGAAGTTAAACAGATCCTCGATGGCGTGGAGTACAAACGCAGCACTGAACGCACCATTACTGACACCGATGAGTTATTAACGGTGCTCGACAAGGTGCGTGAGCAAGGGTACGGCGAAGATAACGAAGAGCAGGAAGAAGGGCTGCGCTGTATTGGCGTTCCGGTGTTTGACCGTTTTGGCGTCGTGATCGCGGGGTTGAGCATCTCTTTCCCAACGCTTCGCTTCTCGGAAGAGCGCCTGCACGAGTACGTGGCTATTCTGCATACCGCCGCGCGTAAGATTTCTGAACAGATGGGTTACCACGACTATCCGTTCTAACCCCGGTTAGCATAAAAAAACGCCGCATCTTTGCGGCGTTTTTTATTTGTCGTAAACGCTGTGGCTCAGCCATTATCAATCACGACGGAGGTCTTGCGCAGTACCGGGCAGTTGGTTAACCCAATGATCCCGCTATCCGAATGGAGATACTGCGCCGTGCTAACTCCCTGTGCTGTTAAATACTTACATTGAATGCCTAACCCTGCGGCGTTTTCGGTGCTTCCCACCAGCACGCCATAACCCGTTAAAAGAAGGCCAATCCAGAGTATCGCCAGTGCAACAATTGTACGAATAATTAAGCGCATTATTACCTCTTTATCATTGTTATCATGATGCTAGCCTAACCGGTTTACGTAATGAAACAAGTGCAGGATTCTGAAAAGAGCCTGATGGCGCTACAGTTAGTCCTTGTTTAAGATAACCGTGATAACCTGGTCATATCAGGTCTGTAAACGGAGTGTGGAGTGAAAAAAATACGCTGGGTGATTCTGATTATCGTGCTGATAGCGTGCGTGGTATTGTGGACGCAGACTATCAACGTGATGTGCGATCAGGATGTACAGTTTTTTAGCGGCGTTTGCGCAATCAATAAGTTTATTCCGTGGTAGCACGCATTTTTTCTTCAGGTGATTTCCTTCCTTCGCGCCAGTGGTAAAATAGACGTTTTTATTGAGGTGGTGAAATGGGTGAGTTACTGAATTCAGGGCTGCTAAATATGGCATCCCTGACGATCTCTTTGGTTGTTCTGCTGGTGGGGCTGGTCATTTGGTTTTTCGTAAACCGTGCCAGTTCACGTACCAATGAGCAGATCGAACTGCTGGAAGCGCTGCTTGAGCAGCAAAAACGGCAGAATGCACTGTTGCGTCGTCTGTGCGAGGCTAACGAGCCGGAAGAGAAAGAAGCACAAAAAGAAGCGGTCGTTGACGAGAACAACGATCAAGACGATTTTATCCGCCTGGTGGCTGAGCGTTAATCGTATTATTCCGGGAGGTGGCAGTGGTCTGGAAAAATCCCTGGTATGACCCCTCCCTGAAACATCACACCCCAAACGGTTTTCGTAATACCACTTCTGCAGGACACCAGCCTGGCGACCTTGACCGCTGGCGCAAAGAACGCAAAGCCGCTGGCTTACCGAAGCCGCCCGCGTTCGGCTACGATGACTTTATACGGCGGTGGTGGCAACCGGCCGATCTTCAGCAGCCGCAGCAGGATGGTGCGTGGTGGCTCGGACATGCGAGCATCCTGCTGCAGCTGGACGGCAATTTCCTTCTTACCGATCCCGTTTTTTCAAGGCGCGCTTCTCCACTTCCTTTCTTAGGGCCGCAGCGTAGAACGCCTCCGGCACTCTCTGTCGATCAACTGCACCAGCTTGACGCGGTCGTTATCTCGCATAACCATTACGATCATCTTGATGAACTCACTGTTCGCCACATTCTCAAACGCTTTCCGGACGTTAGCGTGTTTGTTCCTTTAGGCCTGGGCGGCTGGTTTCGCCGCCGGGGCGCAAAACAGGTGGTTGAGCTCGACTGGTGGCAGAGTTATACCTGGCAGGGGATAACATTATCCGCCGTACCGGCGCAGCACTGGAGTATGCGCACGCTCTGGAACCGCAATCGCTCATTGTGGTGCGGCTGGGTCTTTGAAGGGCGGCATCACCGGTTCTGGTTTAGTGGCGATACCGGCTATTCGCCTGAGCTGCTGATGATACCGGAACGTTTGGGGAAAATTGATGCTGCAGCATTGCCCGTTGGCGCCTATGCTCCACGATGGTTTATGGCCGTACACCATATGGATCCCCAGTCTGCCGTTGCGCTGTGGCAACAGTTAGGTTGCCCGCTGGCGTTCCCTGTTCACTGGGGCGTGTTTGAGCTGGCGGATGAAGCGCTGGATGACCCCATAAAAGAATTAACTGATGCGCTGGATAATGTAGCACCAGTTAATAATACTTTCAGGATACTGAAAGTTGGCGAGTATTTACCCTTATAAACGAAGCGATGAATTGTTGCGTATATTGTGTATGTATTCGTCGTCAGGAAAATTTTAATTTTATCGAAACGTTTTGCTTGCCTTGTTTTGATGCAGAGTCATAAAAATTTCATTATTTTGGTGCATAACACTGCTAATTACCTGATGGATTTTAATACAGAAGGGTGCGGATTATTAACATCGTTTTTGGCTGAAACAATACGGTCACGTTACAATGATTTAAGCATAAGTTTTCACAATTTGTTCTAACTCAATCAACGCCAAAGATTTCTTTTCCCGACTGCTGGACGCATTGTAATGATTGAGCTATGTTAAAAAAGTCTTAGATTACAGCGGTTGTGCAAGCAGCGTTGAGTCTGTGTAAGGGAGTATAGCCGTCTGTTTGAGAAGCGCATAATTGTGCAATTCCTTACAGACAGTGTTCGAATTTGTGCGGCGGATCGAGACATGTTTAAAAATGGCTTGCCATATTAAACATAGTGTGTGATAACACGTTTTGGGTCAAACGAGGTACAGTTCTGTTTATGTGTGGCATTTTCAGTAAAGAAGTCCTGAGTAAACACGTTGTCGTTGAATACCGCTTCTCTGCCGAACCTTATATTAGTGCCTCATGCAGTAATGTCTCAGTTTTATCTCAGTTAATGCCTGCGGGCTAAGAAAACACTCTAAGGAATTTTGCAAAATGGCAAAGATTAAAGGTCAAGTTAAGTGGTTCAACGAGTCTAAAGGTTTTGGTTTCATTACTCCTGCTGATGGCAGCAAAGACGTGTTCGTACACTTCTCTGCAATCCAGGGTAACGGCTTCAAAACTCTGGCCGAAGGCCAGAACGTTGAGTTCGAAATTCAGGACGGCCAGAAAGGCCCAGCTGCAGTTAACGTAACTGCTATCTGATCGAACCGCTGCTGACTGGGGCGCATAGCGCTTCACTCTCAGACATAAAGCCTCGCATCATGCGGGGCTTTTTTATTCCCTATCTTTCAAAATATTACTATCTACGGTCTTGTTAGCAACTTGTTGCAAAGCTGCGAGGTTAGTATCACAGTTTCGCCTCCCTAAGCGCATCTTTTCTCGTTAAATCAGAGCGTTGTTTAACAGCTCTGGGGTTCAGGTGAAGAAAAAATTGATATTAACCGCTGGCAATTTCACGCCGGCGCGTTTTGCGCTGCTCTGTTTCGCTATTTTCTGCAGTCTGGCCTTTTTACTTGGCCGCGTTGCCTGGCTACAAATCATCAAACCTGACAATCTGGTGAAGCAGGAAGATATGCGATCCCTCCGTCAGCTGGCGATTGATGCGCCGCGTGGGATGATTATGGATCGTGAAGGGCGACCGCTGGCGGTCAGCGTACCCGTCCGGGCCGTATGGGCCGATCCTAAAACGGTGCTGGCAAAAGGTGGCGTTGGGTTTGATGAACGCTGGCAGGCGCTGGCGAGCGCGCTGCACCTCTCGTTGAGCACCCTTTCATCACGAATTAACGCCAACCCCCAAGGCCGCTTCATCTACCTGGCGCGTCAGGTCGACCCTGCTCAGGCGAAGTGGATTGATAAGCTCAATTTACCCGGCATTAATTTGCGCGATGAATCCCGCCGCTTTTACCCGGCAGGCCACGTGGCGGCGAACCTGATTGGCTTCACCAATATTGACGGGCAGGGCATTGAAGGGGTGGAGAAAAGCTTCAATACTCAGCTGACCGGTAAAGCGGGTGTCCGACAGGTCCGGGAGGATCGCTACGGGCGCGTGGTTGAAAACCTGACGGAAGTGGCGCCCACGCCGGCACATAACATCCAGTTGAGTATTGACGAGCGGCTGCAAACCATTACCGAAGACGCGCTGGACAATGCCGTCGCCTGGAATAAGGCCGAGTCAGGGGCATCGGTGCTCATTAATATCCCCACCGGGGAAATACTCGCCATGGCGAGCTATCCGGATTTCAATCCCAATAACCGGGAAGGCGCGACGATAAACGATTTTCGCAACCGGGCAATCAGCGATACGTTCGAGCCCGGTTCGACCGTCAAGCCGCTGGTGTTGATGACGGCTCTGCAGCAGGGGCTGGTCCAGCCGGACAGCGTCATTGATACCCACCCGTATACCCTTGACGGGCATCGTATCCGCGACGTGGGTTATTATCCTGAGCTGACCATGACCGGGATCCTGCAAAAATCGAGCGACACCGGCGTATCCCGGCTCTCGCTGGCGATGCCTGTCCAGCATCTTATTGATACCTATCGAAACTTTGGGTTTGGCACCAACACGGGGCTGGGCTTAACGGGCGAAAGCGCCGGGCTGTTGCCACAGCGTAAATACTGGAGTCAGCTAGACCGCGCGACTTTTGCCTTTGGCTACGGCCTGATGGTCACACCGCTCCAGCTTGCCCACGTCTACGCGACGATTGGCGGCTTCGGGCTTGAGCGTCCACTCTCCATAACCCGCATCGATCCCCCGGTTATCGGCCACCGCGTCATGCCGGAGGAGATCGCGCATGAAGTGGAGCACATGATGGAAAGCGTCGCGCTGCCCGGCGGCGGGGGCGTTAAGGCCGCCGTTCGCGATTATCGCGTGGCGGTTAAGACCGGGACGGCGAAGAAAATTGATGATAGCGGCAAATATGTCGATAAATACGTCGCCTATACCGCAGGCGTTGCGCCTGCCAGCGACCCGCGTTTCGCCCTGGTGGTGGTGATTAACGATCCACAAAACGGGGCCTACTATGGCGGGGCGGTTTCCGCGCCGGTCTTCAGCGAAATCATGGGCAACGTGCTGCGCCTGGAGAATATCAAACCCGATGGGCTGCCGGCCGGTTCAGACCACCTTATCGTCATGCGGTAATCCAGCCGTTTTATAGCAGGGCGAATAGCGGTACACTTCGCCCTTTGGTTTATCTCCCGGAGTTTCCATGTCCTTCAGCTGTCCCCTTTGCCACGCGTCACTGACGCGCTCAGATAAAAGTTATGCCTGTCCGCAGGGACATCAGTTTGATATGGCGAAAGAAGGGTATGTGAATCTTCTTCCGGTGCAGCACAAGCGCTCCCGCGATCCGGGCGATAGCGCAGAGATGATGCAGGCGCGCAGGGCGTTTCTCGATGCCGGGCACTATCTGCCGCTGCGGGAGACGGTGGCGCAGATGCTGGGTGACTTACTGCCTGATTCGGCGTCCGCCATGCTTGATATCGGCTGCGGGGAAGGGTACTACACCGCACGGTTTGCGGATGTGGTACGGGAGAAGGGGGCCGTGACATTCGGTCTCGACGTGTCGAAAGTGGCGATCCGCGCGGCGGCTAAACGTTACGCTGGCGTGACGTTTTGCGTGGCATCCAGCCACCGGCTGCCGTTTGATAATGCCAGTATGGATGCCATTATCCGCATCTACGCGCCGTGTAAAGCAGACGAGCTGGCGCGCGTCGTGAAGCCCGGAGGCTGGGTGA
Organism: Enterobacter cloacae complex sp. P12RS; assembly: GCF_014895875.1. Classification (NCBI taxonomy): domain Bacteria; kingdom Pseudomonadati; phylum Pseudomonadota; class Gammaproteobacteria; order Enterobacterales; family Enterobacteriaceae; genus Enterobacter; species Enterobacter cloacae complex sp. P12RS. The sequence continues at coordinate 20,651 of NZ_JADBQO010000025.1, forward strand.
TAACCGTCACACCGGGTCCGCGTCACCTGATGGAGCTGAAGGGACTCATTTACGACGAGGTGCGTCTGCATGCCCCCCACTCTGAACAGCTGACAGGCTTTACGCTGAAGCAGGAGCATTCAGTGGCGTATGAAATGAATTTGAACGGGGAAGAAGCGGTAGCCCTGCTGCAGATGACGCCGTTCGCGTGGCGGGCAAAGCCGGAAGTATGGGATGCGTTAGCGGCTCGGACGACGTTTGGCTGCCAGACAGATTTCAGTATCCACGTCTGGCAGCGCGACGCTTAAGGCGCGAAGTGTGCCCAGAGGATCTGGGCACCAATGCCGATCAGCACGATACCGCCTAAGATCTCGGCGCGTTTACCCAGCAGCGGGCCGATAAACCGCCCGACCATCATGCCCAGCGTGGACATAATCAGCGTTGCACAGCCAATGGCCAGCGCGGTGGCGATAATATTGACCTGCAGGAATGCCAGACCCACCCCGACGGCCATGGCGTCCAGGCTGGTGGCAATTGCCGTGGTGACCAGCAGCCAGAAACCGTGGCGGTGCAGCGGTGCTTCATCTTCATCATCATTCCCGCGAAAACCTTCAATCATCATTCGGCCTCCGAGAAACACCAGCAGGACGAACGCAATCCAGTGGTTCCACTCCAGCACGAACTGGCTGGCGAGCATGCCCAAACCCCAGCCGATGAGCGGCGTCAGCGTTTCGATGGCACCAAAGATCAGACCGGTGCGCAGAGCTTCTGTGAATTTAGGTTTGTGGAGCGTGGCGCCTTTGCCGATGGAGGCGGCAAATGCATCCATGGACATGCCAAAAGCGAGAAGGATCGTAGCGGAGATGTTCATAAGAGCGTCCAGACCGGGGATATCCATATGACACATCACTGCCCCCAGTAAACAGCAGTTGATGTATCTATGGTCTCGCCTGATCTCTTTTGCACTGTAAGCGTGCTGAAAGCGATCCGTACGCGCCACGTTTTTCAACGAGTATGTTGACGCGTACATTTCCTGCGTGCAGGAAATCGGCTACTCCCCAACGACGGGCGCAACCTTAACATATTTTGAGAATATAAAACAACAACGAGCAAGGCTTAATTTATCTGCGTCTTTGATAACGATTTTCATTTAGGTTTATGCGTGAAAATATCGTTAATAAATATAAGTCAAAGACGAGAGAAGATATAGCAACGGCTATATTCTTTGCGAAAGAATATCACAATATATAGCCGAGGTTATAATGTTAACTTATTGAGTTTTAACGAGTAATGTGTAGATTTTCTCAAGGTCATCAATATTTTTGACCCGAATGAGCAGGCGGCGCTGTTCTAATTGCATCACTAACACGCCGTCTTCGGATAAATTCATCTCTTTAATGCGGTTATATTCTATCCATACGTTGGCGAAGAAGAATCCCTGTTTTTTAAAAATGAGTTTCGGCGAGCGGATCCAGAACAGGTAAATCGCCATTAATGCCAGCGCACATAATAACCATGTGGTTAATATTGCACCGTGGCTGGTCACGTTATTGTAAATCAGAATGACCACCAGGCCGGCGAAGATAAATGCATCAATGCGTCCACGGCGTAAGAGGGGAAGGGTCAGCAGCGTCTCGCCGTTACGGCGAGGCATAATGAATTCGTCATAGATCGCGTAAGCCAGAAGGGCAACAATAAACAACACCAGTACGATGTCCGTAACAGTCATTCATCCTCCAGATAAAAAGACCGGGGGCAAGCCCCCGGTCGAAAACGCAATGTTTTACAGGCCCAGCAGGCCGACTGCGTAGCCCGCGATACCGATGACGAAGAAGCCAACGATGATCCACAGCGGGTTCACTTTCTTACGCAGCAGCCACATACAGGCGAAGGTCAACAGCAGCGGCACCAGGCCAGGCATCAACTGGTCCAGAATCGTCTGCACGGTGGTGACGCGGGTTTGACCATCCTGACCGGTGATGGTCGAAACCACCAGCGGGATGTTCACGTGCGTCCACTTGTTAACCAGCGCCCCCATCACAAACAGGCCGAGAATAGAGGCCCCCTCGGTCAGTTTCTGCAGGAAGCCGCCGCCCATATCCTTAACGATGTCCACGCCCTTACGGTAGCCGTAGGCCACGCCGTAGTAACGGGTCAGAAGACGTACCGCGTTGAACAGGATAAAGAACAACAGAGGACCGAGCAGGCTGCCGCTCATCGCGATCCCGGCACCCAGCGCCGCGAAGACCGGACGAACAGTACCCCAGAAGATAGGGTCGCCCACGCCGGCCAGCGGACCCATCAGACCGACTTTGATACCGTTGATGGCACCATCGTCAATCTCCGCGCCGTTCGCACGCTGCTCTTCCATCGCCAGCGTCACGCCCAGAACCGGAGCCGCGACGTAAGGATGGGTGTTGAAGAATTCCAGGTGACGCTTAATCGCCTGACGGCGTGCTTCGTTGTTCTCAGGGTAGAGACGTTTTATCGCCGGCACCATTGAGAAGCAGAAGCCCAGCGCCTGCATACGTTCGAAGTTCCATGAACCCTGAAACAGGTTAGAACGGATGAACACGCCACGAATATCACCCGGAGTGAGTTTTTTCTCGGTGGTAGTTTTTGTCATATCAACCATTTCGCTCACCTGTTAGTCCAGTTCGTTATCGAGATCGTTGTTACCAGCAGCCTGCGCTGGGGCACCCGCAACACGGTTGTATTTGGGGCTGAGCTGGATGTAGAGAATCGCCATCACGGCACCAATCACGCCCAGCGCAACCAGGTTGAAGTTGGTGAATGCTGCGGTGACGAAGCCGAGGTAGAAGAACGGCATCAGGTAGCCCGCGCGCATCATGTTGATGACCATCGCGTAACCTACCACGACGATCATACCGCCCGCGATGTTCAGACCGCTGGTGACCACTTCAGGAATCGCGTTCAGCATGCCCTGAACTTCACTGGTGCCGACAGAGATCGCAACGATAACCGCCGGGATTGCGATACGCATCGCCTGCAGGAACAGGGACGACACGTGGATCCAGGAGAGTGCCGTGAGGTTGCCGTTCTCGGCCGCCTTATCCGCCGCGTGCTGGAAGGCCACGGTGATGGTACGAACGATGATGGTCAGCACCTGGCCTGCTGCGGCCAGAGGAATGGCAAGGGCAATACCAGCACCAATACTCTGATGACCGGCAATAACCAGAACGGTTGAGATGATAGAGGCCAGTGCGGCATCAGGCGCAACGGCGGCACCGATGTTCATCCAGCCCAGGGCGATCATTTCCAGCGTACCACCGATGATGATACCGGTTTTCATATCACCCAGAACGGCACCGATCAGCGTACAGGCCACCAGAGGGCGGTGGAACTGAAATTCATCAAGTACGGATTCCATACCCGCAATACACGCGACGATGAACACCAGCACAATCTGAAGAGTGGTAATCTCCATTGTACTTCTCCTATAACATAAGCTTTATGTGAAAAACCGGCGCGGGCTTATTTCCCAACTTTACCGATCAAATCCATCATTTTCAGTTTCTGGTCAGTGGAAACCTTACGGGCTTCCAGCTCAATACCGCGGGCATTCAGCTTGTTGAACGCCTCGATATCTTTCGCATCAACTGAAATCGCGTTGTTGACCTGCGTTTTGCCCTGACGGAAAGCCATACCGCCGATGTTCACGGAGGTGATTTTCACGCCGCCTTCAACAATGCGCTCGACGTCTGTCGGGTTAGTAAACAGGAGCATCACGCGTTCACCCGCATATTTCGGGTTGTTGTAAACGCGGATCATCTTGGCGACATCCACCACGTGCGCGGTAACGCCCGGTGGTGCAACCTGAGTCAGAAGGGTTTTACGGACAGTGTCGGCGGCCACTTCGTCACTGACCACGATGATACGCTGTACGTTGGTCTCTTTGGTCCAGCGAGTCGCAACCTGTCCGTGAATCAGACGGTCATCAATACGCGCCAGGCCGATGACCATGTAATCGTTCGGTCCCATCGGTTTTGCCGGTGCCGCTGCTTTCGGTGCCGCCGCAGCCGGGGCAGGGGCGGGTTTTTCAACCGGCTGAGCCTTCAGGGCTTTCACCCCTTCGCGGCCGGTTTCAACGGCCAGCGCGACCAGCTCATCGAAGCCTGGGTTGTCGTCGCGCGCCATAAAGGTTTCCACCAGCATGGGAATGTTTACCCCGGCGACGACTTCATAATGCTCTTTATCGACGACAATGCGGCTGGCAGCATTAAACGGACTGCCGCCCCATGTATCGACGAGAAACAGCACGCCTTTGCTGGTATCCAGCTTCGCGAGTTGAGCGTTGTACTTCTCAATCAGCGTCTCGGCATTTTCACCGGGAACGAAATCGATCCAGCCGACGTTTTCTTGCTCGCCCAACAGCATCTCTGCCGTTTTGAGTAGCTGCTCAGCAGCCCAACCATGTGTGCCTATGACAATAGCAATGGTCACTTGCTACCTCCTTTTATTATCATTAATACGCCTGCCGGGCAGACGTACTGAGAATCGTATTGGCGAACCGAATCGATTCAGATAAGGGTTAGAGTTCAAAAAACTAAGACTTCCGCGAATTATTTTAGATAGTGAAAAAATAATTTATGTGATGAAGATCCGTAATTTAGCCACGCGTTACAGAATTATCTGTAACGTATAGCCGCTGTGTTACAGAACTTTGCAAAGGAACGTAAATCTTTGCTAAAAACACAGTCTCTCTGATATGTTTAGCCTCCGTTTACTTGTTCAGGAGTATAGGGCTACAGCCCACTATATGGACCGTCACCGACGTCAGTCATCTACCAGGCCATTCCGCGCCTTTTTCACCGGCGAACCACGCCACGTATCAACTCTGTCTGCCTCTTATTTGCCCACGTTGAGTGGGGCACCGTTTTGTCATTCCTTTAGCAGGAGCTTGTCATGGAATTCTTAATGGACCCGTCAATCTGGGTGGGACTGCTCACGCTGGTGGTGCTGGAGATCGTTCTCGGCATCGATAACCTGGTGTTTATCGCCATCCTTGCGGATAAGCTGCCGCCAAAACAGCGTGATAAAGCGCGTCTGATTGGACTCTCGCTGGCGCTGGTCATGCGACTGGGGCTGCTCTCCGTGATCTCGTGGATGGTCACGCTGACCAAACCGCTGTTCTCCGTCATGGATTACACCTTCTCCGGCCGTGATTTGATCATGCTAATCGGGGGGATATTCCTGCTGTTCAAAGCGACAACAGAGCTGCATGAACGGCTGGAGAACCGGCAACATGATGATGGTCACGGTAAGGGCTACGCCAGCTTCTGGGTCGTGGTGCTGCAAATTGTGGTGCTGGATGCAGTCTTCTCGCTGGATGCGGTGATTACCGCGGTCGGTATGGTGAACCACCTGCCGGTGATGATGGCGGCCGTCGTGATTGCGATGGCGGTGATGCTGCTGGCCTCGAAACCGCTGACGCGCTTCGTCAATCAGCATCCGACGGTGGTCGTGCTCTGTCTGAGCTTCCTGCTGATGATTGGTTTGAGCCTGGTGGCGGAAGGTTTCGGCTTCCATATTCCGAAAGGCTACCTGTACGCCGCGATTGGCTTCTCGATCCTGATCGAACTGTTCAACCAGATTGCGCGCCGTAACTTTATTAAGCAGCAGTCAAATCAGCCGCTGCGTGCCCGTACAGCGGACGCCATTCTGCGCCTGATGGGCGGACGCCGTCAGGTGAACGTCCAGTCTGACCCTGAAAACCGTAACCCGGTGCCGGTTCCGGAAGGGGCGTTTGTGGAAGAAGAACGCTACATGATTAACGGCGTGCTCTCCCTGGCCTCCCGCTCGTTGCGCGGCATCATGACGCCGCGCGGGGAAATTAGCTGGGTCGATGCGAACCTGAGCGTTGATGAAATTCGTCAGCAATTGCTCTCATCTCCGCACAGCCTGTTCCCGGTATGCCGCGGTGAGCTGGATGAGATCATCGGCGTGGTTCGGGCGAAAGAGATGCTGGTGGCGCTGGAAGAGGGTGTCAACGTGGAGGCCATTGCAGCTTCGTCGCCGGCGATTGTCGTACCGGAAACGCTGGATCCGATCAACCTGCTGGGCGTATTGCGTCGCGCGCGCGGTAGCTTTGTTATCGTCACCAACGAGTTTGGTGTGGTACAGGGGCTGGTGACGCCGCTGGACGTGCTTGAAGCGATTGCCGGTGAATTCCCGGATGAAGACGAAACGCCTGAGATTGTGGCCGACGGCGAAGGCTGGCTGGTCAAAGGTGCGACCGACCTGCACGCGCTCTCGCATACGCTGGGGTTGGAAAACGTGGTTAACGATGAAGAAGACATCGCAACCGTGGCGGGGCTGGTTATCGCCGTAAACGGTCAGATCCCGCGTGTCGGGGATGTGATCGAGCTTCCTCCATTGCACATCACTATCGTTGAAGCTAACGACTACCGCGTCGATCTGGTCCGCATTGTTAAAGAACAGTCTGCACACGACGAAGACGAATAAGTCTGCTTAACGGGTACGATGTGCCCGTTACGATCTTCTGGCGGGGAAGATTTTCCCGCCAGCCATTGTGGCGTTACTACCGCGCCTGCTTCTCTCTCAACCCGTTCGCTATTTAGCCGCTGCCTGATGCCAGGCCGAGCGCGAGCAGCCGCGACCGTAAAAGTGTAGTGGGGAAAGAAGAAGGAGACGAGAATGAAGGGAGAAATTCGCCCATCCGTTGCGGATGGGCGAAAGAGAGGATTAGTCGCACTGCACCTTAATGGCCAGACCGCCGCGCGACGTTTCACGGTACTTCGCGTTCATGTCTTTGCCGGTTTCGTACATGGTTTCGATAACCTTATCCAGCGACACGCGTGGTTCGCTGGTACGGCGCATCGCCATGCGTGAGGCGTTAATCGCTTTGACGGAGGCAATCGCGTTACGCTCAATGCACGGTACCTGCACCTGGCCTGCGACCGGGTCACAGGTCAGACCGAGGTTATGCTCCATACCAATTTCCGCCGCCACGCAAACCTGTTCAGGGCTTGCGCCCAGCAGCTCGGCCAGACCGGCCGCCGCCATAGAGCAGGCCACGCCTACTTCACCCTGACAGCCCACTTCAGCGCCTGAAATGGACGCGTTCATCTTATACAGCGCACCGATAGCGCCTGCCGCGAGAAAATAACGGATATAAATATCCGGCGTCACAGGCTCGATAAAGTGATCGTAGTAGGCCAGCACCGCCGGAACGATCCCGCACGCGCCGTTGGTTGGCGCGGTCACCACGCGCCCCCCCGCGGCGTTCTCTTCGTTCACCGCCAGAGCAAACATGTTCACCCAGTCAACTACGTTCATCGGGTCGTTAGAGAATTTGTCCGTGGTCACCAGCATACGGCGCAGGGCAGAGGCACGACGCGGCACGCGCAGTGGCCCTGGCAGTACGCCTTCGGTGTTCATCCCGCGATCGATACAGGCGCGCATGGTTTGCCACACGTTGGCAAAATAGTCTTCGATCTCTTTTTTGCTGTGCAGCGCCAGCTCGTTCTGCATCACCATGCCGGACAGCGACAAACCGGTCTCTTTGCAGTAGCCCAGCATCTCGGTGGCCGATTTGAACGGATAGGGCACGTTCACGTCGCCCGCGCTCTCTTTACCGAAATGCTCTTCGTCAACGATGAAGCCACCGCCGATGGAGTAGTAGGTTTTGCTGTAGATCTCTTTTTCGCCGCTCCAGGCGTGGATAGTCATGCCGTTTTCATGCAGCGGCAGGTTGTCGCTGCGAAAACGCATGCCGTCATCCTGCGGGAAATCCACTTCGTGCTGACCGTTAGCCAGCAGCAGGCGACCGCGCGCTTCCACGTCGCGGATGAATGCCGGGATGGCATCAATATCAACAGTGTCCGGCATATTGCCCGCCAGACCCATAATAATGGCGATATCGGTGTGGTGGCCTTTACCCGTTAATGACAGTGAACCGTAAACGTCTACGGCGACACGGGTAACGCTTTCCAGTAATCCTTTTTCGACCAGATCATCGACGAACTGTTTACCGGCCTTCATCGGCCCTACAGTGTGGGAAGAAGAAGGACCAATCCCCACTTTGAACATGTCGAATATACTAATCACTTTCACACTCCTGACAGGGTTACCGGGGTTCCAGTAACGATGTTATAACTGCGCATAGTGTAAGAGGGAACACCAACCTCGGCTTAACTATTCACATGAATTAAACTAATGGTTAACGATGGGTTTTGCTAATAGCGCGACGCGGATCGCAAACCTGCAAAAAAGGCTGGAATGTAAAGTATAGTCAAGGCTTCAGGCCGATTTGTAGCGCCAGTTCACGAATGATGCCCGCCGTCATGCCCCAGACAAAATAATGCTGATACCAGGACAACCAGACCCGATGGTCATGCCCCCGGCGATGGATATCCAGCGGATGATAGCGGCTTAGCCGGAGCGCCTCTTCAAGCGGCATCTCAAACACCGCAGAAACTTCGTCGACGCTGGCGTGGTACTGAAGATTGGGGGGGATAATGCCGACGACCGGCGTGACCTGAAAGCCGGTCACGCTGTCGACGGGCGGCAGCACGCCGATGACTTCCACCGCGTCAGGCGGGATCGCCACCTCCTCCTGCGCTTCCCGCAGCGCGGCGGCAATCAGCGACGCATCGGTGCTGTCCACCGCGCCTCCCGGGAAGGCCACCTGACCGGCGTGTTTGCGCATATGCGGCGAACGCTGCGTAAGCAGCAGGCCCGGCTGTTCCCGGCGCACCACCGGGATCAGCACCGCCGCCTGACGCTGATTCAGCGTGGCGCGGTTGACCTGCGGCCGTAGCAGCTGAAAGCGCGACAGAAAATCATCCAGCGTCAGGTTCTCTTTCTCCACCGTTAGTTCTCCAGTTGCTTCAGGATGCGGTTCACCTTATCAAAGGTTTCCTGATATTCCGCCTCGACCTGGCTGTCCGCCACAATGCCGCCGCCCGCAGAACAGTACAGATTGCCGCCGCAGGCCGTCAGCGTGCGAATGGTAATGCTGGTATCCATGGTGCCGCACAGGCTGATATAGCCGATGCTGCCGCACCAGGCGTTGCGGCGGTGCGGTTCCAGTTCGTCGATGATTTCCATGGCGCGAATTTTTGGCGCACCGGTGATGGAGCCGCCCGGGAACGCGGCCCGGAGCAGATCGCAGGCGGTGCGAGAGGCGGGCAGACGCGCGGTGATGGTGCTGACCAGATGATGCACTGCCGGGAAAGGCTCGACGACGAACAGCTCCGGCACGCGCACGCTGCCTGGTTCGGCGACCCGGCCAATATCGTTACGCATCAGGTCGACAATCATCAGGTTTTCGGCGCGATCCTTCGGTGACCCGGCGAGTTTCTCCGCCTGCTGGCGATCGGCGTCCGGATCGGCAAGGCGCGGCAGCGTGCCTTTAATCGGGCGGGTCTGAATCGTCCCTTCCGCCAGATGGATAAAACGCTCCGGCGACAGGCTGAGGATGGCCCCCTGTTCCAGACGTACAAACGCGCTGAACGGAGCCCTGTTACTGGCATTGAGACGGGTAAACGCCTGCCACTCGTCCCCCTGGTATGCTGCCTGGAAACGCTGGGCAAGGTTAACCTGATAGCAGTCGCCGCTTTGCAGATAGGCCTGCACGCGGGAGAATTTTTCCGCGTATTCCAGCGCGGTCATGTTCGAGCGCCAGCCGGAGGTCAGGGTGAACGCTTCAGCTGGAGCAGGCTGTTGTGCCTCAAGCCAGGCCAGACGCGCCTGCACGTCATCATGGCTCAGCAGGGAGACCCTTTTTTTCTGGTGGTCCACAATCAACGCCCAGTCATATAGCCCCACGGCCATGTCCGGCAGGGCAATATCCGCCTGCGCATGCTCGGGCAGCATCTCGAAGCGGCGACCCAAATCGTAGCCAAACAGGCCCAGCGCGCCGCCCTGGAAGGGCAGGTCCAGGTTAGGGGTAGCGGATAAGCCCAGCGCGTTGATTTCCTGCTGAAGCTGCATCAGCGGATCGTCCGTCGTCGACAGATCGTCGGTCGTCAGCGTTTTCAGGGGATCGGCTACCATAATATCGAAGCGGCTGTACGGGTGATCCGCATGGCCGGAGTGCAGCAGCATGGCAAAAGGAAGATGGCTCAGACGGGCAAACCAGAACTCAGCGGCGTCAGCGCGCCAGGGTAAGGTAACAACAGTGGGGAAGCGCATGTTCATGTATGGCATACTACCGGGCAGCGTGAAATAATTAGCGCGAATAATTTAGCAGGAGTTGACGATGTTTGCAGGTTTACCTTCTCTGAGCCATGAACAGCAGCAGAAAGCGGTTGAGCGAATTCAGGAACTGATGTCCCAGGGGATGAGCAGCGGACAGGCGATTTCCCAGGTGGCGGAGGAGCTGCGCGCCACCCATACCGGCGAGCGGATCGTGGCGCGTTTTGAGGATGAAGATGAAGAGTAATCGGGCTTAAACAGCCGCGATAATCTTGATCTCAACCTTGTATTCCGGTTTCATCAGCGTGGCCTGTACGGTGCAGCGTACAGGCGCGTGACCCGCCACCACCCACGCATCCCAGGCTTTATTCATCGCCGCGAAATCGTCTTTATTTGCCAGGAAAATGGTCGCATCCAGAATGCGGGATTTATCGCTGCCCTGTTTTTCCAGCACGGCATCAATCTGCGCCAGGGTATTCGCCGTCTGTTCGAACGCATCCGCGTCCAGATTTGACGGTACACCGGTGTAATACAGCGTCTGGTTATGGATCACCACATCAGACCAGCGGGCTTCGGCATCAATGCGCACAATTGTCATAAACGTTTCCTCGTTATTTTTCGTCGTCAGGCGGCAAGACTGCCATATTGTTCTGCCGTCGTCACTATTTGGGGTGGCACAGGAGAAGATGGGCTGACATAATCCCTGTGCAAAAATACAGTGAGAGAGCAACGTGGCAGACGATTTTTCCCCTGAAGGTCAATTAGCGCAGGCGATCCCCGGCTTCAAGCCCCGTGAGCCTCAGCGACAGATGGCGCACGCCGTTGCCCGCGCCATTGATCAGGCCCAGCCGCTGGTGGTTGAAGCCGGAACCGGCACGGGTAAGACCTATGCTTACCTTGCGCCGGCGCTGCGGGCGAAAAAGAAGGTGATAATTTCCACCGGATCGAAAGCGCTGCAGGATCAGCTCTACAGCCGCGACTTGCCCACGGTGGCAAAGGCGCTGAAATATAAAGGCCGTCTGGCCCTGCTGAAGGGGCGCTCCAACTATCTCTGCCTGGAACGTCTTGAACAGCAGGCGCTGGCGGGCGGCGATCTGCCGGTACAAACCCTGAGCGACGTCATTATCCTGCGCGCCTGGGCGAACCAGACCGAAGAGGGCGATATCAGCACCTGCGCGAGCGTGCCGGAAGACTCCCCGGCCTGGCCGCTGGTGACCAGCACCAACGACAACTGCCTCGGCAGCGACTGCCCGCTGTATAAAGACTGTTTTGTGGTGAAAGCGCGCAAAACAGCGATGGACGCAGACGTGGTGGTGGTGAACCACCACCTGTTCCTCGCGGATATGGTGGTTAAGGACAGCGGTTTCGGCGAGCTTATCCCGGAGGCGGACGTGATGATCTTCGATGAAGCCCATCAGTTGCCGGATATCGCCAGCCAGTATTTCGGCCAGTCGCTCTCCAGCCGCCAGCTACAGGATCTGGCGAAAGATTTTACCATTGCCTACCGGACCGAACTCAAAGATACCCAGCAGCTGCAGAAGTGTGCCGACCGTCTGGCGCAAAGCGCGCAGGATTTCCGCTTACAGCTTGGCGAGCCGGGCTATCGCGGCAACCTGCGCGAACTGCTGGCGGACAAAAATATCCAGCGCGCGCTGCTGCTGCTCGATGATGCACTTGAGCTCTGCTACGACGTGGCGAAGCTGTCCCTCGGACGCTCCGCGCTGCTTGACGCCGCCTTCGAGCGCGCCACGCTCTATCGCGGGCGGCTGAAACGGCTAAAAGAGATCAACCAGCCGGGGTACAGCTACTGGTATGAATGCACCTCGCGCCACTTTACCCTGGCGCTCACGCCGCTGACGGTGGCCGATAAATTCAAAGAGGTGATGGCGCAGAAGCCGGGAAGCTGGATCTTCACTTCCGCAACCCTGTCTGTAAATGACGATCTGCACCACTTCACCGAGCGCCTCGGCATTGAGCAGGCGGAATCACTGCTGCTGCCCAGCCCGTTTGATTACGAAAAGCAGGCGCTGCTCTGCGTGCCACGCAATTTCCCACTACCGAACCAGCCGGGGGCGGCGCGGCATCTCGCGGCGATGCTCAAGCCGATGATTGAGGCCAACAACGGGCGCTGCTTTATGCTCTGCACCTCACACGCCATGATGCGCGATCTCGCCGAGCAGTTTCGCGCCACCATGACCCTCCCGGTGCTGCTGCAGGGGGAAACTAGTAAAGGCCAGCTGCTCCAGCAGTTTGTCAGCGCCGGTAACGCCCTGCTGGTGGCAACCAGCAGCTTCTGGGAAGGGGTGGACGTGCGCGGCGACACGCTCTCGCTGGTGATCATCGATAAGCTGCCGTTCACGTCGCCGGACGATCCGCTGCTCAAGGCGCGTATGGAAGACTGCCGCCTGCGCGGCGGCGATCCGTTCGACGACGTTCAACTACCGGACGCGGTCATCACGCTTAAGCAGGGGGTAGGGCGACTGATCCGTGACGTCACCGACCGCGGCGTGCTGGTGATCTGCGATAACCGCCTGGTGATGCGTCCTTACGGCGCAACGTTCCTCGCCAGCCTGCCGCCCGCCCCGCGTACGCGGGACATTAAACGCGCGGTGCGTTTCCTGGCAAACCCAACGGCGGAGTAATTCGCTCCGGAGTGTGCTAAGATGCGCGCCATTTTGTGACTGACCCTTGCGAGAGCGCGACGACTGATGCGAATTCTGGCTATTGATACCGCGACAGAGGCTTGCTCTGTTGCTCTGTTGAACGACGGTGCTGTTTCTGCTCATTTCGAAGAGTGCCCACGGGAACACACCCAGCGTATTCTGCCCCTGGTAAAAGCCATTTTAACCCAGGGCAACACCACCTTAACCGACCTCGACGCGCTGGCCTTTGGCCGCGGCCCCGGCAGCTTTACGGGCGTGCGCATTGGGATTGGCATCGCGCAGGGGCTGGCGCTGGGCGCTGACCTGCCGATGATCGGCGTCTCTACGCTTGCGACGATGGCGGAGGGTGCCTGGCGCATGACGGGCGCGACCCGCGTGCTCGCCGCTATTGACGCTCGCATGGGTGAAGTTTACTGGGCGGAATATACCCGCGATGAAAACGGCGTCTGGCACGGCGAAGAGACGGAAGCAGTGCTTAAGCCTGAAGCCGTTACTGAGCGCCTGAAGCAGCTGTCCGGCGAGTGGGCGACGGTCGGCACGGGCTGGCCGGCGTGGCCAGAGATGGCGAGCGGCACCGGCGTGACGCTGGTGGACGGCAACATGCTCCTGCCTGCGGCAGAAGATATGCTCCCGATTGCCCGTCAACTGCTTGCAGCAGGAAAAACCGTTGCCGTTGAGCATGCGGAGCCGGTTTATTTGCGAAACACCGTCGCGTGGAAGAAACTTCCGGGCCGCGAATGAATCTCAGTAACAGGAACTGAGAAAAAGGAGTCGCATCATGGCGGTTCAGACTAAAGTAGTACGCCTTTTTATGGCAGGCGCGGTTGCCATAGCACTGAGCGGTTGCGTAACCGTACCTGATGCGATCAAGGGCAGCAGCCCGACGCCACAGCAGGATCTGGTTCGGGTAATGAATGCGCCCGAGCTTTACGTCGGCCAGGAAGCCCGCTTCGGTGGGAAAGTGATCGACGTGCAGAACCAGCAGGGGAAAACCCGTCTGGAAATAGCCACGGTACCGCTCGACAGCGGCGCGCGTCCCGTACTCGGTGAAGCCTCTCGCGGGCGTATCTATGCCGACGTTAGTGGTTTCCTTGACCCGGTCGATTTTCGCGGACAGCTGGTAACCGTTGTCGGGCCGATTACCGGTTCGGTGCAGGGCAAAATCGGCAACACGCCGTATAAATTTATGACCATGCAGGTGAACGGCTATAAGCGCTGGCGTATCGCCCAGCAGGTGGTGATGCCGCCTCAGCCAATCGACCCATGGATGTGGGGTCCACATCCTTATCGTTACGGTTATCCGGGATGGGGCTGGTATAACCCGGGCCCTGCACAGGTGCAAACGATCGTAACTGAGTAACTTACTGTTATTGTTAAGAAAGAGACAGCGCCTCAGCCGCTGTCTCTGTTTTTTTACGGATAAAACGAAAAAAAAGAGTGACGCGCTTCGCAACCTGCAATCTGAACAATTAATAAACTGGTACGCTGAGTTAATATAATGTTAACAAACTGTTTATTATCGGGGCTGTGATGACGACGAACACTCATTTCAGAGGTGATGCATTGCAAAAGGTTTGGCTTAACCGTTATCCCGCAGATGTGCCTGCGGAGATCAATCCTGACCGTTATCAATCCCTGGTGGAATTATTTGAGCACTCGGTAAGACGTTACGCAGACCAGCCCGCGTTTGTGAATATGGGCGAGGTGATGACGTTCCGTAAGCTTGAGGAGCGTAGCCGGGCGTTTGCGGCTTATCTGCAGGAAGGACTTGGGCTGCAAAAAGGGGATCGCGTCGCGCTGATGATGCCGAACCTGCTGCAATACCCGGTGGCGCTGTTTGGCATCCTGCGTGCCGGGATGATTGTCGTCAACGTTAACCCGCTTTACACGCCGCGCGAGCTGGAACATCAGCTGAACGACAGCGGGGCGGTGGCGATTGTCATTGTTTCTAACTTTGCCCATACCCTGGAAAAAGTGGTCGACAAAACCCAGGTGAAGCACGTCATCCTGACGCGCATGGGCGATCAGCTTTCCACCGCCAAAGGGACGCTGGTCAACTTTGTCGTTAAATACGTCAAACGTCTGGTACCAAAATACCATCTGCCGGATGCTATCTCCTTCCGGCGCGCGCTGCATGCGGGCTATCGCATGCAGTACGTCAAGCCTGAAGTCGTCTCCGAAGACCTGGCCTTCCTGCAATACACGGGCGGCACCACCGGCGTGGCCAAAGGGGCGATGCTGACCCACCGCAACATGCTGGCGAACCTTGAGCAGGTTAATGCCACCTACGGGCCGCTGCTGCATCCGGGTAAAGAGCTGGTAATCACCGCGCTGCCGCTGTATCACATCTTCGCGCTGACCATGAACTGCCTGCTGTTTATCGAGTTGGGCGGGCAAAACGTATTGATCACCAACCCGCGCGATATACCGGGTCTGGTGAAAGAGCTGGCAAAATACCCGTTTACCGCCATGACCGGGGTGAACACCCTGTTTAACGCGCTGCTCAACAACAAAGAGTTCCAGCAGCTTGATTTCTCCACGCTGCATCTCTCCGCGGGCGGCGGCATGCCGGTTCAGCAGGCGGTGGCCGAGCGCTGGGTGAAGCTAACCGGGCAATATCTGCTGGAAGGCTACGGCCTGACGGAATGTGCCCCGCTGGTGAGCGTCAACCCGCACGATATCGACTACCACAGCGGCAGCATCGGCCTGCCGGTCCCCTCGACGGAAGCAAAGCTGGTGGATGATGAGGATAACGAAGTGCCTCACGGCGAACCGGGCGAGCTGTGCGTCAGAGGGCCGCAGGTAATGCTGGGTTACTGGCAGCGCCCTGATGCGACCGACGAAATCATTAAAGACGGCTGGCTTCACACCGGCGATATTGCGGTGATGGATGACGAAGGCTTCCTGCGCATCGTCGATCGCAAAAAAGATATGATCCTGGTCTCCGGCTTCAACGTCTATCCGAACGAAATCGAAGACGTGGTGATGCAGCACAGCGGCGTGCTGGAAGTGGCGGCGGTGGGCGTTCCTTCCGGCAGCAGCGGTGAAGCGGTGAAGATATTTGTGGTCAAGAAAGATCCTTCTCTTACCGAGGAAGCGCTGATAACGTTTTGTCGCCGTCAGCTGACGGGCTATAAAGTGCCGAAGCTGGTGGAATTCCGCGATGAGCTGCCGAAATCCAACGTCGGGAAGATATTACGACGAGAATTACGTGACGAAGCCCGTGCCAAAGTAGACAATAAGGCCTGAGCTTCACGTTAATCGCCCAGACGCCGGTTAAGCCGGCGTTTTTTATGGGCGCAAACAAAAGAGAATCCGATTTGAATTACCAGATGATCACGACCAACGACGAGCTGGCTTCGCTGTGCGAAGTGACGCGCGACTTTCCTGCCATCGCTCTGGATACCGAGTTTGTCCGTACTCGCACCTATTATCCACAGCTGGGTTTGATACAGATGTACGACGGTAAGCACGTCTCGCTGATCGACCCGCTCGGCATTACCGACTGGGCGCCGATGCGTGACCTGCTGCTGGATACTGCGGTAACGAAATATCTGCACGCGGGCAGTGAAGATCTGGAAGTCTTTCTTAACACCTTTGGTATCATGCCTCAGCCGCTGATTGATACGCAGATCCTCGCGGCGTTCAGCGGTCGTCCGCTGTCGTGGGGCTTTGCCGCCATGGTGGAGGAGTACACGGGCCTGACGCTGGATAAAAGTGAATCCCGTACCGACTGGCTGGCCCGTCCGCTTACCGAGCGTCAGCTGGAATATGCGGCGGCAGACGTGTTTTACCTGCTGCCGATTGCCGGACAGCTGATGAAAGAGGCGGAAGCCTCCGGCTGGCTCTCTGCCGCGCTGGACGAGTGCCGTATGACGCAGCAGCGTCGCCAGGAAGTGGTTGACCCGAAAGAGGCCTGGCGTGATATCACCAACGCCTGGCAGCTTCGCACGCGTCAGCTGGCCTGCCTGCAGCTGTTAGCGGACTGGCGTTTGCGTAAAGCGCGTGAGCGCGATTTGGCCGTGAATTTTGTGGTGCGTGAAGAGCATCTCTGGGCGGTCGCGCGCTATATGCCGGGCAGCCTGGGCGAGCTGGACAGCATTGGCCTTTCCGGCAGCGAGATCCGTTTCCATGGTAAAACCCTGCTGGCGCTGGTCGCCAAAGCGCAGGCGCTGCCGGAGGATGCACTGCCTGAGACGCTGCTGAATCTCATGGATATGCCGGGCTATCGTAAAGCATTTAAGGATATCAAAGCGCTGGTGCAGGATGTCGCAACGGAAAGCAAGCTGAGCGCTGAACTGCTGGCGTCACGCAGACAGATTAACCAGCTGCTGAACTGGCACTGGAAGCTGAAACCGCAGAATGGCGTGCCGGAACTGATGGCTGGCTGGCGCGGGGTATTGATGGCCGATCGCCTGAATACCTTGCTGGAAGGTTATCCGCGATAAAAATATGCCGGGCGATATACCCGGCATATTCTCCCCGGTGGCGCTGCGCTTACCGGGGCTACGACACCAGGAATCTACGGACGCGACTCTTCCGCTTCCGGAAGCGTTACGTTCAGCTCCAGAATCGAAATATCCCCGTCTTTTTGCTCCAGCTGTACGGTGACCATCTCCGGGTCAATCTGCACATACTTACAGATCACTTCCAGGATGTCCTTGCGCAGCTGCGGCAGGTAGTGAGGCTCGGCGTCGCTACGACGACGCTCCGCAACGATAATTTGCAGGCGTTCTTTTGCGATGTTGGCGGTGCTTTTTTTCCGCGAGAGAAAAAAGTCCAGTAATGCCATAACTTATCCTCCGAACAGGCGTTTGAGGAAACCTTTCTTCTCTTCTTCAATGAAGCGGAAAGGACGTTCTTCTCCCAGCAGACGGTCAACGGTATCGGCGTAAGCTTTACCTGCATCTGCCGTTGTATCAAGGATCACGGGCTCGCCCTGGTTAGAGGCGCGTAATACGGACTGGTCTTCCGGGATAACGCCAACCAGTTTAATGCGCAGGATCTCCAGCACGTCTTCCATGCTCAGCATGTCACCTTTGTTTACGCGACCCGGGTTATAGCGGGTCAGCAGCAGGTGCTCTTTAATCGGATCCTGGCCATTTTCCGCACGGCGGGATTTGGAGGCCAGAATACCGAGAATACGGTCGGAGTCACGCACGGAGGAGACTTCCGGGTTGGTGGTGATGATCGCTTCATCAGCAAAGTAGAGCGCCATCAGGGCACCGGTTTCAATGCCGGCAGGGGAGTCACAGACGATGAAGTCGAACTCCATTTTTTTCAGCTCGTCGAGCACCTTTTCCACGCCTTCACGGGTCAGGGCATCTTTATCACGCGTCTGAGAAGCCGGAAGAATGAAGAGGTTCTCGGTGCGCTTGTCTTTAATTAGCGCCTGGTTCAGCGTGGCATCGCCCTGAATGACGTTCACGAAGTCATATACGACGCGACGCTCACATCCCATGATGAGGTCGAGGTTACGCAGACCGATATCGAAGTCGATAACGACGGTTTTCTTTCCCTTCTGGGCCAAACCAGTAGCGATGGCCGCGCTGGAGGTGGTCTTGCCAACGCCTCCTTTACCCGAAGTAACAACAATAATGCGTGCCATAGAAATTCCTTGTTAAAAAGGGATTAATTCAACGGTTGAACGGTCAACGCGTCGTCTGCCAGAAGCAGGCGAGCCGCTTTGCCATAAAATTCGGCTGGGATCTTGTCGCTCAGCCAATATTCACCTGCGATGGACACCAGTTCCGCCGTCAGGTGAGTACAAAATATTTGCGCGTCCCGATCGCCACTTGCGCCCGCGAGCGCACGTCCACGCATCATACCGTAAACGTGAATATTGCCATCTGCAATAAGCTCTGCGCCAGCACTGACGTGGCTTGTAACAATTAGATCACAGTTTGGCGCATAAATGCGCTGACCGGAACGAACCGGCACATCAATCATTCGCGTTTTTGTGAGAGCGGTAACGTTTTGCGCCGCAGGAGGGGGCGTTTGTACGGCAGCGGGTGCTGCACGTGGGGTTTTTTCTTTGCCTTCATTAAGAAGAGGCAGCCCCGCACGGTCGATTTCCGCTTTCAGCTCGGGATCTTTGCAGCCGCTGATGCCGACAATACGCAGCCCGGTAGAGGAGACCGCCTGCTGGAGACGTGTCCAGTTAACCGGCGCCTCAAGACCGCTGACGTTGATGACGACGGGGGCGTGCTTCAGAAAGGCGGGAGCCTGGGCGATTTTGTCTTCTAACGCCTGACGAATAACCTCGGGTTTTGCATCATGCAAATGAACCACTGATAAGGTGAAGCTACTGCCTTTAAGCTCGATGGGCGTGTTTGACATCCTGGCCTTACTCAATTTGCTATTAACCGCAACCATTCGCTGCGATATTCCGAAGAGTATCAGGCATGTTATAGTCAGGAGTATATTGAGGCAAGCAACCACCCATTAATTCAGAGTAAAAACATGTTTTGTGTGATCTACAGAAGTACAAGCCGTGACCAGACCTATCTTTATGTCGAAAAGAAAGACGATTTTTCACGCGTGCCGGAAGAATTAATGAAGAACTTTGGCCGACCACAGCTGGCGATGCTGCTGCCGCTGGACGGCCGTAAGAAACTGGTGAATGCCGATCTGGAAAAAGTGAAAACGGCATTAGCCGAGCAGGGCTATTATTTACAGCTTCCACCGCCGCCTGAGAATTTATTAAAACAGCACCTCGAGGCGTCCGGGAAAAAATAGCCTCAGCTGTTTTCGGGCATAACACATCAACCGATTAGGGGTCGAGCATGTATCAACATCATAACTGGCAAGGTGCATTACTGGATTATCCCGTCAGCAAAGTGGTCTGCGTGGGCAGCAACTATGCGAAGCATATTCAGGAGATGGGCAGCGCAACCCCAGAAGAGCCGGTCCTGTTTATTAAGCCCGAGACGGCGCTATGCGACATCCGCCAGCCGCTGGCGCTGCCGCAGGGGCTGGGGTCGGTACATCACGAAGTAGAGCTTGCCGTGCTGATCGGCGCCACGCTGCGCCAGGCTTCCGAAGAGCATGTCGAGAAAGCGATTGCTGGCTACGGCGTGGCGCTGGATCTGACCCTGCGCGACGTGCAGGGCAAAATGAAGAAGGCAGGGCAGCCGTGGGAAAAAGCCAAAGGCTTTGATAACGCATGTCCGATTTCAGGGTTTGTTCCGGTGAATGAATTTACCAACGATCCGCAGGATACTCCGCTCAGCCTGAAGGTTAACGGCGAGATCCGCCAGCAGGGCACCACGGCAGATATGATCCACAAGATTGTGCCGCTGATCGCCTACATGAGCCGTTTCTTCACCCTGAAGCCGGGCGATGTGATCCTCACCGGCACGCCAGAAGGCGTGGGCCCGCTCGCCAGCGGCGATGAGCTTGAGGTCGGTTTTAACGGCCTGTCGCTAAAAACCCGCGTGCTGTAACCGCATCTTGCCGCCTGCAAAGGGCGGCAAAACTTGCAACCACGTGCCAGACTCGTTATAAGGTGCGCTTTCTTTTGACGTGTGGACATCCTGATGAACGACATTCCTTTCTGGCAAAGCAAAACTCTTGACCAAATGACCGACGCGGAGTGGGAATCGTTGTGCGACGGCTGCGGGCAGTGCTGCCTGCACAAGCTGATGGATGAAGACTCCGATGAGATCTATTTCACCAACGTCGCCTGCAGGCAGCTGAACATTAAAACCTGCCAGTGCCGCAACTACGAACGCCGCTTCGAGTTCGAGCCGGACTGCATCAAGCTCACCCGTGAAAATCTGCCGACTTTTGAGTGGCTGCCGCACACCTGCGCGTATCGCCTGCTGGCGGAAGGGAAAGATCTACCGGCCTGGCATCCTCTGCTGACCGGTTCAAAAGCGGCGATGCACGGCAAGCGTATCTCGGTACGCCACATTGCGGTGAAGGAGTCCGAGGTACGGGACTGGGAAGATCACATCATGAATCACCCTAATCGGTGATAATAAAAAACCCGCCGTGGCGGGTTTTTGCTTTTACCTTCCAAACAAATCGCGTTTCTTCGGTTTGAACGGCTGAGCAATCAGCACCAGCAGCGCCACGACGAAGTAGGCCACAAAAATGCCCACCAGCCACTGCGGCATCTCCAGCGTCAGGAATTCCCACTGACGTACGGAGCAGTCACCGGATGCGACAAACACCTGCGGAAGCCACTTATCCAGCGGCAGCCAGCTCGGGAAGCGGGCGGCGAAATCACAGGTCATAAACGGTGACGGATGCAGCTGCATCATGGTGTGCTGCCAGGAAAGCTCAATCCCTTTCCAGGCGCTGTACAGCCAGATGGCAATACCGACGTAGCGCAACGGCGTTTTTGGGGCAATTGCGCCCACCAGGCCTGCACCCATAATGCCGAACAGCGCGCAGCGCTCGTAGATGCACAGCACGCAGGGCTTGAGTCCCATCACGTGCTGGAACCACAGCGCAACCATTTCCAGCGCAAAGGCGGTCAGGGCCATCAACAACCACGCTCCGCGACCGCGGGAGCACTGGTTTAAAAATCTCAACATAATCATTTCCCTGGAACATGCTTAGAAAGCGCAGTGTAAACGAATTTTAATGCGCCGCAAGTATACCCGCTTGTAGCAGCCATTGCGTACAGGGAACGAGAGTAATTTTGATGCACAGCAAACCAACAACGGTGAGCACCAGCGTGTACGGCAGCGCCATCCAGACCATTCTCCCATAAGAAAGTCGTATGAGCGGCGCCAGCGCCGAGGTCAGCAGGAAGAGAAATGCCGCCTGGCCGTTCGGTGTTGCAACGGAGGGCAGGTTTGTTCCGGTGTTGATGGCTACCGCCAGCAGGTCGAACTGCCCGGTGCTGACGATCCCTTGCTCCATTGCCGCTTTGGCCTCATTGATATACACCGTCCCGACAAAGACGTTATCGGAAATAGAGGACAACAGACCGTTAAATAGATAGAACAGCGTAAGCTGCGAGTCCGGCGAGGCCTGAAGCACAAACGCGATAATCGGTGCGAAAAGGTGTTGGTCAATAATCACCGCCACGACCGCAAAAAAGACCGCCAGCAGCGCGGTAAACGGCAGGGCTTCGGTAAAGGCTTTACCAATAGCATGTTCGTCCGTTACCCCGCTAAAGGTGGTGGCAAGAATAATGACGGAGAGGCCAATCAACCCGACTTCGGCAAGATGCAACGCCAGCGCGGCGATAAGCCAGATGCCGATGATCCCCTGCGCAATCAGACGCAGCGTCTCCTGGCGCGTACGCTGTTTGCGGCTCTGCTCGTCAAATTTATGCAGTTCTTTGCGGACCGGTTCAGGCAGCTGTGCGCCGTAGCCGAACAGCCTGAATTTTTCGACCAGAATGCAGGTCGCTAACCCGCAGACCAGCACAGGCACGCTGACGGGGGCCATGCGCAGGAAAAACTCGCCAAAATGCCATTCAGCCGCTTTCGCGATGATCAGGTTTTGCGGCTCGCCCACCATGGTCATCACGCCGCCCAGCGCCGTACCGACCCCTGCGTGCATCATCAGGCTGCGCAGAAACGCGCGGAACTGTTCCAGCACGTCGCGGTTATGCGCCTCGACGTGGCTATCGTCCTGTAAATCCTCACTTGGGCGAGAGGAGGCCACGCGGTGATAAATGCCGTAAAATCCGACGGCGACGCTTATCACCACCGCGACAACGGTGAGCGCATCCAGGAAGGCCGACAGAAAGGCGGCGGCAAGGCAAAACGCCAGCGAGAGGATCGTTTTCGACGTAATGCTCAGCAGCAGGCGGGTAAAGATAAACAGCAGCAGCTGTTTCATAAAGTAGATACCGGCCACCATAAAAATGAGCAGCAGGAGCACTTCCAGATTGGAGGCCAGCTCTGCTTTTACATGTTCTGCGGACGTCATGCCGATGACAACGGCTTCAAACGCCAGCAAACCGCCGGGCAGCAGGGGATAACACTTAAGCGCCATGGCCAGGGTGAAGATAAATTCCGCCACCAGCAGCCACCCGGCGATAAACGGATCCACGCTAAAAATGATGGGATTAACGACCAGGAAAACCAGCAGTATCAGTTTGTACCAGTCAGGAGAATGACCTAAAAAATTGCGCCACAGCGCGCGCCCAAAAGAAATTTCCACAACAGACGTCCTTCCCGTTAAGTAATACAAAACATCAGTATACGCAAAAATCGCGGCCCGGAGGCGGATAAGACCGCATTGTAAATTTCACAAAAATGAAACGGCGATCCCTCTTTTCTCACTTTGCCGCGCTACCTGCCGTTGCACGCCTCTGGTATGATGAGTCCAATTTGCAAAAAGCTGTGTAATGGAAATCTCACTATGGTCATTAAGGCGCAGAGCCCGGCGGGTTTCGCGGAAGAGTACATCATTGAAAGCATCTGGAATAATCGTTTCCCTGCGGGGTCCATTCTTCCGGCTGAACGCGAACTCTCTGAACTGATTGGCGTCACTCGCACCACGCTGCGTGAAGTGCTTCAGCGACTGGCGCGTGATGGATGGTTGACGATCCAGCACGGCAAGCCAACAAAGGTAAACAACTTCTGGGAAACCTCGGGGCTAAACATTCTTGAAACGCTGGCGCGCCTCGACCATGAAAGCGTGCCGCAGCTGATAGATAATCTGCTCTCCGTGCGCACCAACATCGCGACTATTTTTATTCGTACCGCTTTCCGTCAGCATCCTGAAGATGCGCTTGCGGTGCTGGCCAGCGCGAATGAAGTTGAAGATCACGCCGACGCCTTTGCCACCCTCGATTACAACGTGTTTCGCGGCCTGGCGTTTGCCTCCGGCAACCCGGTTTACGGCCTGATCCTCAACGGTATGAAAGGGCTCTATACCCGCATTGGTCGTCACTACTTCGCTAACCCTGAAGCCCGCAGTCTGGCGCTGGGCTTCTACCATAAGCTGAGCAAGCTGTGCACCGAAGGCCTGCACGATCAGGTTTATGAAACCGTACGCCGCTACGGCCACGACTCCGGTGAAATCTGGCACCGTATGCAGAAAACGCTGCCGGGCGATTTGGCGATTCAGAGCCGCTGAAATAAAAAACCTCTCAATCGAGAGGTTTTTTTTCGCCCGGTGGCGCTACAGCGTATTCAACCGCGCCGGGCAGCGTTCCAGCAGCTCCACGCTGCCGTCCTCATTCTGCTGCTCCAGCTGTACGTCAAAGCCCCACAGGCGGTGCACGTGCTTCAGCACCTCTTTACGCCCTTTGTCCAGCGGCGCGCGGTTATGCGGGATATAGCGCAGCGTCAGGGAGCGGTCGCCGCGCAGGTCCACGTTCCACACCTGAATATTGGGTTCAAGGTTGCTCAGGTTGTACTGAGAGGAGAGGCGGGAGCGGATCTCCCGGTATCCTTCCTCGTTGTGGATCGCGGAGATCTCCAGATAGTTGTTGCGGTCATCGTCCAGCACGGTGAAGAAGCGGAAATCGCGCATGATCTTCGGCGACATGAACTGGCTGATAAAGCTCTCATCCTTAAAGTCGCGCATCGCAAAATGCAGCGTTTCCAGCCAGTCAGAACCGGCGATATCCGGGAACCAGTACTTGTCCTCTTCCGTTGGCGACTGGCAGATGCGCTTAATATCCTGGAACATCGCAAAGCCCAGCGCATACGGGTTAATCCCGCTGTACCACGGGCTGTTGTAGGGCGGCTGGAACACCACGTTAGTATGGCTGTGGAGAAATTCCATCATGAACCGCTCGGTGACTTTCCCCTCGTCATACAGATGGTTAAGAATGGTGTAGTGCCAGAATGTTGCCCAGCCTTCGTTCATCACCTGAGTCTGTTTCTGCGGATAGAAATACTGGCTCACCTTACGCACGATACGCAAAATCTCGCGCTGCCACGGCTCCAGCAGCGGGGCGTTCTTCTCCATAAAATAGAGCAGGTTTTCCTGCGGCTCGGACGGGTAACGACGCGCTTCGGCAATCGTTTTTTCCTCCTCACGCTTCGGCAGGGTGCGCCACAGCATGTTCACCTGGCTCTGCAGATACTCCTCGCGACTTTTCTGCCGGGCTTTCTCCTCCTGCAGAGAGATTTTCTGCGGGCGTTTATAGCGGTCCACGCCGTAGTTCATCAGCGCGTGGCAGGAGTCGAGCAGCTTCTCTACCTCGTCCACGCCGTAGCGCTCTTCGCAGTCGGTAATGTATTTACGCGCGAAGATCAGGTAATCGACGATGGAGCTGGCGTCCGTCCAGCTACGGAACAGATAGTTATTTTTAAAGAAGGAGTTATGGCCGTAGCAGGCGTGCGCCATCACCAGCGCCTGCATGGTAATGGTGTTCTCTTCCATCAGATAGGCGATACACGGGTTGGAGTTAATGACGATCTCATACGCCAGCCCCTGCTGGCCGTGCTTGTACAGCCGCTCCGTTTCAATGAATTTTTTACCAAACGACCAGTGCGGATAGTTGATCGGCATCCCGACGCTGGAGTAAGCGTCCATCATCTGTTCGGAGGTAATCACCTCAATCTGATGGGGATAGGTATCCAGGCGATACAGTTTTGCCACCCGGTCGATTTCGGCGAGGTAGACATCCAGCAGCTCGAAGGTCCAGTCGGGTCCATCGCTCAGACGTGTGTTGTCCTTGTTCAGGGAATCAATAGTAGCCATTAGCGCGCCCTCGTTGTGGGTGCTCTCTCTGTCTGGAGAGCCTCCTTTCAAGCATAGATCAACGTGTTAAAAAGCGTGCTGGCGCAGAAATTTTTTCTTTGCGATTTCCCGTTTTTGATACGGCAAAAAAAGCGAACTCATCAGAATTTTATGCTGGTTAAAAATAAAGCTCAGCAGGAGATCCCAAATTATCCCTGTCCCCTGATGTTGGGGGATGTGTGAGGTAAGTCACCATAAAAAAGTCGTATGTTGAATAATATTTTCAACTAGGTTATCAATCTGTAATTAGATGATTGTTCTTTTGCTCATAATGGAGTGGCTATGCGTGTTGTCATACTGGGAAGTGGTGTCGTTGGCGTAACCAGCGCCTGGTATTTAAGTCAGGCGGGACATGAGGTTACCGTTATCGATCGTGAATCCGGCCCGGCGCTTGAAACCAGTGCGGCAAATGCCGGTCAAATCTCTCCTGGCTATGCGGCCCCGTGGGCGGCGCCCGGCGTGCCGCTGAAGGCAATCAAATGGATGTTCCAGCGCCACGCGCCGCTGGCCATCAGCCTTGACGGCACGCAGTTCCAGCTGAAGTGGATGTGGCAGATGCTGCGCAACTGCGACACCCGGCACTACATGGAAAATAAAGGCCGCATGGTGCGTCTGGCGGAATACAGCCGTGACTGCCTCAAAGCCCTGCGCGCGTCGACGGGGATTGAGTACGAAGGCCGTCAGGGCGGCACGCTGCAGCTGTTCCGCACCGAGCAACAGTATGAAAACGCCACCCGCGATATCGCCGTGCTGGAAGATGCCGGTGTACCGTATCAGTTGCTGGAAGCCAGCCAGCTGGGGCAGGTGGAACCCGCGCTGGCCGAAGTGGCCCACAAGCTGACCGGCGGTCTGCGTCTGCCGAATGACGAAACCGGCGACTGTCAGCTCTTTACCCAGCGTCTGGCACAGATGTGCGAGCAGGCAGGGGTAAAATTCCGCTTTAATACCTCCGTCGACAAGCTGCTGTCGGAAGGCGAAAAAATTTACGGCGTGAAGTGCGGCGACGAGGTGATAAAGGCGGATGCCTACGTGATGGCGTTTGGTTCCTACTCCACCGCCATGCTGAAAGGCATCCTCGATATTCCGGTCTACCCGCTCAAGGGCTACTCATTGACTATCCCGGTGAAAGAGGAGAGCGGGGCGCCCGTATCAACCATCCTGGATGAAACCTACAAAATCGCCATTACCCGCTTCGATAACCGTATTCGCGTCGGCGGCATGGCGGAGATTGTCGGCTTCAACACCGAGCTGCTGCAGCCGCGTCGTGAAACGCTGGAGATGGTGGTGGGCGATCTCTTCCCGCGCGGCGGGTTTGTGGAACAGGCGACGTTCTGGACCGGTCTGCGTCCGATGACCCCGGACGGCACGCCAATCGTGGGCCGCACGCCATACAAAAACCTGTGGACCAATACCGGACACGGCACGCTCGGCTGGACGATGGCCTGCGGCTCGGGCCAGCTGCTGAGCGACCTGATTTCCGGGCGCACGCCGGCAATTCCGTTTGACGATTTAAGTGCTGCGCGCTATCAATCAGGATTTACGCCATCGCGTCCTCAGCACCTGCACGGCGCGCATAATTAAGGAGTTGTCATGTCCCGTCCTGTTCTGGCTCAGCTGGATCTGCAGGCCCTGAAGGAAAACCTGCAAATTGTTCGCCGGGCAGCACCTGGTTCGCGCGTCTGGTCAGTCGTCAAGGCAAACGCCTACGGCCACGGTATTGACCGTATATGGAGCGCGCTCGGCGCGACCGACGGTTTTGCGTTACTCAATCTCGAAGAGGCCATCCTGCTGCGCGAGCGCGGCTGGAAAGGGCCTATTCTGCTGCTGGAGGGGTTCTTCCACGCGGACGATCTGCCGCTGCTGGATAAGTATCGCCTGACCACCAGCGTTCACAGCAACTGGCAGATTAAAGCCATTCAGGATGCGAAGCTCCACGCTCCGCTGGATATTTATCTCAAGGTGAACAGCGGCATGAACCGCCTGGGCTTCCAGCCCGAGCGGGTGCATACGGTCTGGCAGCAGCTGCGTGGCCTGAAAAACGTCGGCGAAATGACGCTGATGGCGCACTTTGCCGATGCGGAAAAACCGGACGGCATTGCTGATGCTATGGTCCGCATTGAGCAGGCGGCTGAAGGGCTCGATTGTCCGCGCTCCCTGTCGAACTCGGCGGCGACGCTGTGGCATCCTGAAGCCCACTATGACTGGGTGCGTCCGGGGATCGTTCTGTACGGTGCATCACCCTCAGGCCAGTGGCAGGATATTGCCAACAGCGGCCTGAGGCCGGTCATGACCCTGCGCAGCGAGATCATCGGCGTGCAGACGCTGAAGGCGGGCGACACGGTAGGCTACGGCAGCCGCTTCCGGGCGAAGGGCGAGCAGCGGATTGGCATCGTCGCGGGCGGTTATGCCGACGGCTATCCGCGTATCGCGCCGACCGGCACGCCGGTCTGGGTGGATGGGGTGCGCACGGGCACGGTGGGGACCGTCTCAATGGATATGCTGGCCGTTGACCTGACGCCATGCCCGCAGGCGGGCATCGGTTCACCGGTCGAGCTGTGGGGCAACGAAATCAAAATTGATGACGTGGCGGCCGCGGCGGGAACGGTAGGGTATGAACTGATGTGTGCCCTGGCACCAAGAGTGCCAGTTGTGACGGTGTAACTTGTATCTTTGCCGGGTGACGCGAAGCCGCCACCCGGCAAAAAACTACTCCGCGTCCTCTTCCATCGGCCTCAAACCGACCTTCCGCACCGCGTTATCTTCTTTTTCGGCCACCGTCCAGATCATCCCGGCAAACTCCACCTGGTCACCCACAACCGGCGCAGCGCCAAGCCGCTGCTGAATGATTTCGCCCAGCGTTTGCGGGTTATCACCGTCTTCTGCACCTTCATCCAGGCCATAAATGAGCGCCACATCCGCAAACTTGGCGCTGGCTTCCAGAATAAAATCGCCGAAGAAACGCTGGTCCAGCGCCACGGGAGGCGACTGGCTGAACAGCTTGCCCAGCGCGGGCAGGTCGCGCTCGCGGCCAATGACGCACAGAATATCTCCTTCGCGCAGGCGGGTGCTGCCAGTCGGGTGCAGCAGGACATTATCGCGGAACAGGGCGGCAATGCGCGTTTCAGTCGGCATGTGCAAATCGCGCAGCGAGGCCCCCACGCACCATTTGTCGGCGCTCAGCTGATAGACGAACTGCTCCCACGGGTTTTCCGGGTGAATGTCCAGCCCCACGCGGGAGACCGGCCAGCCTACGGGCGGCACCACCACTTTGGCCTTTTTAGCCGCCCACCCGAGCGACGTGCCCTGGAACAGCAGGGAAATCAGCACCACGAAGAACGCCACGTTGAAGAACAGCCGCGCGTTGTCGAGACCGGCCATCATCGGGAACACCGCAAGGATAATCGGCACCGCGCCGCGCAGGCCGACCCAGCTGATAAAGACGCGCTCGCGCAGGTTAAAGCCGCGAAACGGCAGCAGGCCTGCAAATACGGAGAGCGGACGGGCGAAGAAGATCATCCACGCCGACAGCAGCAGCGCCGGAACGGCGATCGGCAGCAGGTCCGACGGGGTCACCAGCAGGCCCAGCACCAGGAACATGCCGATTTGCGCCAGCCACGCCAGGCCGTCAAAGTTCTGCAAAATAGCATGACGGTTGCGAATAGGGCGGTTGCCCATCAGGAACCCGCAGAGGTAGACGGCGAGAATACCGCTGCCGTCCAGCGCGGTGGTAACGGCAAAAATGAGAATGCCGCCGCTCAGCGCCAGCAGAGGGTAAAGCCCCGAGGGCAGAGAAATGCGGTTGATCGTCTGCTGTAACAGGTATCCCCCCGCCAGGCCGATGACAATCCCCAGCCCGAACTGCTGCAGAATATGCAGGGCAAACATCCAGCTCAGGCCCGTCTCGTGCTGCTGGATCATCTCTATCAGCGTGATGGTCAGGAACACCGCCATCGGATCGTTACTGCCGGATTCAATCTCAAGCGTTGAGCCAACGCGTTCGTTAAGCCCTTTACCCCCAAGCAGGGAAAAGACCGCCGCCGCATCGGTAGAGCCAACGATTGCGCCAATCAGCAAGCCTTCCATGAGATTGAGATTGAAAAGCCAGGCGGCCATCATCCCGGTGAGGCCGGAGGTGATCAACACGCCGACGGTCGCCAGCGACAGCGCAGGCCCTAAGGCCACGCGGAAGGAGCTCGCCTGAGTGCGCATCCCGCCGTCGAGCAGGATCACCGCCAGCGCGAGGTTACTCACCATGTAGGCGAAGGGATAGTTATCGAAGGGGATACCGCCGATGCCGTCAACGCCGGCCAGCATGCCGATGGCAAGGAAAATAACAAGAATGGGTATGCCAAGACGCGATGAAAATGAACTTAATAAAATACTGCTGGTTACAAGTACAGAACCCAAAATGAAAAGGCTGATTATCGCTGCGGCATCCAATGTTCTCTTTCTCCCACCTCAATGTTAACGCTGTTACTAAAACCCTAACATATTAACAACGGCAACAGCGTTTTATTAAGGGGGTTTTTTATGCTTTTATGACCGGATGACCACCGATCGTTAACCGACTGCCCGAAACATCATGTGTAAGCGTCGCCTGCGCGCCCAGCGCAAGGGTAACGGTCTGCTGCTCATGGCCGAAATCCAGACCGGTGATAACCGGAATATCCAGCCGCGAGCGGATGAAATCGACCATGGTTTCCAGGGAGTAGCCCGCATCATAGTCATTCGGGGCAGAGCCGCTGAAGCTGCCCAGCACGATCGCGGACTGGCTATCGAGAATACCTGCATGATAAAGCTGCAATAACATGCGCTCGACGCGGAACGGATGTTCGTTAATATCCTCCAGCACCAGAATGCCGTCCTTGATTTGCGGCATCCACGGCGTGCCGATGAGCGAGACCAGCATCGCCAGGTTACCTCCCCAGAGCTGGCCCTCACATTCCCAGTGCGGTCCATTGCCTTGCCATTCCACGCTGTAGGTGGGATTGCGCAGCGCGCGCCAGAAATGCTCCACGGTGAACGCGTCCAGTTCCGGCGCGCCGAAGTTACCGGCCAGCATCGGGCCGCTAAACGTGATGACGTTATGCAGCGCCAGAAGACCAAGCTGGATGGCGGTGAAATCGCTGTGGCCGCATATCAGCAGCGGATCCTGCTGCTGGCGCTGCGCCAGGCCCTGCCAGTCAATGCTCTCAAGCAGCCTGCTCGCACCATAGCCGCCGCGCACCGCAAGGACTATTCGGTTTTCGCCCTTCAGGTTCACCAGGCTATTGATATCATTTAGCCTCTGCGCTTCTGTTCCGGCAAAACGCTGCTGGCGGCGGGGGATAATTGTCTGATTTTCTACCTGATGGCCGGATTCCAGTAAGCGCTGAACGCCCCGCTGCGCCGCGTCCTGGTTAATACAGTAGCCCGACGGCGCGATGAGATGAAACTGAGACATGGCAATTCCTTGCTGAATGAGAAACTAATTGTCTATATCATGCCGCGTATACGCCGCCTGCTTCAAGGGCGGCGCACCGCGATGACCGGCTATAAGGATAGATGACGTGAAATTGAGATGGTTTGCTTTTTTGATTGTTTTGCTGGCTGGCTGTAGTTCAAAACATGATTATCAAAACCCGCCCTGGAATCCGGAAGTACCGGTGAAACGGGCCATGCAGTGGATGCCGATCAGTGAAAAAGCCGGGAAGGCATGGGGCGTCAGCCCGCGGCTGATCACCGCCATTATTGCGGTGGAGTCCGGCGGCAATCCTACGCTTGTCAGCAAATCCAACGCGGTGGGGCTGATGCAGCTGAAAGCCTCTACGGCGGGGAGAGAGGTCTACCGCTATATGGGCTGGAGCGGCCAGCCGTCGACCAGCGAGCTGAAGAACCCGGAACGCAATATTTCTATGGGGACCGCTTACCTGAGCATTCTGGAACACGGCGTGCTGAAGGGCATTGAGGATCCGGAAGTGATGCAATACGCGCTGGTGGTCTCGTACGTGAACGGCGCCGGGGCGCTGCTCAGAACTTTCTCCTCTGACCGCAAAGAGGCGATTGAGGAGATCAACGACATGGACAAAGATGAGTTCGTCGAGCATGTGGCGAAAAATCATCCGGCACCGCAGGCGCCTCGCTATATCTGGAAAGTACAGAAAGCGATGGATGCCATGTAATGCCGCAAACGGGCGGCGCTCGCTGCCCGACTTTTCCTACAGAACCTTATTCGCACGTTCCCGTGCTTCCCGTTCCAGCGAATAGATAATGCGCTGCAGCTCGCGCTCCGCGCCGGGCCCGACGTTCAGAAAACGGAAGCTCAGACGCGGCGTGGTAATCGTTTCATTTTTGCTGTCCACCACCGTGCGCTCGCTGATGGCAATCAGCTGTGCATCGAAATAAAAACGGCCCCAGCCCGCCATATCCAGTTC
Source organism: Enterobacter cloacae complex sp. P12RS (assembly GCF_014895875.1). Taxonomy (NCBI): domain Bacteria; kingdom Pseudomonadati; phylum Pseudomonadota; class Gammaproteobacteria; order Enterobacterales; family Enterobacteriaceae; genus Enterobacter; species Enterobacter cloacae complex sp. P12RS. The sequence goes on from NZ_JADBQO010000025.1 coordinate 52,554, forward strand.
TATTTGCGTGAACCGCATGCCTTCTACCAGACCCTCCGGCTTCGGGGTATCCATCAGTGCGCCCATTCCGCCCAGCGACAGGTCAAAGAGACGGAAGCGGATCTCTTTTTTGTCCGGCATTTTGGCCTTACAAAAATAGGCAGGATGAAGGGGGGCGCTGATGCGGAAATATTCACGGCGCTGGACAAACCAGAGATTGCCAGGAAGGAGGGTAACAAAAGCCGGAAGTCCCTGGTATTCGCTCAGTTCCAGTCGCGGCAGGACAAATTCCACTTTGGCCCCATGGGTTTCGGCCATGACCACGATATTCTCTGCTTTCAGCGCCGCGCGGTTTTCATACTCCAGGCTGCCCAGGTCAATAACCAGCCTCTCCTGCGAGACGTCAAGGATCTTGCTGATAAACTGATTATTCGACCAACTGATGCGCAGCGGCACTTCGCCTTTTTGCAGGTCGCGTAATACCCCTAATACAGCCAGCGGATTTTGCTTGAGGAACTGCTCACTGTAATGACTCACGCCGGATGGCTCCTTGATTGATGACAGACTGTCTTAGTGTTATCGGCAATCCACCCTCAAACTTAATACAAACCGGTGAGATTTTTTTACCGTTGTCCGCAGGATAAGTCGGTGAGACGAAACTGGTTTTCCGGTGATGACCTATACTTAAGTTAGCTGTGCAGAAGGTTTTCTGTACATGCGTTTAATCTGCAAGAGGGCATTGCTATGGGTATCATCGCCTGGATTATCTTTGGCCTTATTGCCGGCGCTATCGCAAAACTGATCATGCCGGGAAACGATGGCGGCGGCTTTATTTTGACCTGCGTACTCGGGGTCGTTGGTGCGGTTGTAGGCGGCTGGCTGGCGACGATGTTTGGTTTTGGTGGTGACATCAGTGGTTTCGACATGCACAGTTTCCTGGTCGCTGTCGTGGGAGCCATTGTCGTGCTGGGCATATTCAGATTACTGCGACGAGCATAAAATGACAGAACGGCTCTCTGCGGAGGGCCGTTTTTTTTGTCGCTATATTGATTTGCTAATCTAAATGATAATAATTGTCGTTCCGTATTGCATGTAATAACAAGACGACATTATGAACTCCTCACGTTTTACGTTATGCACCCTGGCGGGTGCCGTCACGCTGGCATTGCAGGTCCAGGCTTTCGCCGAAGAATCAACCATTGTCGTCACCGGCTCAGAGCAGGGCAGCGCGCTGCCGGCCTGGACCAACAGCGCCACCAAATCGGCCGTTGCCGAAAGTAAAACGCCGCAGGTTATCAACACGCTCTCTGCGCCGGAGATCGAAAAGCGTCACGCGAACTCCGTGAATGAAATCCTGCGCTATGCCCCAGGCGTCTCAACCGAGGTGCGGGGGAATACCTCCTACATGAGCGAATACAAAATTCGTGGCTTTACCGTTGATCAGGAGTTTTACAACGGACTGCAGCTACCCTATAACGTCACCGGCAACACCAAGGCGCGCATCGATCCGCTGTTAATAGAGAGCGTCGATATCCTGAAAGGGCCTTCATCGGTGCTTTACGGCGGCGGTTCGCCGGGCGGGCTGGTAAATATTCAAAGCAAAAAGCCGCAGCGGGAAGCCCGAACCGAGGTCGGTTTTAACACCGGGAACCGTAATCTGAAAGAAGGCTACCTCGATTCGACCGGACAAATTGCCGACAGCGACTGGAATTACCGCCTGCTGGGTAAGGCGACGGAGAATGACGATCAGCCGCACACCAGCCGCTATGAAAATTATCTGGTCGCCCCGTCCGTTACATGGCAACCCGACGGTAAAACCCGCCTCACCCTGGATGCGCTGGCGCAAAACTCCCCGAGCCTGACGCCGTCTAACCCGCTGCCGCTCGCTTATCTGCGGTCCAAATATGCCGATCGCCGGGATTACGCCGGAGATGAGTGGAGCGGGTTTAAGCAGCGGCAGTGGATGCTGGGCTACAGTTTCGAACACGAGTTTGACAGCGGCTGGGGCTTTAATCAGAAAGCGCGCTATTTCGACGTCGATACCCACCAGAACAGCGTCTACGCGACGGGAACGGGAAGTGAGGTCTATCAGCTTAACCGCTTTGCCTATACCACCGATGAAGATCTTAAGAGCTTCAACATCGACAACCAGGTGACTAAAACCGTTGCGCTGGGCGACTGGAAACACCATCTGCTGGCCGGGTTTGACTATCAGAGGCTGAACTCCCATTTCCACTACCGCTACGCGTCGACTACGACGGGCATGGATATGCATAATCCGGACTATTCGCAAATCCACGAAAGCGCGCTGGGGCTCTACACCGCCCAGAAAAACCGCCTCAGCTACCAGCAGAACGGGTACTACCTGCAGGATCAGGTGGAATTTGGCGGCTTAAGTCTGTTGGGCAGCCTGCGCTACGACGATTACCGCTCCGTCACCACCGATTACCTGCAAAACGGCGATAAGGCCTGGGTATCGCAGGATCGCGTTACCAAACGCCTGGGGGCGCTTTACGCCTTCGATAACGGTATTTCGCCGTTTATCAGCTATTCAGAAGGTTTTGCACCGGTCTCGCCGCAGGGGACGCTCACGGCGAAAGACGTCAAGCCAACCACCAGCAAGCAGGTGGAAGGAGGGGTTAAATATCTGCTGGCCGAGTACGCCACGACGTTTACCGCCTCGGTGTTTAACATCCGGCAGAAAAACGTCGTCACCTCCGACCCGGGCTTCCTGAACTACCGTCAGACTGGTGAAGTGGAATCCAAAGGCGCGGAGCTCTCCGCCATCAGCCGCCCGACGGACAACCTGACGCTGATTGCCAACTATGCCTACACCCACGTAATTAATACCGAAGATGATAAATACCAGGGCAAGCGTCCTACTCAGGTGCCGGAAAATGCGTTCAACCTGTGGGGGGATTACACCTTCGAGAGCACGCCGTTGAAGGGGCTGATGCTGGGCGCCGGGGCGCGCTATACCGGGCCGATGGAGATTTCACCGTCTAACGATGCGGGTAAGCTGGGGGGCACCACGCAGTACGATCTGGCGGCGTCGTACCGGATGGGCGAAATTCTGCCTTCGCTGGCGGGGCTGACGCTTAAGGCAAGTATGCAGAACATCACCAATAAAGAGACGCTGACCTGCTACGATGCGACTAACTGCTGGATTGGGCGTGACAGGACGTATCAGCTAGGGGCGAGTTACAGCTTCTAAATCCCTGTGAGTTCAAAATGTAGGCCGGGTAAGGCGTAGCCATCACCCGGCAATACTCCCTTACTGCGCCGCAGCTTTCACCGGCGCAGCCTCATCGTTCGCCGCAGGCTGATTTTCCGGCACGCTGTCGCACGGTTTCTCTTTCGGACAAACCAGATCCAGCATTTTCAGCGTCACGCCGTTGCTCCAGCCGAACCCATCCTGGAGCGGATATTCACCGCCGCCACCGCCGGTACCGGTAGAAGAGACATCATATTTCTCCACCAGCTTCTTCTCGCGGTCATAAGTGTGCTGAACGTTCTTCAGGAAGCGCCAGGTCACGTCCATTGCAACCTTATCCTGCCCATAGTTCTGCAACCCTTCCGTTGCCACCCACTGCAGCGGTGCCCAGCCGTTTGGCGCATCCCACTGCTGGCCGCTGTTGATGGTGGTGGTGGTAATACCGCCCGGCTTCAACAGGCGTGCGGAGGTGGCCGCGGCCACTTTATCGGCGCGATCCTGTGCCGCCGCCTTCACGTAGAGCGGGAAGAGGGCCGCCGCCGTGAGCTGGTTGCGCACCTTCTTACTCTTGAGATCGTAATCGGCGTACCAGCCCTCTTTATCGTTCCACAGGTGGCGCTCAATGGCTTTTTGACGCGCGGTTGCTAATGCCTCGTATTTACTCGCCGCCGCGCTGTCGCCCGCCTCCTGGCCTGCTCGCGCGAGCAGTTTTTCCATTTTAAACATCAGGGCGTTCAGATCGACGGGCACAATGCTGGTGGTGCGGATGGTGCCGAGCTTTTGCGGGTCGTCCATCCAGCGGGAGCTAAAGTCCCAGCCCGAGGCCGCTGCGGAGCGCAAATCGCGGTAGATTTCCGTCGCAGGCCGGTTAGGGTTGCTCTTCGCCGTGGTGATATCGTCAAGCCAGGACTCCGGGCGCGGGGTATCGCGATCGTCCCAGTAGCGGTTGAGTACGGAACCGTCATCGAGCTTCACCACGCGCTGGTTAGCCTGCCCTGGCTGAAGGCTTTCTACACCCTCCATCCAGTAGGTGTACTCTTTTTCCATTTGTGGACGGTATTTTTTCAGCGCGTCTTTGTCATGCGTCGCCAGCAACTCAACCATCAGTGAGAAGAACGGCGGCTGGGAGCGGCTCAGGTAGTAGCTGCGGTTGCCGTTGGGGATATGGCCGAAGGTATCAATCTCATACGCAAAGTTATCCACCATATCGCTGATTTTGTCCCAGTGGCCGCTCTCCGCCAGGCCCAGCATGGTGAAATAGCTATCCCAGTAGTAGACCTCGCGGAAGCGCCCGCCGGGCACAACGTAAGGTTTCGGTAACGGCAGCAGGGAATCCCATTTGTTACTGGCTTTATCCGTGGTGCGCGTCAGCACAGGCCAGAGGTCGTCAATGTGCTCACGTAAGCTTTGTCCCGCAGGCGGCACATATTTTTCACCTTCCGCAGGCAGCGTGAAGTTCATCTCCACAAAGTGGCGCAGGTCAAAGCTTGTCTGGGTGTGCTGCATCCGGTAATCCGCCAGAATCATCAGCGGGTCGCTTTTGGGAACGGCATCGGCAAAGGTTTTCTGATCGGGAAACAGTTTGGCACTCTGCACGTCGTTAAACAGAGGGCCAAGCAAAATATCGGGTGAATTTTTCTGGTAGGCTGGTTGTTCTTCAGCATAACCCATCGTTGCCACACCGAGCAGCGCGCCTCCCAGCGCGAGGTGCAAAAGAGCAGGGCGTAAAGTACGAGGTCTTATCATCGGTTCGTCTCCTGTATTCCTGAGCAGCGTGACCGCTGTTTTCAATCACCTGAAAACCTTAGACGAATATTGCCCGCTTCGCGTGTTGAATATCCCATTTTGCGCAGAACCAGACAATTTACCGCTTCGCACGCCCTGTCCGGAAGGATTTGTTGTGCAACAAAAAAAATAATAGAACCCAAAAGGCTATGTAGTCGTAATGGCGATGCTCCCTATTTGCGTATTCACTTTTATAATCAGGATGGATTTTATGAAATTAAAAAAAACGGTAATACTGATAAGTGCATTTTATTCCGGCGCTTAGACAGCAGCAGGCAGCACCCGCCGTTGTTGTGCAGTCCGAAGAGCCGGTGAGCAAAGCCGAACCGCCAAAGCTGACGCTTTCAGGGTTTGGTGATATTAAATTTTATGGTGACGTGGCGTTTAATATAGATGCCGCCAGTAAAACAGGCAGTCTGACCTCCATTAAGCAAAGCGCTAATAGCGACCGGGCGCCGGGATATAAAGAACGCTGGGATATTAACGGGCGTAATTTATGAGGTTTTGATGGTTATCGGAAAATGGATAACGGCAATTTTGCCGGATTTTCCGTTCAGCCTCTCGGCGGGAAATTTTATCTCGATGATGCGGTATTCTTCTTCGGTTCTGTGAACGACGGGGAAATTAAAGTCGGACGATCTCTACAGCGACGGCTACGGGTTTACTATGACCTGGGACGGGCTTAAAACCGATCCGGAGAACGGCGTGGTCATCAACCTCAACACCGCTTACCTGGACGCGAAGGGCGAGTACGATATTCATACCATCCATACGATCTGATCCCGAACGTCATGAAGATGAAAAACTTCAACATCTATCTGGGCGTGTATGCGTCCTGGGTCAACGCTTCCCCGAAAGCGGGCGATAAGAAAAACGACGATCGCTACGGTGGCCGCGTGCGCTTTAAATACTCTTTCTGATGCCAGCCTGCCGGTCAGACCTCTTCCGGGGCCTGGCCGGCTTCCCGCAGCGTGCCCGGCGCATGGCCAATGATGCGCTTAAAGGCCCGGCTAAACGCCGCCAGCGATCCGTAACCCAGCCGCAGGGCGACCGTTTCAATCGGCTGATTTTCGTGACGAATGTACTGAATCGCCAGCCGCATTCTCAGTTCGCTGAGATACTTTGCCGGGGTCGTCCCCGTCGCGGCCAGAAACCGTTCGGCAAACACGGAGCGTGAGGTGCCCGCTTCTTTCGCCAGATCCGCCACGCTCCAGTTCAGGCCAGGCTGCTGGTGCATGGCGTAAATGGCCCGGCTCAGGCGCGGGTCGCGTAAAACCTGCACCCAGCCGGTGGCTTTACCGCAGCCGCCCTCAACCCAGCCGCGCACAATTAACGCCGCCACCACGTCAGCCAGCCGGGCAAGGATCCCGGCGAACCCGGCCTGACGGGTCATGGATTCTCGCTCCATCGCCGCCAGTAGCGGATGAATTTCCGGCCAGGTGGACATCAGCCGGCTGACCATCATCACTTCCGGCATTGCTTTGATCAGCGGCTGCATCCCGCCGAGCTCAAAATCCATACACCCGCTAAAGATGATGGTGTTCTCGCTCTCCGGACAGGGCTCGCAGGTAATGGCGCACACCGAGCCGCAGATAGGTTCGCTCGGAAAAGCGTTCACCGGGGTAATGGCTGCCTGCGCGTCAGAGAGCAGGGCGTGGGCATTCCCGCCAGGAATAAACAGCGCGTCGCCGCCGCTCAGTTCGAAGGTCGCACCGCTCTCCATACGCAGCAGGGCGCTACCGTGGCTCACAAAATGGAACTGCGCCTTACCGGGCGCCTGGTGGAACGCCACGCCAAACGGCGCGCTGGCTTCAATCCGTCGGTATTTCACGCCCGACAGGCGCATGCCGCGTAAGAGTTCGCTGATCAAATCGGGGGACTGAACGGTCATGGCGCAACTCCGGACGAATAATCAATAAGTGGAGATTATATGTCATAGATCGTCCACGGTGAACCCTCTATGCTTTTGCGACAGTTGTCACATTTTTATAACGGGAGAACAACAGATGAATTCATGTGTCGTGGCGAGAGAGGCCGTGGCGCCTGCCAGACCCGCCTGGCGGGCCGTCTATTCACTGGGGCTGGGCGTGTTTGGGTTGATAACGGCTGAGTTCCTGCCAGCCAGTTTGCTGACGCCGATGGCCGCGAGCCTGGGCGTCAGCGAGGGCATGGCCGGGCAGGCCGTCACCGCCACCGCGCTGGTGGCGCTGGTCACCGGGCTTCTGATTACGCCGGCGACCAAAAGTATCGACCGTCGCTGGGTACTCATGTTTTTCTCCGTGCTGCAAATCATCTCCAGCCTGCTGGTGGCCTTTGCGCCTACGCTGCACGTCCTGCTGATGGGGCGCCTGCTGTTAGGGGTCGCCATCGGTGGCTTCTGGGCGATGTCGACGGCCACCACGATGCGCCTGGTTCCGACGGATAAAGTGCCGAAGGCGCTGGCGGTGATCTTCTCCAGCGTGTCGATTGCCACCGTGGTTGCTGCCCCGCTGGGGAGCTATCTGGGTAGCCTGATCGGCTGGCGCAACGTCTTTGTGCTCTGCATTCTGCCGAGCGTACTGGCGCTGCTGTGGCAGATCTGGGTGCTGCCGTCCATGAAACCCGAGAGCAGCGGTAGCCTCAGCACGCTGTTCCGCGTGCTGCGTCGACCGGGCATGATCGGCGGCATGCTGGCCACTATTCTCATCTTCAGCGGCCATTTCGCCTTCTTTACCTACCTGCGCCCGTTCCTGGAAACGGTGGGGCAGGCGAACGTTGAGACCATTTCACTGATCCTGCTGGGCTTTGGGCTGGCGAACTTTGTCGGTACTTCCGTTGCCGGACATCTGCTGGCACGTAATCTGCGCCTGACGCTGGCGCTGGTGCCGTTCGCCATGGGCATACTGGCGCTGACGATGGTGGCGTTTGGCCATCTGGCAATGCTGGACGGGTTCCTCGTGGCGCTGTGGGGCTTTGCGTTTGGTCTGGTTCCGGTGGGCTGGTCAACCTGGCTTGCCACCACCGTTCCGGATGAAGCCGAAAGTGCAGGGGGGCTGCTGGTGGCCTCAATCCAGCTGGCGATAAGCGCCGGTGCGGCCGGGGGCGGGGCGGTATTTGACCTTAACGGTGCCAGCGGCGTATTCGCCGGAAGCGGGTTCCTGCTGGTGACGGCGATGGTGATTGTGTTGATGGGCGTGAAAGTGAAAGCGGAATGATTTTTTTGCCGGGTGAGCGTTCGCGCCACCCGGCTCCAGGCTTACAGCCCTTTCTTATCCATTAGCACCGCCAGATCCACCAGGCGGTTAGAGAAGCCCCACTCGTTGTCATACCACGCCAGGATCTTCACCATGTTCCCGCCAATCACCAGCGTGGAAAGCCCGTCGATAATGGAGGAGCGCGGGTCGCCCTGGTAGTCGCTGGAGACCAGCGGTTCATCGCTATAGCCCAGGATCCCTTTCAAAGGCCCGCTGGCGGCCGCGTTGCGGAACGCCTTATTCACCTCTTCGGCGGTTACGCTACGGCTGAGCGTTACCGTTAAATCCACAATCGACACCACCGGCACCGGCACGCGCAGGGAGTACCCGGTCAGCTTGCCGTCCAGGGAGGGGATCACTTTGCCCAGCGCTTTCGCCGCGCCGCTGGAGTAAGGCACAATCGACAGCGCCGCCGCGCGCGCGCCGCGCAGATCTTTTTCCGGCTGGTCGTGCAGCGCCTGGCTGTTGGTGTAGGCGTGCGTCGTGTTCATCAGACCATGCTCGATCCCGAACTGCTGATGCAGCACCTGAGCCGCCGGCGCCAGACCGTTAGTGGTACAGCTCCCGTTACTGACGACCACGTGCTGAGCCGGGTCGTAGCGATCGTGGTTCACTCCCATCACAACCGTCAGATCATCATTCTTGCCAGGCGCGGAGATGATGACGCGCTTTGCGCCACCCTGCGTGACGTGCACCGCCGCTTTTTCCCGATCGGTAAAGAAGCCGGTGGCCTCAATTACCACGTCAACACCAACATCGCGCCACGGAATATTTGCCGGGTCGCGTTCGCTAAACACCACAATCCGCTGACCGTCCACCTGCAGCGCGCCGTCAGCCGCTTCAACGGGCGCGGGCAGTTTGCCCAGAAGGGAATCATGTTTCAGCAGGTGGGCGAGGGTTTTGCTGTCCGTCAGATCGTTAATGGCCACAATCTGAAGATCCGGGTTACCCAGCGCCGCGCGCAGGAAATTACGTCCGATACGGCCGAAACCGTTAATACCGACCTTAACCATGGTGCACTCCTTATCTCTGTTGTCTGGAGTCACTGTAGGCGCGGGGCCAGTTGGCGTAAACGACAAAAAAGGATCAGATTACGCCATCTTGCGGCAGTGGAAGCGCTGGCGATACTCGCCTGGCGTGAGGTGGAGCTGTTTCTCAAACACGCGGCGCAGGTTAATGCTGGTGCCAAACCCGCTTTGCTCGGCAATCCGCTCAAGGGGATCATGGGTCTGCTCAAGCAGCTGTCGGGCGGCGGCCAGGCGCGCTTCCGTCACGTAACGGGCAGGCGAGACGCCCGCGTCGCGGGTAAAAACCCGGGTGAAATTGCGCGGGCTCATCGCCACCTTTTCGGCCAAATTTTCCACGCACAGGTCGGCGGTGAGGTTCTGCAGGATCCAGATTTGCAGTTCGCTTATGGGCCCCGATGCGCCAGGCTGCTGCAGGCTATAGCGGCTGAACTGCAGTTGTCCGCCGGGGCGACGCAGATACATCACCATATCCTGCGCCACGTCGCGGGCGAGGGTAAATCCGTAGTCGTCTTCCACCAGCGCCAGGGTCAGATCGAACCCGGAACTCACGCCGCCGGAGGTCCAGATGGGGCCATCCTGAATATACAGCGGGCCGCCTTCGACGTGGATAGCCGGGTACTGGGCTTGCATCGTCTCCAGCAGCCGCCAGTGGGTGGTTGCGCGGCGGCCGTCCAGCAAGCCGGTCTGGGCAAGCAGCATCGCGCCCCCGCAAATGGAGGCGACCCGCCGGGCGTGCGGGGCAGCGAGGTGCAGCCAGTCCACCACCGCCGTGCTCTCCTGCTCGTTGATCCCGCGTCCGGTGATGATAATGGTGTCCAGCGGTTCGCGCGGATCCAGCTCAGGCAGGCGATAGTCCGCCAGCAGGTTCAGGCCAGACTGGCCGTGGATCACCTGGTGGGGCTGCGTGGTGGCAATGATGATACGGTAGCGGGGCTGGGTAAGCCCTTCCGGATGCAGCCGGTTGGCCTGCATCAGAATGTCGGCGATACCGGCGGCCTCAAACAGCATGCCGCCGTCAGGTACGATAATTAATATTTTCTTCATGTCCTGAAAAGTACCTTTACCACAGAATAAGTCAAGCCGGGCGTGACCCTGCGTTTCCGGCAAAGCAAAGCGATTTAAGTTCTTTGTCATTTCAGGCGTTATCCCCGATCGTCAGAGCATTGTCTCTGGCGAAACGGCGTCTGAAGGAATGAGTAAACGAAGCACCCTCTATTTACATCCGCAGCAGCGCAATCATATCCACCGACTTGCATCTGGGGTTCTGTGGCGAAGTGAACTCCCTACGTGGCTGCTGATCGTCATTATCTATACCGGCTGGTTTGCCACGCTAACGTTCTGGCAAACGCTCGGCCTGCTTCCCGCCACGCTGCTGCTTATCTGGTTTACCGCCTGGTACATGTCCCTGCAGCACGAGCTGATCCACGGGCATCCCACCCGTTTTGCCCGGCTTAACCAGCTGTTTGGCACGCTCCCGCTGGCGGTCTGGTATCCGTATGGCCTGTACCGGGATTCCCATCTGGCCCATCACCGTCACGATAGCCTGACCTTTCCGGCGGATGACCCGGAGTCGTATTATTTTACCGAGGCGAGCTGGGCGCGCTTTTCCCCGTGGCAGAAGCGCCTGATCCGGGCCCGGAATACCTTTGCCGGGCGGCTTCTGCTGGCGCCGCTGCTGGATATCGTCCAGACGCTGGGCAGCGCCGGGGCGGCGTTTCGTCGTTTTCACCTGCGGGCGATGGCGATGTGGCTGGTTCACTCTCTGCTACTGGCGGCACTTTTCGCGTGGATGGTGCATCACGGCTTTTCGCCCGTCTGGTTTGTGCTGGCGGTGAGCTATCCGGCGCTGGCGCTGACCAAGGTCCGCTCGTTCTACGAACATCGGGCGGCGGACGATCCGCTCGCGCGCTCGGTCATTAACGAGGCCGGGCTAGTCTGGCGGGTGCTGTTTTTGAATCTCAACTACCATTCTATTCATCACGATTTACCGGGCGTTCCCTGGTACGGGTTGCCGACGATCTACCGGCAAAACCGGGAGGCGTACCGGCAGCGTAACCACGGCTTTGTGGTCCGGGGCTACGGTGAATGGCTACGCCAGTTCTGGACCCGGCCAGTGGAGGTCACCGTCCATCCCGGAAAACAACAGGAGGAGAGGTATGAGTAACCTGCTGGCGTTTCCCATGTACGCCGTGGATCGCGGCGATACCCGCGCGCTCTGGCTGGCGGTGCAGCATCTGCTGGCCGCGCGTGGCGTGCTCGTCGATCGTACTCCCGGCTGGCCGGAGTCTGACCTGCTGGCCCACTGGCAGCAGCCAGAGCTTATCCTCAGCCAGACATGCGGCTACCCGCTGGTGACGCAGCTCCCGGAGGTACAGGTGGTGGGCTGTTTTCACTACACCGCCGCGGGCTGCGAAGGGAGCCAGTACCGCAGTTTTCTGGTAGCGCGCGCGGAGGAAAGGCATCTCACGCTGGCAGATTTTCGCGGACGTCGGGCGGTTTGTAATTCGGAAGACTCGCAGTCCGGCTATAACGCGCTGCGAAAAAAGGTGGCTCCCCTGATTGTTGACGGGCCATTTTTCTCACAAACGTCCTTCAGCGGCAGCCACCGTCAGTCGCTGATTGATGTGCAGCGCGGGAAGAGCGATATCGCCGCCATCGACTGCGTGACCTGGGCGCTGCTGGAGCGTCATGAGCCGGAACGGCTTGCGGGGCTGGCGGCGTTCGATCGAACGCCGCTGACGCCAGGGCTGCCATTAATCACGTCGCGACGCACGTCCCCCGAAACGCTCAGCGCCATTCGCGATGCGCTGCGCGAGCTGGTGAGTGCGCCGGAATACCGGAAGGTCTGCGCCGCGGTGCTGATCGGCGGTTTCAGCGTGGTGTCGCGCCAGGCTTACGCCTCCTTGCCCGCGTGATAAATCGCCTGCGCGTCGGTAAAACAGCGTAGCGCCAGCGAAGAGACGGGTTTCTGCCTGCGCATAATCAGGCCGATGGGAGCCTCAATGTTCGCGTCGACGATGGGGACAATCCTGAAAGTGCCGTTCAGGGCTTCCAGCCCGTTATTCAGCGGCATCACGGCGCAGCACACGCCGCTTTGCACCGCCTGAATGATCTGGAACGTGGAGTCGCTCTCAAAAACGGCCGTCGGTTCGATGCCAGCAGCTTTAAAGCTGGCCTCCATATGCGCCCGGTAGTGCATCCCTTTGGTCAGGAACCCCAGCGGAAAATCCGTCAGGTCGTGCCAGGTCAGCGTCTCCGGGGTGAGCTGGAAATGACGGGTGTCGTGGAGCAGCCCCATCTTCGTTTTAGGAAGCTGAATAATGTCAAACAGGCTGGTGTCGATGCTGTTCAGGTAGCAAATCCCCAGCTCAAGCTGATTGCGGCTGACGCCGTCGGCAATCTGCGCCGAAGACATAGAATAGAGGCTGTAGGTCAGCTCCGGGTACTTTTGCGTAAGCAGGCGGATAAAGATCATCGGATCCACGCTCGCCAGCGGCACCATCCCCAGACGTAATTCTCCCACCACCTGGCCTTTACACAGCGCGGCTTCCGCCTGCAATCCGTCGTGCGCGGCAAGAAGCGCGCGCGCCCATGCGAGGATGCGCTCTCCCTCCGGCGTAAACCCTTCAAAACGCTGCCCGCGCACGATCAGAACCAGCCCCAGCTCCTCTTCCAGGCTGCGGATGCGCATGGAGAGGGTCGGCTGGGTGATGTTGCACCGCAATGCCGCTTTACCAAAGTGGCGGGTCTCGTCGAGCGCGAGTAAATATTTTAACTGTTTTATGTCCATCACTCTTCTCTGCGCGTAAAGCCTTACAGCATGCGGATCTCTTTCGAGCGCAGGGTTATGCGAACCGGAACTGATTTATACGACGGCGTACCGCTGTCCTTATCGAGATAATCGAGCGGCACCAGCACGTTGGCCTCCGGGTAATACGCGCCGACGGAGCCCGGGGCGATGTTGTACGCCACCACCGTAATATCTTCCAGCCGCTGCGCGCTGCCGGGGAGGGCGGTTTCGATATCCACGCGATCGCCGTGTTCCAGCCCTGACTGCGCCATATCTTCTTCGTTCATAAACAGCACGTCGCGGCGGCCAAATACGCCACGGTAGCGATCGTCCATGGCGTAAATGGTGGTGTTGTACTGGTCGTGGCTGCGCAGCGTGATCAGGCGCAGCACATGCTCCCCTTCACCGCTGGCGTTTTCCTGTACGCCGTCGAATACCGAAAACATCGCTTTGCCCGTTGCGGTCGGCCAGATACGCTGTGTCGGAGGCAGCGGCATGCGGAAGCCGCCGGGAACACGGATCCGCGCATTGTAGTTCTCAAAGCCCGGAATGGTCTGCTCGATCAAATCGCGGATGCGGTCGTAATTCTCGACCAGCGTCAGCCAGTCCACGCGTGTTTCCGGCAGGGTAGCCTTTGCGAGGCCAGCGACGATGGCAGGCTCCGAACGGAGCAACGGCGAGGCGGGTTTCAGCTTGCCGGAGGAAGCATGCACCATCGACATAGAGTCTTCGACGGTGATGGACTGGCGGCCGGTGGCCTGCATATCCAGCTCCGTGCGGCCGAGGCACGGGAAAATAAAGGTCTCTTTGCCCACCAGCAGATGGGTACGGTTCAGCTTGGTCCCGACGTGCACGCTCAGATCCAGGTTACCCATCGCCGGGAAACCGTTCTCGTGGTCGGGCATCGCGACGGCAAAGTTACCGCCGAGGCAAATGAGCGCTTTTGCGCGACCGTCGATCATGGCCTGCGTCGCCTGCACCGCATCGTGTCCGTGACGGGAAGGGGGCTCAAAGCCAAACACCTCTTTCAGGCGGTTCAGGAAGGCCGGGGCAGGCTTCTCGCTAATCCCGACGGTCCGGTTCCCCTGAACGTTAGAGTGGCCACGCAGGGGGCAGATCCCCGCGCCGGGCTTGCCGATATTCCCGCGCAGAAGCAGCAGGTCAGCAATCAGGCGGACGTTCGCCGTGCCTTTATTGTGCTGGGTAATCCCCATTCCGTAAGTAATGATGGTGGCGTTTGATTTGGCATAGGCCTCGGCCACCTCTTTGAGCGCCGCCTGGCTGAGCCCCGACTCGCGCTCAATGTCGTCCCAGCGGGTCTGCGCGATATCGGCGGCAAAATCTTCAATACCCCGGGTGTGTTCTGCAATAAACGCGCGGTCAAGCACGTCACCGCGTTCGGCCTCCATCTCCAGAAGGTGTTTAGCAATGCCTTTCAGCGCGGCGGCATCGCCCCCGGCCTTCACCTGGAAGTAGGTCGAGGCGATGTCCGTAGAGCCATAGGTTGCCATTTCAATCACGCTTTGCGGGTCGGCAAAACGTTCGAGGGCGCGCTCGCGCAGCGGGTTGAAAACGATAATCGGCACATTGCGACGCGCCAGCTCGTGCAGGGTACCCATCATTCGCGGATGGTTGGTGCCGGGGTTGTGACCGATGGAGATCACCAGCTCAGTCTTGTCGAAATCGTCCAGCGAGACGGTGCCTTTCCCAATTCCGATGGAGCGCGGCAAGCCGACGCTGGTGGCCTCGTGACACATATTCGAGCAGTCCGGGAAATTATTGGTGCCGTACTCGCGGGCGAACAGCTGGAACAGATACGCCGCTTCGTTAGAGGCGCGCCCGGAAGTATAGAACTCGACCTGGTCCGGTTCGAGCCCGCGCAATATTTCCCCGATGCGTTGAAACGCCTCGTCCCAGGCGACGGGCCGGAAGGTATCGCTGGCCCGGTCATAGCGCAGGGGATGCGTCAGACGACCGTAACCTTCCAGCTCAAAGTCCGATTTAGCCAGCAGCGAGGAGACGCTGTTTTTCGCCAGAAAATCGGGCGTCACGCGCTTACTGGTCGCTTCCCAGGTTACCGCTTTCGCGCCGTTCTCGCAGAACTGGAATGTCGACTTGTGCTCTTTATCGGGCCACGCGCAGCCGGGGCAGTCAAAACCGTCCGGCTGGTTGGTACGCAGCAGCGTCGCGGGAGCGTCCAGGGTATCCATTTGGGTACGTACCGCAATGGCCGTCGCCTTCAACGCGCCCCAGCCGCCGGCAGGACCATCGTAGTGTCTGATACCGGGAACTGAGCGTCTTTTCGTGTTCATACTGACTCCTGACGTGTTTGGTCGCGCAACGGCTGGGTAATAAGCAAAAGCAATGACTGGCGGAGATGGAAATCCACGAGGTCGAGTTACGGCTCTTGCCTGTAATTATCTTTATAACAATGAGTTAAAAATGTTGGCATGCAACTATTTAAAGAAATTATAACGAAATTTTATCATTTTAATAATAAATTGTATCTATCATCCGGTAGGCAGGATAGATAGCGTCGAGAGGGAAAGCATGTAGCGCAGGTAAAATTTCGAATGAAAGAGACGGCCGCTCAAAAGTGGAAACATGGCGGATGACAGGCGCTGTAGCAACGTCGGTATTCGAAATAGTGACGAGAAGGTTTACTCAGGCTTAATGATTAATGGAAATGTATAATCACTTACAGGGTTATTATCACAACATGAAATATAAGTTATTTTGAGCCGTGAAATTAAAGGCGCAGTCAAGCAGTCAATAAGTTAAATAGCGATGGTGTCGTCAGGTGATGCGGCAATATTAAACATACCCTGTTAGTGCAACAAATAATTCATCGTCGATATCTTCTTCTGATATCACCAAAACGACATTTCTACTAATTATGGTAGTGGCGATAATAGCATTATTGCGTTAATAAAATCCGTTCTCTTTTGAATTTTATGCTTTAATAACAGTGTGTTATATCATTATAAGGTGTTGAAATAAGTAGATCCAGGCCATGTCGGGTTTTTTTATCAGATTAATCCTATAATGTTTTGGCTGCTTCAATTACCACCACTTACGATGCGGTAAATATTGAATTGAAGCAAAGCTCATGTAAACTTGTTTACCGTTTGTCAAAATATGTCAGGAAGACGCTGGGCCTTATTCTGAAGGGCTCGTGCGGTAGCTATGCCTTTAAATTAGTAACACCCCGAAATTATCCTGACTATTTTAACAATAGCACCTAAGTCAAATTTCATCCCCTTATCTCCATCATCAAAATATCGCTACGGAAAAGCATATGAAAATGCGCGTACTGTTTTCACTTCTGTTTGTAATGGCGGTGGCGGGCTGTAAAGCGCCACAGAAACCGGCAATCACTGACGACACGATCGTGACCAGCCAGGTCAACGGTGTCACCCTGACCCACCGTCACGCCGTGGTGCCGCCAACGGAATTCACCCAGCTCAACGAGCCTTATCGTGCCATGTACCCGGCCTCCCTGATGAGCCGTCCTGATTTTGGCGGAAAGGTTATCCGTACGCTGGAAACCGGAAAAACCTATGTAGTGCTGGGGCAGGTTGAACACTACTGGATGGCGCTCGCCGATGAGGGGAACGACCAGCTGATTGGCTACGTCCCGATGCGTGCCGTTATCAAAGCCGACCAGTACGAAGCCACCGTCCGCAAACAGGCCATTCGTCCTAAGGTGCGTAAAAAAGCGACCTGCGTCGATGTGGATGGCAACAGCAAAGCCTGCAAAGACAGCGCTAACGGTACCTGGATCCTGAACTAAACGGCTTTCGTGGGCGTATTTTTATGAATAATAAAAAGTTTCATCGGCTGTGGTTAGTCTTTTACGCGGCGATTTTCGCCCTTGTCAGTGGTTGTACGTCGTCTTCACACAGCGACCCTTCCCGCTACAATCTGCAGTTTCAGGCTCATCCACAAATCAATGATTCTGCGCCACTTAAAGTCCGGGTGCTGTTGTTGAAATCCGATGCGGATTTCATGTCCAGCGACTTCTATTCCCTGCAGAACAACGCGTCAGCAACGCTTGGCGCGAATCTGCTGAACAGCGACGTTTTCTTCCTGATGCCGGGACAGCTGTCCAAAACCCTCAGCGGTCAGAGCGATCCTGAGGCGCGTTATATCGGCGTGATGGCGGAATATCAGAAGCTGGACGGTAAAAAATGGCGCGTTTCACTCCCGCTGCCTGTGCCAGGCGAAAATCATATCTACCAGTTCTGGAAATGGTCCGCGGATGAACTCCAGGCCAACGTTTTTCTCGACGTAAACGGCATTCGGGTCATCAGCCAGTAACGCGCTTCACAACAGGAAACACATCATCATGACCAAAGCAGAAAAGGTCGTCTGGACCGAAGGCATGTTCCTGCGTCCACACCATTTTCAGCGGACTGAAAGTTATCTGCTCAACCATGTTCGTGAGTGGGGTGCGCTGCAGCGTTCCTATCTCTGGGGCTTTCTCGACGTAGAACTGGACGAAGCGATGCTTCGCCAGGGCTGTATTGCCCTGAGCTACTGCAGCGGGTTACTGCCGGACGGCACCTTTTTCCAGGTCCGCAACGGACGCAATGGTCCCGCGCCGCTAAAAATTCCTGACAATCTCACCAACGAAAAGGTGGTGCTCGCGCTGCCGGTTCGTCGTGGCGAGCGGGAAGAGGTGATTTTCAGCGAAGAGCCTGCCTCACTGGCCCGCTTCGTCGCGTTTGAGCAGGAGGTGGAGGACGATAACGCCATGTCGGTGGGGGATGCCACCGTCCAGTTTGGCCGCCTGCGCCTGACGCTGATGCTGGAAAAAGACCTCACGGCAGAATGGACATCCATCGGCGTGGCGTTTGTGACTGAAAAACGCAACGACAACCACGTGCGGCTGGATAACAGCTACATCCCGCCGATGCTGAACGCCAATAACAGCCCGCAGATCTACAGCATGATCAACGATCTGCACGGTTTGCTGGTGCAGCGCAGCCAGCAGATTGGCGGCCGCCTGCGTCAGCCTGGCCGCTTTAACACCTCTGAACTGATTGAATTTACGCTGCTTTCGCTCGTGAACCGTCATCTGGGCGAGGTTTCACATTTAAAAACGCTGCCGCTGCTGCACCCGGAAACGCTCTGGCGCAGCTGGCTGCCGTTTGCCACCGAGCTCACGACCTGGACGTCGCAGCGCACCACCGAGAGCGTGCTGCCGATCTACGATCACGACGATCTGGCGAACTGCTTCAGCAAGCTGATGCTGATGCTGCGCCAGGGGCTGTCGCTGGTGATGGAAGACCACGCCATTCAGCTGCCGCTTAACGAGCGCTCGCATGGCCTGAACATCGCCACCGTTCCTGAAACCAGCATGGTGCGCGAATTCGGCTTCGTGCTGGCGGTGAAAGCCAACGTGCCGGGCGAACACCTGCAAACCCACTTCCCGGCGCAGATGAAAATTGCCCCGGTCTCGAAAATTCGCGATCTGGTTCAGCTGCAGCTGCCGGGCATTATGCTGCGCGCCATGCCGGTCGCGCCGCCGCAGATCCCGTGGCATGCCGGCTACAGCTACTTCGAGCTGGAGAAGGGCAGCGAGCTGTGGCACGAGATGGATAAGTCCGGCGCATTCGCCCTGCACCTTGCAGGGGAGTTCCCGGGGCTGGATATGGAGTTTTGGGCCATCCGTAGCCCGACAGAATAATAAAGCGAGCGCTTAATATGCAGGAACGACAGGATAGCGGCAGTGATGCCGCGTTTACCGGAGCCAGTAGCAACAATCAGCTGGTGGCGGCCGCCAATCCGCTGCTCAACGCGATTCCGCAGATCCGTCATTCGGTATCACATGACGATCAGGTGGCGTTACGCCAGCGCCTGATCGATGAGATTCGCCGTTTTGAAGTCCGCTGCCAGCAGGCGGGGCTGCCCTACGAAGTGATCGTCGGGGCGCGCTACTGCCTGTGCACGGCGCTGGACGAGGCCGCCGCGCTGACTCCCTGGGGCAGCAGCGGCGTCTGGTCCAGCAATGGCCTGCTGGTGACGTTCCATAACGAAACCTGGGGCGGCGAAAAGTTCTTCCAGCTGCTGGCGCGCCTGTCGCAGAACCCGCGCGAGCATATCCTGCTGCTGGAGATGATCAACTACTGCCTGCTGCTCGGCTTCGAGGGGCGCTATCGGGTGCTGGACAACGGCCGCACCCAGCTTGAAACCATCAAGCAGCGGCTGTGGCAGATGATCCGCGGCGTGCGCGGCAGCTATCCGCCGCCGCTTTCTCCCCATCCGGAAGATCGTCCGGTGCTGCGCAAGCTCTGGCGGCCGATGGTTCCCCTGTGGGCCTGCGTGGCGCTGGCCGGGTTTATCGCCTGCCTGTTTTATATCGTGCTTAACTGGCGCCTTGGCGACAACACCAACCCGGTGCTGGCGAAGATTTATCAGTCCCAGCTGCCGGAAACCACCATCCAGCAGCCGGCGCGTCAGCTGCCCGCGGTGCTTAACCTGCGCGGCTTCCTGAAGCCTGAAATTGAGGCGGGCCTGGTGGCGGTAAAAGACCAGGCAGATCGCAGCGTCGTGATCCTGAAGGGCGACGGGCTGTTTGCCTCCGCCTCGACCGTCGTGCGTGACCGCTATGAACCGGTCATCAACCGCATTGCGCAGGCGATGAACAACGTCAGCGGCAAAATTCTGGTGGTGGGCTACAGCGATAACGTGCCGATCCGCAGTGCGCGCTTTGCCTCTAACTACGAGCTCTCACTGGAACGCGCGCGCTCCGTACAGAAAATGCTGCAGGGAAGCCTCTCTCAGCCTGGCCGCGTGAAGGCGGAAGGGCGGGGCGAGATTAACCCGGTGGCGCCGAACACGACGCCGGAAAACCGCGCCCGTAACCGCCGTGTGGAAATTACTCTGCTGGTGTCGCCTGAAAACACCCAGGCCGAGCTGAACGGATTGCCGCAAGGAAACTAAGGATGCTGACTACACTTCTTTCCATTCTGACCAACCGCATTCTGTGGAGCTTCCTCGGCGTAACGGCGCTGGCGGCGGTGATCTGGATGATTGGCCCGCTGTTGTCCATCGTGGACACCCGACCGCTCGAATCCGAACAGAACCGCATCATCAGTATCGCCGTGGTCTACCTGCTGTGGGCGCAGGGCCATATTCTGCCGCGCCTTTATAACGCCTGGCTGAACCGCAAGCTGATGGACAAGCTCAACGAGAACACCACCAGCCCGGAGGCGGCGGATCCGCAGCAGCGCCTGAACAGTGAGGAGCAGATCCTCGCCAGCCGTTTTGATGAAGCCGCGCAGATGCTTAAAAAAGCGCACTTCAGCAAAGCGGGCCAGGGCGCCCAGTGGACCCAGCGCTTCAGCACGCAATATCTCTATCAACTGCCGTGGTACGTCATTATCGGCGCGCCGGGCTCCGGTAAAACCACGGCGCTGGTGAACTCCGGGCTGCAGTTCCCGCTGGCCGACCGTTTTGGTAAGACCGCGCTGCGCGGTATTGGCGGCACGCGCAACTGCGACTGGTGGTTCACCAACGAGGCCGTGCTGCTGGACACCGCGGGTCGCTATACCACCCAGGAGAGCGAGCAGGCGCAGGATGCCGGTGAGTGGCTGCAGTTCATGGGGCTACTGCGCAAGTATCGTCGCCGCCAGCCGATCAACGGCGTCATCGTCACGATCAGCATTTCGGACCTGCTGACCCAGTCTGCCGAGGCGTCCCGCCAGCAGGCGGTGAACCTGCGCCAGCGCCTGTCTGAGCTGCATGAACAGCTGGGTATCCGCTTCCCGGTGTACGTGATGGTGACCAAGGCCGACCTCCTCAAAGGCTTCCGCGCCTGGTTTGCCGACTACGATAAAGCGCAGCGCGACCAGATCTGGGGCTTCACGCTGCCGTGGGAGCAGACCAAACACGCCGATTACGACCTGATGGGCAACTTCCAGCAGGAATTTTCGCTGCTGCAGCAGCGCCTCGATGCCGGGCTGCCGGAAACCATGCTCAAAGAGCATGACGCGAAAACCCGCGCCGAAGCGTATCTCTTCCCGCAGGAGTTCGCTGCACTGCGTCCGCTGCTGGCGGACTACCTGAGCACGGTCTTTGCGCGCTCCAACTTCGAAACTGAGTTCTCCCCGCGCGGGATCTACTTCGCCAGCGGGACGCAGGAAGGCATGCCGTTTGACCGCGTAATGGGCGAACTGAACCGCGCGCTCTCCCTGCCGGAAGGGGCAGAGCGCGATAACTGGGATTCGGTCAGTAAAGAAGCCCCAATCCCGGGCGCGAAGGGCCAGAGTTTCTTCATCAAGAACCTGCTGCAAAACGTTATTTTCCAGGAAGCCGGGATCGCCGGGGAAAACCGCTGGTGGGAACTGCGCAACCGGGCGGTGATCTGGTCCGGCTACGCGGCGCTGCTGGCCCTGCTGGCGATCCTCGGCGGGCTGTGGCTGACCAGCTATGCTAAAAACAAGGCCTATCTGGAAGAGGTGGATGCGAAGGTGCCGCTGCTGGATCAGCAGAGCAAAGCGTTGCAGAACCAGCCGCAGCGTGACCTGTTCGATCTGCTGCCATTGCTGAATGGCCTGGTGGACCTGCCGAAAAGCGACGCGTTTGATGTCAACGATCCGCCAGTCTCCCGCCGCATGGGGCTTTACCGTGGGGATGACGTCAGCGATGCTTCGCAGTCCCTGTACCAGAAGGCGCTGGATCAGCTGCTGTTGCCCGCCGTTGCTATGCACATCACCACCTGGCTGCGCAACGACAACGGCAGCGACGTGGAGTACAGCTATGAGGCGCTGAAAGCCTATCAGATGCTCTATCAGCCGAAGCACTACGACGGCAAATTCCTGCACTCCTGGGTGATGCTCAACCTGCAGCGCAACCTGCCGCAAAACGTCACGAAGGCGCAGCTGCAGCAGCTCGAATGGCATCTCACCCAGCTGCTGGAGCCGAAAATTCAGGCCTCGCCGTACGCGCAGGACGAATCCCTGGTGGCGCGTGAAAGAGCGCTGATCAACCAGCAGCCGCTTTCAACCCGCGTCTACGGTCGCCTGAAGCGCCTGCTGGAACATGACGACAACCTCAAACCGGTCTCCCTTTCCGACCTGGGCGGGCCACAGAGCGAACTGGTGTTTTCCCGCAAAAGCGGTAAGCCGGTGAGCGAAGGGGTGCCGGGTCTTTATACGCCGGACGGTTACTGGAAAAGCTTTAACAGCCAGATTGACAGCGTAACGACCGCTCTGCATGAAGACGACGCCTGGGTGCTGGGCGCCGCGACCGCGCAGGAAGATAAACAGCAGATCGATAACGCCGTACGCCAGCTCTACATGCGCGACTTTATCGCGAACTGGGATCGCTTTCTCGCCGACATCCAGCTTAACAACAGCGCCGATCTCTCCCAGCGCATCAACACTGCGCGCCTGCTCTCTGGCGCAAACTCGCCCCTGCGCCGTCTGGTGCAGAACCTGAGCCAGGTGCTGACGCTCTCCCGGGATACCCCGGCACCGGAAGATGCCGATAAAGCGCAGGCGCAGAGCAACCGCGCCACCCGCACGCTGGAAGCGCTGTTCAGCAATAATGACAATGCTCCGACGCAGGCCGCCGCGATTACTCAGGCGCCGGAGCAGCTGGTGACGGACCACTACGCGCCGATGATTGAGCTGGCCCAGCCGCTGGAAAAAGGTGGCAAGACCATCGTGTTTGACGATTTTCTCAAGCAGGTGGATGAGCTTTATCGTTACCTGACCGCCGTGCAGGATGCCGCCAACAGCGGTATGCCGGCACCGGGCGGCGAGGCGATCAGCCGTCTGCAGGCCAGCGCCGGTCGACTGCCGGGCGGATTGCAAACCATGTTCAGCAACATGGCGGTGGGGGCCAGCAGCGATACCCAGCGCCGCGATCTGGAAAACGTGCGTAAGCGGATCAACGTCGAAGTCGGCGGTTTCTGCCGTCAGGCGATCGCCGGTCGCTACCCGCTGGTGCGCAGCGCCAGCACTGAGGTCACCCCGGACGATCTCGCCCGCATGTTCGCGCCGGGCACCGGGCTGATGGATACCTTCTTTCGCGACAACCTGACCAGCAAAGTGGATACGACGCAGGCAAACTGGCGCTTTATGCCGGGTATCGACGGTAAAACCCTGCCGGGCAGCGAAGGGCTGCTGAGGCCGTTCCAGCAGGCCCAGTCGATTCGCGACGCCTTCTTTGCTAACGGCGCAACCACGCCGTCTTTCAAGGTGACGGTTCGCACCGTGCGAATGGATAACACCATTCTGAACCTGACGCTGGATGTCGACGGCCAGCTGCTGCGTTACAGCCACGGTCCGCAGGCGGTGCAGATCATGAACTGGCCGGGGCCGGGCGGCACCAACCAGGTCCGTATGCAGCTGGGTCTGGCTAACGGCAGCACCGCGACGCTTGTGACCAACGGCTCCTGGGCGCTAAACCGCTTTTTTGACAAAGCGAGCACCAGCCCGGGCGCGGGAAGCCTGAGCCGTCAGGCCACCTTCAACGTCGACGGACATCAGGTCACGCTGGAGTTTGCGCCGAACAGCATCCGCAACCCGTTCCAGCTTCCCCGTTTTTCATGCCCATAACCGCAAGGACAGCCGTATGACGAATACCCCTGCGATGAACCGCTACAGCTGGTATGGCAAATTACCCAGCGCCGGAGATTTCCTGCAGCGTCGCTTTCCTGACACCTTACAGCGCCAGTGGTCGCACTGGTTTCAGGTTGGCCTGCTGGCCTGGCAGCAGGAAGAGCAGCGCAGCGGCGAGCGCCAGTTCACCAAAGCTCCGGTCTGGAATTTCGTCGTCCCGCCGATGCTGGGCAGCCAGATGATCCAGATGGGCTGCCTGCTGCCCGGCCGCGACAGCGTTGGCCGACAGTACCCGGTCTGCATTCAGTTG
Organism: Enterobacter cloacae complex sp. P12RS; assembly: GCF_014895875.1. Lineage (NCBI taxonomy): Bacteria > Pseudomonadati > Pseudomonadota > Gammaproteobacteria > Enterobacterales > Enterobacteriaceae > Enterobacter > Enterobacter cloacae complex sp. P12RS. Next base: position 76,467 of record NZ_JADBQO010000025.1, read on the forward strand.
AGCTTCGCCCCGTCAGAGTGGTCGACCAGCCTGCTCAGCCAGGCGGAGAGCTGGTATCAGCAAATTGGTCGTCTGGGGCTGCACGCGGTGCGTAACAGCTTTTCCGCCTCGCAGCTGGATGAGATGCTGATGTCCATTCCGGCGCCGCAGCCCGTCGAGCCGCAGAAGCGCTCTGACATCCTCGACGTCATTGGTTACGACGAGGACGGCCAAAGCACGCTGGGCTGGCCGCAGGCGGCAGAGTGCTTTGACCCGCTGCGTCAGACCAGCTACTGGTGGACCAACCGCTGCGACGGTTACCCGCTGTACACCCACGTTCACAGCGGCAACTTCACCGGGCAGCTTTTTACCCTACTGTTCGACCCGGCAGGGGGCGCCCGCCCGGGGCGTCACGGTCTCTATCCGCCTATGTTTGAATAAGCAGGGATCTCATGAATATCGAAGAATTTCTCGCGCCAATAAGTCCCGACAAGCCCTGTGGCGACAATCTGGAATATGACGCTGACTTCCAGGCGATGAACCAGGCCAGTCAGGGCAAAGCGGAACAACAGTTTGGCGACACCATCATCCCGGCAGAGCCTGCGGACTGGAACACGGTAGAAAAATTCGCTACCAGCCTGCTGAGCCGCACCAAAGATCTTCGCGTGATGCTGGCGTTGACCCACGCCTGGACCCGCCGTCGCGGTCTTGCGGGCTACGCGGATGGGCTGTTGCTGGTGCAGGAGGCTATCGCGCGCTACTGGGAGCCGCTCTATCCGCTGCTGGAAGAGTATGGCGAAACCGACCCGTTCTATCGCATTAACGCTCTGGCAGGGCTGAGCGATAAATCCGAGCTCACCGTCGCGGTACGTAACGCCTCGCTGCTGCGTTCAAACGGCGATGAAATTTCGCTTCGTGACGCCCAGGCGCTGCTGGACGGCAGTAAAACCGAATGTCCGGACTATCCCGGCGGCCGTCCAAGACTGATTGACGAACTGGCCCGCGGCGACCAGCCGGGGACCGCAGCGGTCATTGTGATTAACGAACGGCTGCTGGCCATCCGCGAGCTGCTCACCGGGCATCTCGGTGAAAGCGGCGTACCCGAGATGGAGCAGCTGCTGAAAACCGTGGGGCTGGTCGCCAGCGCCTGTCAGGTGACCGACATCAGTAAGCTGCTGCCGAACCGTGAAGCGCAGGCTGAACAGCACGCTGAGCCGCAGCCTGCGGCAGCGCATCCCGTTCAGCCGGTCACCGACTGGCGCAGCGTGCAGGTTACCAGCCGCGCCGACGCGCAGCTAATGCTGGAAAAAGCGAAGCAGTATTTCGCGCAGTACGAACCGAGCCATCCCGCACCGCTGATGATTGAACGGGTGCAGCGGCTGTCAGAACTTAACTTTATGGACATTATTCGCGACCTGGCGCCAGACGGCGTTAACCAACTGGAAAACATCTTTGGGCGCCGCGAATAGCGCGTCCAGGCATTATGACGTCAGGCATGGAGCCTGTCGTTTCACCTTCACCGCGCATCTTTGATGGAGAACATCATGGCAATGAGTAACAGTGGACAGAAATTCATCGCACGCAACCGTGCTCCCCGCGTGCAGATCGAATACGACGTAGAGATCTACGGTGCAGAACGCAAAATTCAGCTGCCGTTTGTGATGGGCGTTATGGCCGATCTGGTTGGCAAGCCGGTGGAAAACCTGCCAGCCGTCGACGAGCGTAAATTCCTGGAAATCGACATCGATAACTTCGATGAACGCATGAAGGCGCTGAAGCCGCGCGTGGCGTTCCAGGTAGATAACACCCTGACCGGCGAAGGTAAGCTCAATATCGATCTGACCTTCGACAGCATGGACGACTTCCTGCCGGACGCGGTGGCCCGCAAGGTTGAGCCGCTGAACAAGCTGCTGGAGGCGCGCACGCAGCTCTCTAACCTGCTGACCTACATGGACGGCAAAAACGGTGCGGAAGAGCTGATCGCAAAAATTCTCCAGGATCCGACGCTGCTCAAATCCCTGAGCCAGTTGCCGAAAAATGACGAAAGTGCGAAAGGTAGCGAGGAATAATCGATGAGCAACCAGACTCAACAACACGATCAGCAGGCGGGTCAGGCGTTCAGCCAGGATGAGTTCAGCGCGCTGCTGAACAAAGAGTTCCGCCCGAAAACCGATCAGGCCCGCTCCGCCGTGGAGAGTGCGGTCAAGACTCTGGCGCAGCAGGCGCTGGAAAATACCGTCACCTTCTCGAACGACACCTACCGCACCATTCAGAACCTGATTGCCGGTATCGACGAGCAGCTCTCGCAGCAGGTGAACCAGATTATTCACCACGAAGAGTTTCAGAAGCTGGAGAGCGCCTGGCGCGGCCTGAGCTACCTGGTCAACAATACCGAAACTGACGAGATGCTGAAGATCCGCTTTATGAGCATCTCCAAGCAGGAGCTGGGCCGCACCCTGAAACGCTACAAGGGCGTGGGCTGGGACCAGAGCCCGATCTTCAAGAAAATCTACGAGCAGGAGTACGGTCAGTTCGGCGGCGAGCCGTTTGGCTGCATCGTCGGCGACTATTACTTCGACCACAGCCCGCAGGACGTTGAGCTGCTGGGGGAAATGGCGCGCATCGGCTCTGCGGCGCACTGTCCGTTCATCACCGGCACCGCGCCGGGCGTGATGCAGATGGAGTCCTGGCAGGAGCTGGCCAACCCGCGCGATCTGACCAAGATCTTCCAGAACACCGAATACGCCGCCTGGCGTTCCCTGCGTGAATCCGAAGACGCCCGCTATCTGGGGCTGGTAATGCCGCGCTTCCTGTCGCGTCTGCCATACGGCATTCGCACCAACCCGGTGGACAGCTTTGACTTTGAAGAGCAGACCGACGGCGCAAACCACAACAGCTACTCGTGGGCGAACGCGGCCTATGCGATGGCCGCCAACATCAACCGTTCCTTCAAAGAGTACGGCTGGTGCACCTCGATTCGCGGCGTGGAGTCCGGCGGGGCGGTGGAAAACCTGCCGTGCCACACCTTCCCGAGCGATGACGGCGGCGTGGACATGAAGTGCCCGACCGAGATCGCCATCAGCGATCGCCGTGAAGCCGAGCTGGCGAAAAACGGCTTTATGCCGCTGGTACACCGCAAAAACTCCGACTTTGCCGCCTTCATCGGCGCGCAGTCTCTGCAAAAACCGGCCGAGTATCACGATCCGGATGCGACCGCCAACGCGCGCCTGGCCTCCCGTCTGCCGTACCTGTTTGCCTGCTGCCGCTTTGCCCACTACCTGAAGTGCATCGTGCGAGACAAAATCGGCTCCTTCCGCGAGCGCGAAGAGATGGAGCGCTGGCTGAACGACTGGGTGATGAACTACGTCGACGGTGACCCGGCTAACTCCTCCCAGGAAACCAAGTCCCGCAAACCGCTGGCGGCTGCGGAAGTGCAGGTGCAGGAAATCGAAGACAACCCGGGCTACTACGCCGCGAAGTTCTTCCTGCGTCCACACTACCAGCTGGAAGGTCTGACCGTTTCTCTGCGTCTTGTTTCTAAACTGCCGTCGCTGAAGACGAAAGACGCGTGATGACGATTGCCGGCCCGCAGGGGCCGGCAGCTTTACTGTTAATTCGAGATAGCTAATGAATTTACCTTTAAAAACGATAACAAGAAAATTCATCAGCTATTTAATCAGTTATACATTGCTCATTATTTCATTCATGCTATTTGTGACAGTATCTGGCTACTATTTGTTTATATTTAACTGGCCGGACGATGTCCGGCAAATCGTAATGCATGGATCCTTATGTACTGGACTTAATGCATTAGCGATAGGTATATACGTTGTTGCAGAGAAGCGGAAAGAGAAATGTTAGTTCCTCATGCTGGTCAGTGTGTTACTGAGTATATAGAAAAGGATATCAGATGAAATATTTGGGTTATCTCCTCGTGTTTTTGACTTCTTATGTAAATGCCGGAAATAGCTATCCTGATTTTTATCATCAGCAAACATACCGGCAGGTTTTAAAAGATTTAGTTCTGGCGCGCTGCCTTGCGCAGGTGGCAGATAAAGGCAGTAAGTTTTCTGCTGATGCGGCTCGCAGTGCGAGTGCATTCATTGAATGGATTCCTTTTGATGCCGAAAATGGCACGGATAAAGTGAATGTCCTCATTGGCAAATATATAAATCAAATTAACGGATTTCATTCAGAGCGAAAACCCGATGTCAAAGGCGTAACCTTAAACTGTTTACGACTTTATCACAGCGACGAACTTAACGAACTTGCACCTCAGTTAATCATCGGAAATCCTGACCGCACCTGGTTACAGGATAATCCACAAGAGTAAAAGACTTCACATTCTTTCCTTTCATTCAGGGGGAATGTAAGACTGTCAAATGACATGGGTCGTTTGATATGAGGCAGAGGTAAAATATGGACGGTTTTATTCAGCCCCATGCTTTCCTGTTTGCCATATAAGGGCTTTTTCGAAAGCAATATTGTTCATCCACGAAGAGTAGATATTATGGCTATTGATATGTTTCTGAAGGTCGAGGGTGTTACGGGCGAATCTAAAGATTCTAACCACACCGGCTGGACTGACATTACCTCCTTCTCCTGGGGCGCGTCCCAGCCAGGTAATATGAGCGTTGGCGGTGGCGGCGGTGCCGGTAAAGTTAACTTTAACGACCTGCACGTTAACGCACTGATCGACAAATCCACCACCGCTATCCTGAAACACTGCGCCAGCGGTAAACACCTGACTAAAGTTGAGCTGTCCGTCTGTAAAGCGGGCGGTCAGCAGGTGGAATACTCCCGCATTACGCTGGAAGATGTGCTGGTGACTTCCGTTCAGTACACCGGTGCAGACAACGGCGACACCGTGGGTGTGACCTATGCATTCCAGGCTGCGAAAGTGAAACAGCAGTACTGGGAGCAGACCACGTCGGGTGGTAAAGGTGCTGAAAGCAGCGCTGGCTGGAATATCAAAGAAAACAAAGAAGCGTAATTGCGCATATGGCCGGGGAGATATCCCCGGTCATTATTCGGAAAGCTTATTTATTTTTTAGAGAATGAATTATGAGCGTAAAATCAATGATTCCCCCGGGTTATTGCGTTGTGCAGCAGGCGGGGACATTAGATTTCCAGGCCAGACTTCTGTTCAGTAAACCTGATAGTGAAGCAGCGCGTTACTTTATGCAAATCAACAGGGATACAGCATGGTTGAAGCCAGGGCAAATATTAATTCTTAATACCCCCGGTGCTGAGAATACTGTTCAGCTAAAACAATTACAAAATGCAAAGCAAAAGGTTAATGGAGCCTTGTCAGAGCTAAATACAGATGAGGCCAATTTCTTTAATAAACATTTTAATACCATCGCAGCATTAACAAATTTTATGGATAAATCCCTCGGGGTGGTTGCTGATGCGGGTGAAAGGTACTTTAGCGAAATAGAAAAGAAATTAAAAGCTATTGAGTTGGCTTATCAAAATCAATACAGAACGCAAGGGACATTGATCGGGCAGCAGTTTTTTGTTGAGAGACAAAAACTTTTTTCTGAGCTGGACGTTTTATTAAATAAGCTTTCCAGACTAACGCTGAAACTGAAACCTTATGAAGAAATCAAGCACGCTTTAGGTTTATCAAGCAGGTCAATTGTCCACGAATGGAGTACCGCAGGTGTTGCCTCGATACGAGGGTATTCAACATATGTAGACAATGCATCAAAAGCTGCCCGTTACCTGAAAATGGGAGGATGGCTTGCTATCGGCTTCGCTGGTGCAAACACAACCAATGAAGTTTATGATGCCTGTACAGTAGGTAGAGAGCAGAATTGCTCCAAAGTCGCCGTTAAGAAGTACAGTCAATTCGGTGCAAGTCTTGCGGGCGGGATTTATGGCGGAAAATATGGAGCCATGGCTGGCGCTGGCGTATGTGTTGCATTGGGAGTGGCAACAGGTGGTGTAGGGTTGCTCGCATGTTCCGTGGTAGGCGCCGCTGCGGGTGGATACGTTGGTGGCGAAGTAGCCGGTGGAGCAACGGAATATGTAATGGATAAACTATGGTGAATGTAGAAAATATTCTTTTATTTCTGATCGTAGTTTTATTCTAAATTGTCGTAATCATGGATCTAGTTAGTTCTCGTTATTTTAAAAGACACGAAACTTAATATAATCTACTTCTT
>NZ_JADBQO010000026.1:0-20493 GCF_014895875.1 Enterobacter cloacae complex sp. P12RS
GGTTAAGATATCGAATTTAGGTAATTAAATTGTCATCGGCTTATCTTAAAAATAGATAATGTTATTTATTTAATTGATTTTTCTGAATGTGTGAATATCGAAAAGGAAAATAACAATGAGTGAATACGTGCAAGCAATTGTGAAATCAGATACTGGTGGTTTTAGATTTACCGATGTACAGCGGCCAGTCAGAAGGACGGAAAGTGATATTTTAATCAGAGTTTCCAATATATCACTTAATCGGGGAGAATTAGACTTTCCCTGGGAATCGGATAAGCCTGCCGGATGGGATGCATTTGGTATTGTGATCGAGACCAGCACCGACGGTCAGGGACCAAAAATTGGGGAGCGGGTATTAACATGGAGCTTTTCGGGTGCCTGGAGCCAATATCGCGTTGTCGATCGTGCCAATGTCGCTATCGTGCCAGAGAGTGTATCAGCAGCGGTTGCAGCAGCGTTGCCGGTGGCAGGATTAACGGCGCTGCGTTCTCTGCGATCCCTTCATTTGCAGCCGGGCCAGTCTCTGGCCGTTACCGGTGCAACGGGCGGAGTCGGGCATTTGTTGGTTCAGTTGGCAATGCATGCCGGTATTAAAGTTTCGGCGGTGGTGCACAGTCAGCGTGGATTCGATTGGCTGCAAGCCAGCGACGTTAAACCCAACGAGGTACTATTGGCTAAAGAATACCCTTTTGAGGGAACCTTTGATGCACTGGTCGATACCGTCGGTGGCGATTTACTGGCTCATCTATTAGACAATGTTGTCCCTAATGGCACAGTTCTCATTCTGGGCGTTGCCTCGGGACAGGTGGCGAGCATAGACACCACAATTTTGGTATCACGAGGAATCGATCTGATTTCTTATAAGGATTATTCCCCGGCCGGAGAAGATTTAAACACCTTGCTCACTCTCGTTGACGAGAAGATCATTAAAGTATACGCGGATAATATTGGTAGTTGGGATAAAGTCATTAAACAGGATTTCATGCATCTTCTCGCTCCAGGCAAAGTCACGCTCAACGTACCTCAGGACTAAGCTCAACTCGTACATAGTCCTCTATGCTGTCGCCACGCAAGGATATTGCAATAATTGTGGCGACATAGCGTTATCTTTTAACTAATAACACATTGATATTTAACTTCTGTCAGTTTTTTTTTGTATCTTGATACCTCCACGAGGCATAGATGTTCGTGTAAGAGATGTAAGAGAAGACTTATGGATTTAAACGCGCTTAAAATCTTTATTAAGGTAGGGGAAACGCAGAGTTTTACCAAAGCTGCGCAGGCATTGGGCCTCACCCAATCAGGGGTCTCACGTGCAATTACCAGGCTTGAGCTCGACCTTCGTGTTACCTTGCTTAACCGCAATACCCACTCTGTAAGTCTGACTACCGATGGCGTTTTTTTATATGAATCCTCAAAAAGCCTGATTCATGAAATGGATGAGGTTGGGCATTCGATTACCGGCAGAACGGTATTCCCTGAAGGCGAACTAAAAATAACGACACCTTCTGCCTATGGCCGATTGGTAATTATTCCTATGCTCAAAGAGATTCTGGACAGATATCCGGCATTAACAATTGACGCGGTTATGACTGACCGATTGGTTGATTTGGTGGAAGAAGGCTTTGACGCGGCGATTAGAATTGGCAGCGTACAGGACTCACGGCTTATCGCCAGAACTATTAAGCATTTACGTTTTGTCACCGTTGCGTCACCGGAATATTTAAACAGCCACGGAATTCCAAAAGAGCCAGCGGAACTGGTACAGCATAACTGTCTGGCTGTTAAAGCACAGAGAACTGGGCGTAGCACAAAGTGGTTTTATTCTATAGCGGGAGAACAGCAGGCTTTTGATATTAAGGGTAATCTGGTCGTCGATACTGCGGATGTACTGTTAGAGGCGGCACTCAGCGGGATGGGAGTTGTTCAGATAATGGACTTTGCGGTCGGTAAATATCTGGAAAACGGTAAACTTGTCGAGCTACTACATGAATACTCCGAGGCTTCGATTCCGCTTTCATTAATTTATGCAAAATCGCGCCATCGTTCGCCTAAAATCAGTACATTGCTGGCAGCGTTAGGAATAAATACTTGACCCCCAACACAGATGCAATTGTGCTTGATTTGTGAGGGGCCAAATTCAACATCCTGCTCAATTCTGTGACTAAAAACCAAGCTTTGTATGAAGCTGATGGTGTTTTAAGTATATATGCGAAGTATTTAGTCTTAAACGGGGCTCATTAGCTGAGCCCTTTTTCAAGCTTATCAATCGGTATATACCGTAGTTCAGACTTTGGACTGCTGATGGCCCAAAATATAGGATGGCACGAATTCCTCTCTGCACCTGTCCAGATAATCTGACCACCACTGCATCATCGCCTTGCGGGCTTCCAGATGCTCCGCCTTGTGGATGTAGGCTGCCCGAACGCTATTGCGCTCCTGATGGCTCATCTGACGCTCAACTGCATCCTGTGACCAGAGACCTGATTCTATCAGGGCACTACAGGCCATTGCCCGGAATCCGTGGCCGCAGACATCCTCTTTAGTATTATATTCCATCAGCCGCAGCGCCTTATTAACCGTATTTTCACTCATTGGTCTGGATGGATTATGGATGCTGGGGAACAGCAACTCCTGATCACCGGAGATTTCTCTTATCTGCTTCAGTATGTCGATGGTCTGTTGTGACAGCGGCACAATGTGCGGCGTGCGCATTTTCGCCCCCCTGCTGGAATAGCGGACGCCTGGGAGCGGTTCTCGTGTGGCGGGGATCGTCCAGATTTTATTTGTGAAACTTATCTCCGTCCAGCGGGCAAACCGCAGTTCGCTGGAGCGAATAAAGACATGCAGGGTAAGAGAAACAGCCAGCCGGGTTAATTCCCGTCCCTGATGATAGCCATCAATGCGACTCAACAATTCGGGTAGTCGTTCAAGGGGAAGGGCGGGGTAGTGTCGTTTAACCGGTGCTGCGATGATACCTTCGAGATTCGATGCTGGATTGCTCTCAATCATCCCCTGATGCACCGCATGCTGCATGATGTTGCACATATGCTGCCGGGTACGTGCTGCGACTTCAAGCAGACCTTTTTGCTCAATGCCTTTCAGCAGGTCGATAAAGTGACGAGGTTTCAGTTCAGCTACTGGCAAGTGTCCAATCACAGGAAATATATGATTGTTCATGCTGGCAAGCAGACGGGAGGCGTGGTTCTCAGACCATGTTCTGTTGCTTTTATGCCAGCTCAATGCAACGTGCTTAAATGTTTTTTCCGGTGAGCGGGCAGCTTTCTCTGCGATACGTTGTTGTGATGGATTGATATTCTGCGTTAGCAGCTTGCGTATACCATCACGTTGCTGACGAGCGTAAGCCAGAGAAACATCGGGATAGGCACCTAAGCCGAGGCGAGATTCTTTACCATTGATACGATATTTGAGATACCAGAGACGTGAACCGCCTGGATTGACTAAAAGGTACAGTCCATGAGAATCAGAAACTTTGAAGGGTTTTGCGGATGGTTTTAAGCTACGGATTTTAGCGTCGTTCAGAGACATATGGTGGTCACTCCATAATCGAACTGAAATGACCCCAAATCAGACCACCAATCTTGCCCGATGCGTAGGGGGAAATGAAAATGCATCGAGAAGACTTTTCACGCTAACTTATTGAATCTAAATCACATAAGGATTCGCAAAGAGGCATGAAAACAAGAATTTGGCTCCTCTGACTGGACTCGAACCAGTGACATACGGATTAACAGTCCGCCGTTCTACCGACTGAACTACAGAGGAATCGTGTGAACGAGGCGCATATTATCGACCTCGATACGCCTTGTCAAAGGGTGAAAACGCGCTTTTTGTTCGTTTGCCGACTATTTCAGCAAATCGCTGATTTTATAGCAAATTCGCGTTGAAATTACACAACGAAATGCGCCGCCCGCAGGCGGCGCGAAGGATCAGAACAGTACGGAGTAGTTCAGACCAAACGTCCGTCCGCGGCCTTTATAGGTATACAGGCCCGGTGCACCGTAGGTTGGGCTATACAGTCCCGGCGCGCGCTGGCCCCAGGCGGTGGTGTAGTCTTTGTCCAGCAGGTTTTCCACGCTGAAGCTGACTTTCCCCACCGGCAGGGCGTAGCTGCCCAGGAAGTCGACCGTGTTATAGCCATCGATCTTCTTGCCGTCAGCGTCAGACACGTCAAAGGTCTGCGTGCTCTGCACGCGCAGGGTCCAGTCGCCCGGCGCCCAGTTGACCCATGCGCTGGCTTTCGACGGGCTGGCGCTGTCGACCGTCAGCTTCTCCCACTTCCCGTTTTCACGGGTTTCAGACTTGATGGCGTTAAAGTTCGCGCCGGTGCTCCAGTCGCTGTCGGTGAAGAAATAGTCCACCTGGCCTTCAATCCCGTAGATACGACGCTTGTCGTCTTCCAGGTTGATGGTCATATCCGTCTTGTTGATGGTGATGGTTTTATCCGAGAGCGAGTAATACGCCGCGACTTGCGTGCGCAGGTTGTCACCGGTGTAGCGCCAGCCCAGCTCGTAGGCGTTGACCTTGATGCCGTCCAGCGTTGAGTCGTTGACGTTCACGCTGTTCAGCAGGCGATAGTGGCCGTTGCTGAGTTGGTAGGTGCCGGAGCCGTAGTACTTCGCCAGGTCAGGAATTTCAAAGCCCTGGGAGAAGTTAAACCACAGCTGCTGCTGTTCGGTCAGACGACCGAGGATCCCGGCGTTAAACAGGAAGTTGTTGTAATCGGTTTTCCCGCCCGGCACCGCGTCGGCGGAGGTGGCTTTCCCGGTGGCGATGGCTTGCTGCTGGGCGTAGCCAACAAAATCATCCACCTTGTTTTCGGTGTACTGGTAGCGCACGCCGCCGCTCAGGGTGATGGCGTCAATGTCATAGCTCGCCTGCAGGAACGGAGCGAGGTTGGTGATGCTGTAGCCCGGATAACGGCCCACGTTGTAGGCGTTGTCCAGCTCCATGCCGCCGGTCGCCGCCGCTTTGCTCAGGTCAAAGAACTGCTGGTTGGCATCGAACGTTTCGTGGTCGGCATCAACACCCCAGGTCAGCGTCAAATCGTCCACTGGCTTGCTGTTCAGCGTCAGCTTGCCGCCGTAAAAATCGGTTTTCTGCTGCGACGCGCCGATGCTGCTCACCACGCCTTTGGTCAGGGTCGGGAACGGGTAGTAGGTCAGGCTCTCGTCACGGTAGTAAATCTGCGCGACCAGATCCTGGCCCCAGAAATCAGTATTAGAGTACTGCAGGTTAATCAGATGGCGCTCGGTGCCCGGCACGCGGTCAGAGTCGAGATTATCCTTGTTGTACGCGGTGGCATCGCCCGTTACCGCCGAGAAGTTCTTCCCGAGATACAGCCCATGCTTGCCGTCGGACTCGCTCTTGTAGTACTGGGTAGTGAGCTGCAACTGCTGGTGATCGTCGATGTTGAGGGTGCCTGTTCCCATCACATCAATACGGTCGGAATACTGTAGGCCGGTCTGGGTGTTATCGATGATCACCTCGTCGCCGTTGCCGTCATACCAGCCGCCGTAGCGCTGATACGACACCGACAGACGGCCGGAGGCGTTGTCGTTGCCGCCGCTGACCGCAGCCGACACGTTCTCATCGTGGTCATTGTGGCTGTTAAACCCGCTTTTTGCTCCGGTCTGGAACTCAACTTCGGTCTCCGGCTGGCCCTTTTTGGTGACGATGTTCACCAGGCCGCCGGTACTGCCGCCGCCGTACAGTGACGTGGCGCCGGAGATGACTTCGATGCGGTCAATGTTGAACGGGTCGATGGAGTCGAGCTGGCGGCTGTCGCTGCGGGACGAGTTCAGGCGTACGCCGTCCACCATCACCATCATGGAGCGGCCGCGCAGGTTCATGCCGTAATTGGTACGCCCCTGGCTGCTGACGTCCATACCCGGGATCAGCTGCGCCAGCACCTCTTTAATCTCTTTCCCGCCCTGAACCTGCTGCTCGATCTCAGAGCGTTCAATGACCCAGGTGGTCTGCGCCATCTCGGCCACGCTGCGGTGCGCGCGGCTGGCAGAGACCACGATATTTTCTTCCTTTTGTTCTTCCGCCCACGCAGAGGTAGAAAGCATTGCAAGCAAGCAAGGATTTAAAACCCAAAGATGAGAACGTTTCATTGTTATGTTGATCCTGATTGTGTGTGTCAGTACTCAGTGGTTTTTGCTAACGATTTAAAAACCTGGCTGCTCTCCGGGCTGGTGGTGCTCCGCCAGTGGATAACGCCAGGGGTGGTGGCCAGTTCAAACGGCTCGTCGGCATGTGCGCGATTCAGAATTCGCGCCGCGCGCCAGGCCATCAGGCTGAGCTGGGGTTCGGCAATGCCGAGACGATGCATCCCGGCGTTCACGGCGAACAGGCGGTTGCTCTGCGGACCGTCCCATTCGAGGGTGAAATCGTTGTTAATGCAGAACGCTTCGTCCGCATCCAGATGCAGGCGGTGAGACAGCGGTGCTAGGAACGCGGGCTGCACGGCGCGGTAGCCGGTGGCGAAAATCACCACGTCGCTCTCCAGCTGCTCGTGGCCGCCGTCGAGGTGATGCTGTATGCTCAGGCGCTGACCGTTTTCCTGGCGCGTCAGGGCCGTCACCGAGCGGGACGGCATCAGGTGCGCCCAGGGTTTTTCACGCAGCACTTCGAAGCGGTGATACATGGCGCGGTAAATCGCCAGCAGTGACTCGGTGGTGATACCGTCGGAGGTCATCTTCTGCTCGTGCAGCATCTGACGACGCGCCTCTTCACCGAGCGTGGAGAAGCTGTCCACATACTCCGGCGTGAAATACTCGTTAGCAAAGGCGGCTTCATCCAGCGCGTTGTAGTTGTTGCGGCGCGAGACCCAGTTCAGGCTCAGCGGCTGGCCCCATTCGCCGCGGAAAATATTCAGGAACAGGTCGGCGCCGCTCTGGCCGCCGCCGACAACGGTGACGCGCTTGCCGGCGAGATCCGGCGTGCGCAGCATCATCTCGCTGGCGTGGAAGCAGGTATCGTCCTGCGCCGTGACGCAGTCAGGCAGGTTGATCTGTTTGCCAATCCCCACGCAGACGTGGCGCGCCAGGAAGCGGTCGCGCTGGGTCACCACCTCAAACAGGCCGTTTTTCTCATCAAAGCTCACCTGCTGCACCTGCTGGCTGAAGGCGAGGTTGGTGAGGTTGTCCGCCGCCCAGCACAGGTAGTCCGCAAATTCTTCGCGGGAAACCGTGCGCTGCTCGGTGGTCAGGAAGCGGTAGAACTTTTTGCGCTGTACCAGGTAGTTCAGAAAGCTGTGGCGGTTGGTCGGCTCCACGGCGCTGACCAGATCCTTCAGGAAGCTGGTCTGCATGTGGCAGTCCGGCACCATCATGCCCGGGTGCCATGAGAAGTGCGGTTTACGCTCAAGGAACAGCGAGCTAAAGCCGTCCAGACCTTCTGCGAGGGCGGCGACGCTGAGGTTAAACGGGCCAATACCAATGCCGATGAAATCATAGGTTTTCATTGCGCGGACTCCCGGGAGGCCAGAAAAAGAGGGTTATCAAGATCGGTAACGTAGTTCGGCAGCATGCGGCTGCCGCCGTCGTGTTCGGAGAAGGTCAGTTTGACCGGGTTGAGGATCACGCGAATAATCTGCGGCTTAAACAGATCGAATTTCGCAAAGCGCTCCGCAAGCTCCGGGTGCGCGGCCATATAGCGGTGCAGCACCCCGGCGAGGATCTGATAGAAACGCGTTTCGCTGACGCCGCTTTGCAGCGTGAGGCGTGAAATAAAGCGCAGCACCGTCACAAAGTTGCCGGTTTGCAGGTCGTGGATGATGTAATCCGCGCTCAGGCGCGCCGTCACCGCTTTTACCTGCTCCGGCAGGCTCTGCGCCTGCGGGAAATCCTCGTCCACCAGGCGCATATCGCCCTGGAAATCCTTCAGCAGGATGCGCTGCGGGACGTAGTCCTTCATCACCAGCGTCACGTTCTGGCCGTGGGCGATAAGCGCCACGCCGTAGCGGCAGAGCAGATGGTAGAACGGGATCACCGTTGCCTCGAACAGCTTTTCCAGCCACGCGTCGGCGCTTAACCCCGAGCGCGTGATCCACGCGTCGATCAGCGGGCGCCCGGCGTTGTCGGTTTCCATTAGCGCCGCCATCAGCACCGCCTGTTCGCCGTCCTGCAGATAGCAGGATGGGTTCTCGCGCCAGATCACGCCCAGCATCTCCTGATAGCGGTAGGGCGCTTTCGGCAGCGCCGCGTAACCCGGATGCGACAGATACCCGGCGGCGGGTTCGCCCAGCACCTGCGCGCCAGAGCGGATCAGCGTGGCGTCAGCGGCGAACTGCTGCTGCAGCCAGCGCGAGGCCAGAGGACCGGCGGCAATGTACTTGCCCGGAATGCCGCGATAGCAGGAGGTGTTGTAGATGGTCAGCGGCAGCTTGATGTCATACGGCGCGCGACGGCTGGCGTTGGTGAGCGTGCGCAGGGACTGCTGGGCCAGGTACTCATCGCCAAACTCGCCCAGCTCAACCATTTCACCGCGCGCCAGCTGCGCAAGAAAATGAATGGCAATTTTTTGCTGCCACTGCCACGGGTGCAGCGGCACGGGCAGCCAGCCGTCGTCGAGACCCAGCGCCTGCCAGCGAGCGTCAAACCGGGCGCGCTCGGCATCGTCCATGGTGCTGGCCAGCAGAGCGTGAATGTCGCAATCGGCGTCGCTGCTCCAGACCAGATGTTCACGCTGGACGGCGACCCAGTGCAGGCGGAAGCGCCCGCGGTATTCCGGCGCGTACTGGCGCAGCGCGTCCAGACCCCAGCCGCGGCGGCCTTTGTTGAAAATAAACTTCGGGTGGCCGCTCATCAGACACTGTAATTCGTCCGGGTCGAGGTGGATCAGCGCGTCCGCGTCCAGCGCTTCACGCGCCTGCAGCAGCTGCATGTCGCCGCGCAGCGTGGCGTAGAGATCTTCCATGTGCTCCGCCGTTTGCGCGTCGCTCATCTCCAGCACCGTCGCCAGCTGCAGCAGCGCGCTCTCCGCTTCCACGGCGGCGCCGCTGGCGGTGGTCAGGCTGTCCGGGTCGATATGCAGCCAGCCCCAGATCCCGCGCGCGGCGCGAAACTGCCAGCACTCGTTGCCCATGGCGATGTGCCAGCCGTCCGATGAAACCGGCTCAGCGCGCAGGGTGCGTTCGTATTCCAGCTCCGCGAGGATCTTCGCCACCATCTCGCGGTTCACTTTCTGCCAGAGCGCGTTCACAGGCCCACCTCGCTGAAGAAGCGGTGACGCTGGCTCATGATGAGGCGCGAGCGCTTGTGCGGGAAGTCGAACTCTTTCACCGTGTCGAAACCGGCGGATGCCAGATGGCGGAACAGGCGCTGGTTGTCGAAGCGCGGCTCGGCCACGATGCGCGCGGTGCGCGGTTCATCGAGATACAGATAGTGGCTCAGGCCGCGCAGCCAGCTGCGGATATACTGCGCGCCGCGCCAGTTTTCTTCGCCCACCAGCATGTGCAGCCCGCGGTCAAACGGCTGCCAGCGGTAGTGGCGGCCAATGCGGTCTTCTGCCGCCCAGTAGAGTTCAAAATAGCCAAACGGCTGGTCGTCGAAGCAGCCGATAACCGGGTAGCAGTAGGTCGAGTCAAGCTGGCGGCGCAGGTAGTTTTCCTGTTCGGCCTGCGGGCCCGCCATCTCCCAGAAGGCGTTCACGCGCGGGTTATTCATCCATTGAGTGAAACGCTCGCCGTCCAGCGCCACGTCCGCCACGCGGAAGCTCAAAGTGCGCTTGATTTGCGGATCGTAACGGCGATAGACCTCGCCCTGTGGGCGACGAGGACGCAGCGGGAAGTACAACTGACGGCTCTCATCAAACTGCATCCCGCCGCTTGCCTGCGGACGTTCGCCTTGCAGCCACAGCGGCAACTGCCAGAAGGTTTCTCGCGCCAGATAATCCCCGTGGGCCTGGCTAAACAGCGCCTGCGCCTGGGGTTCATCCTGCCAGTCCGCCCACGGCAGGGTAATGCCGGTCAGGGCCGGCGCGGCAACAAACAGCTGATCGAGGGCTTCCACCAGCCAGCCGGCCGGGATCCCGGTCAGGCGCTCCAGCACCGCGCTGCCGTCAAGACCCAGCGTCAGCGGCAGGTTTTGTTCCGTTGCGGTGCAGCGAAAGCCGTAGCCGGAATGGACGATATTCGCGATGGCCATCACGCCTTCTCCTTGTAAAACGGGTTGCTAAAGTCGAAATAGATCACCGCCGGATCGACGATGGTGTTCTCATTGCGATCGTGCAGGTAGCAGAAGAAGTTGCCTTTGCAGTTCCAGGTCGGGCTGTCGAGCACGTAGTCGAGGCAGCGGGTCTGCTTCGCCGTCGTGCGCAGCCCGGCCAGCGCGTCACGCACGCGGGACATCAGGTGCTCTTCGTTGTCGAAACCGGCGGCGGCGAGAGCGGCGGTGACGGCAAGGGTGGAGTTCAGCAGCAGGTAATAAGGGAAGTAGCGCAGCAACTGGCTTTCACCGAAGCGGTTTTCCACGTCGGTTTCGCCCGCCTCTTTCAGCCACGCGTCGGCCCCTTCGGTCCAGGCGCTGCCCTGGCAGTCGCGGTAGATCAGCCCGATGGGGAAATCCTGCTGCATCTCAACGAGGATATTTTGCTGGTGCGCCAGCAGCACCAGACCGTAGTCCGCCTCGGCGCTGAACAGCGGAAGCAACACGCGGTCGCAGTAGGCGTCCAGCCAGCAGCGGGCGGCCTGGGCGAGCGGTAAATCCAGACGCTGGCTAAGACGGCGTACCGCTGCGGCCAGCAGGCTGTCGCCGCCGTCAGGCGCGGCCTGCGTCAGGCTGACCAGCACGTTGGTCTGGGTGTCTGGCGTATCGAATAGCAGGTTAACGCGCAGGGCCATCAGGCTCTCTTCCTGAACGACGCCGTTTTCATCACGCAGTCCTGCCCAGCCGTCTTCCTGCATCACGCGCATGGTCGGGTAGCGGGCCTGTAAATCTTGCCAGCGTTCTGTTTTCGCCAGCCGCGCCAGGCGCATACCGCGCTTAACCTCTTTGACCGACAGCGTGCGCACGGAGTTGGTCAGGCGCACGCTGAGGGAGAATTTAATCATGTCGCTGTTGGTTTCGCTGTACAACGAGCGTGAGGAGCTGGTGGGCAGCCACTGTGCGCCCGCTTCACCCAGGTCCTGTAATGAACCGTTTGCCGCCAGACGCTGACACCAGTCCTGCTCCAGCAGATAGTCGGCCTGCCACGGATGCATCGGCAGCAGCCAGCGGGTGTCGGTGAAGTGGCCGAGCAGATCGGGCGCGCTCTGGGCGGCGAAGCGCAGCAGACGCTCGCGCAGGGAGACGTTCAGGCTGTCGCCGGCAACGAGCGTGCTCTCAACGGCAAACCAGCGCAGCGGGAAGCGGGAGCCGAAATCCGGCAGATACCGGCGCGCCTCGGTTTCGTTGAATGGCTCGTGGGATTTTGGCGCAGGGTGAAACGCGTGGCCCACCAGCAGCGCCTGTTCCGCTTCGGCAAACGTCAGCGGCTTGTCTCGCAGCGTTGCCCAGCCGTGGCGCAAATCAATCGCCTGCCAGGTATGGGCATGGCTTTCCAGCGCGCGCTGTTTAAAACGCGTCAGCGTATCGGCATCCAGTGAGCCTTTTACTGAGGGTTTTTCAAGAATTAAATCAATCAGTTGAGTGAAAGTGACGGCGTCACCACTGTCGCTATCGCTCTGAATAAGCGTTGCCGGGAAACGGTACTGATGGTGCTGGGTTGGGGAAAAATAGCGTACCGGAACCCGAAGGGCCTGGGAGGAAGAGAGTGGAATTTGAATGTGCGCTAACTCATCCGCTGCGGCTGCGGGGAGATAGCGCCAGTCCTTCGTTTCGCGTAACAGGGCGTTTAAAAAACACTGGGCTGCAACGTCTGTACCGGCAGAGCGGGGCAGAGCACGCATAGATGTACCTCATTCCATGACTGATAATAATTCTCGTTATGATATTCATTCTGTTTACAGTGGCAACTATTTTTGCAATATTTGTTTTCATTAACTTCATAATTTCCACACATTTATTGACACTATGTTCACATTCTCATGCGCGCTGATTCTGAAACGTTGACCGAAAACATCACCTCCAAAGCCAACTGGCCCCTGGCGCTCTGCGCGGGCCTGCTGGGCATCGGGCAAAACGGTTTACTGGTCATGCTTCCGCAGCTGGTGACCCTGACCGGACTTTCACTCTCGGTCTGGGCCGGGCTGCTGATGTTCGGCTCCATGCTTTTTTTACCCGCGTCCCCCTGGTGGGGACGCCAGAGCGAGCGCCGCGGCTGTAAGGTCGTTATGGTGGCCTCCCTCAGCGGCTATCTCGCCAGCTTTGGCGTCATGGCGCTGGTGGTCTGGGCGATGGCGGCAGGGAGGCTGGAAAGCACCTGGGGGCTGGCGGGGCTGATCCTCTCGCGTCTGCTGTATGGCCTGACGGTGTCGGGCATGGTGCCTGCCGCGCAGACGTGGGCCATTCAGCGTGCGGGCCTGGATAAACGCATGGCGGCGCTGGCAACCATCAGTTCCGGCCTCAGCTGCGGCCGCCTGCTGGGGCCTCCGCTGGCGGCGCTGATGCTCAGCGTTAACCCGGTCGCGCCGCTCTGGCTGATGGCGATCGCGCCGTTAATCGCTCTGCTGCTGGTGCTGCGCGAGGTGGCGGATCCGCCGTTGCCGCCGGTGGCACACCAGGCGACCCGTCTGCAGATGTCCATGCTGCCGTTCCTGCTGCTGGCGATGCTGCTGGC
This sequence comes from Enterobacter cloacae complex sp. P12RS, assembly GCF_014895875.1. Classification (NCBI taxonomy): domain Bacteria; kingdom Pseudomonadati; phylum Pseudomonadota; class Gammaproteobacteria; order Enterobacterales; family Enterobacteriaceae; genus Enterobacter; species Enterobacter cloacae complex sp. P12RS. Next base: position 12,748 of record NZ_JADBQO010000026.1, read on the forward strand.
GGCGCTGGTGAGCCTGATGCAGCTCGGCCTGTCACCTCACCTCAGCCCCTTACTGGACGGCAACGCCCGGGATATCAGCCATCATGTTGCGCTCCTGCTGAGCCTGGCCGCGCTGGCTACGCTCGCGGCGCAGTTCCTGGTGGTTCGTCCGCAGCATTTCAGCCCGCTGACCCTGCTTTGCATGGCGGCGGTGCTGATGGTGGCTGGGCTTGCGCTAATGTGTATCGCCGAACTGGCGCTGTTCTATGTGGGGATTGCTATCACTTCGCTCGGCGCGGCAATGGCAACGCCGGGCTATCAGCTGCTGCTGAACGATCGCCTGACTACGGGGAAGGGGGCGGGCGCTATTGCGACCAGCCACACGCTGGGCTATGGCGTCAGCGCGCTGCTGGTGCCCGTTGTGACGCGCTTTTTCGGCGAACACTATTTAACGACGGCGGCCTTTGGCGTGGCTGCGCTGTTTTTAGCGCTGAGCATCGGGGTACGGTTAACCGAGCGTACCCCTGTCGAAAAAAATTAATGGACGTGGTGGGATGAAGGGCCGCCTGCGCCCTCATTTTGCCGCAGGCGCTGGAGCGGATCCTGCTGATAAAACTGGCTGAAACGCTGCCACAGCGCCGGGAAACGGGGCGCGAAGAGTTCGGGGGCGCTGAAGAAGTACTCCGAGAGCACTGCAAAGCACTCGGCGGGGTCAGTTGCCGCATACGCATCAATGCTGGCCGCGCTTTCGCCCACCAGGTCTATCTCATCCTGGATGTTATCCATTGCCGCATGCAGGTCGTGCTCCCATCCTGCGACTTCACGTAGCGGAATAAAAGGCACGCCGCTGGCGCGATCCCCGTTGCGGGTATCAAGCTTATGCGCCACCTCGTGAATAATCAGATTAAAGCCTGAGGCGTCGAACGAGTCCTGAATGTCGAGCCAGTTGAGGATAATTGGCCCCTGCTGCCAGCTTTGTCCGGACTGCACCACCCGCTGGTTGTGTACCAGCCCGATATCATCCTCCCACTCGTCATCGACGACGAACGGTGCAGGATAAATCAGCACTTCATGAAAACCGTCCAGCCACTCAATGCCGAGCTCCAGCACCGGCAGGCAGAAAAGCAGGGCGATGCGGGCGTTTTTCAGCGGATCAAGCTCGAACCCCTGCAGCGGCACCAGACGTTTTTGCTGCAAAAAACGATCCGCCATCTGAACCAGCTTCGATTGTTCATCCGGCTTAAGATTCGCCAGAACAGGGATCGCCAGCGCGTCATCCCACGGCAGCGCCATATCCCGGCCAGCCTCATTCGTTTTCCAGGGCCACTTAATCATCACTTTGCTCGCAAACTCGTCACTTGAACACAAAGGGGAACGTTATCATTGCAACACTTACAGCCCGAATAAACTATCATTTCGTACGTAGCGGTGGGTAGCGCTTTGCAGGCATCACCTTCATTTTGTGACGTCTGTCGTAGCCTTTATCCGCAGGTGGGGTGAATAAATCAGTACGGTATTGAAAAGATGAGCGATTTCAAAGGCAACAAGCAGGACCTGCCCAGTCGGCTGTGTGTGCACTGCCAGCGGCCCATGACGTGGCGCAAAAAATGGGCGAAATGCTGGGATGAGGTCAAATACTGTTCCGAGCGTTGCCGCAGGAGCCACCGTTGACCGAGCTGCGCCTGATCCTGGGCGATCAGCTTAATCCCCTTCACAGCTGGTTTGATACCTGCAGTCCGAACGTCATTTACGTGATGCTGGAGCTGCGGGCGGAAACCGCATACGTGCTGCATCATGCCCAGAAGGTTATCGCTATCTTCGCCGCCATGCGGGCGTTTGCCTCAGCGTTGAAAGAGAAGGGGCATCGGGTGAGGTATGTCCGGCTCTCTGACGGTTCAAACCGCGGCGCGCTGGAAGAGAATCTCAACGCGCTTGTTACGCATTACAGCGCCGATAGGGTGTTGTGGCAGGAGCCCGACGAATGGCGTCTTGATGCGCAGCTGCAGGCGTGGGCGAAAACAGCGTCCGTCGAAACAGCCTGCGTCAGCAGCGAGCATTTTTTCACCCCCCGGGACGCGGTAAGCACGTTTTTTGCGTCGCGTAAAAGCTGGCGAATGGAATACTTTTATCGGGAAATGCGCCGTCGGCACGGGATTCTCTTGACCTCTGAAGGCGAGCCGGAAGGGGGGAAATGGAATTATGATGCTGAAAACCGCAGGCGCTGGTCGGGCGAGCCGCCCGCACCGGGTGACTCGCGCCCCCGTCACGATCGTTCAGCCTTGTGGGCAGAGATCCAACGCTGCGGCGTAAAGACCTTCGGCGAACCGCAGGCCGACAATTTTCGCTGGCCGCTCAACCGTTCGGAAGCCAAAGCCAGTCTGGATGCGTTTATTTCTCACGTGCTCCCGCAGTTTGGAAACTGGCAGGATGCGATGCACGCGGAGGAACCTTTTCTTTTTCATTCGTTAATTTCTTTTGCGCTGAATACCAAAATGCTTAATCCCCGGGAAGTGGTGGCCGCCGCCCAGCAGGCATGGCGTTCTGGCCACGCGCCGCTGCCTGCCGTTGAAGGGTTTATCCGACAAATTCTCGGCTGGCGGGAGTACGTGCGCGGGATCTACTGGTCGCAAATGCCGGGCTATCGCGAGCTGAATGCCCTGGAGCAGCACGCCCCGCTGCCGGACTGGTTCTGGACGGGCAAAACGCAGATGCGCTGCCTGGCGCATGCCGTTGGGCAATCGCTTACCGAGGCTTACGCCCACCATATCCAGCGCCTGATGGTGATCGGGAACTTTAGTCTGCTCAGCGGCCTGTCGCCGCAGGCGGTTCATGAGTGGTATCTGGGGGTCTATATTGATGCGTTTGAATGGGTGGAGCTGCCCAATACTCTCGGCATGAGCCAGTTTGGCGATGGCGGGTTACTGGCCAGTAAGCCCTATGTCTCAAGCGCATCCTACATTCATAAGATGAGTAATTACTGTCAGGGATGTCGGTACCAGCACAACCAGCGCACCGGAGAGCTGGCGTGCCCGTTCAATGCCCTCTACTGGGATTTCTTTGCGCGCAACCGGGCGCGCCTCGGTAACAATCCCCGCCTGGGCATTGTCTATAAACAGCTTGCGGATATGAAGGAAGAGGAACGGCAGGCGATTGCTGACCAGGCCGGGCGCATTCGCCTCAATCTCAACAACCTCTGACCTATTTCAACACCGCGCCGGTTGCGGAAGGTCAATAAGACGCTATTATTTTTGACTTTGTTGCTTTCCCTGACAGGACATCCAGACGCTATGCCCGTGAATTTCGACCTTAACGATCTCTATGCCTTCAGGGCGTTAGTGGAATACGGTAACTTCCGTGTCGCCGCTGAATCAATCTGCATATCCCAGTCGGCGCTGAGCCGCAGGATCGAAAAGCTGGAAGCCGCGCTGGGAACCAGGCTGTTTGACCGAACCACCCGCCGCGTCGCCCTGACGTTATACGGGCAAAACTTTGCTGAACGCTCAGCACAGCTGCTCGACAACGTGGAATCAATGCTGGCGGATGTCGATAAGGCCAGTGAAGAGCGGACGGGGCTGATTACGGTCGCCGCTGTACCTTCCGCCGCCTGTTACTTTATGCCTGATGTGATCCGTCGCTTTCAGTCCCGCTTTCCGCGCGTTCGCATTAAGCTCATCGACAGCAGCGCGGGGAATGTGATTGACGCCGTGGCCCGAAGCCAGGCGGATTTTGGCATCTGCTTTGCTGGAAACTTGCCGTCTGAAATTGAATTTTTCCCGCTGGTGGAGGATGTCTACGTTGTGGCGTGCAGAAAGGACCACCCGCTGGCGCAGAAGAGCCACCTGACCTGGCAGGCGTTTTACCAGCAGGACTATATCTCCCTCGATAAAACGTCGGGGAACCGCAACCTGTTGGATCGGATGCTGGGGGATATCATTCCCGAGCGCCCCAGCGTCTGCGAAACGCGCCACGTCACCACGATGCTCGGTATGGTAGAGGCGGGGATCGGCATTGCCGCCGTTCCCGCCATGTCAATGCCGACCTCAGAGCACACGCCGCTGACGCATCTGCCGCTGGTGGCGCCGGAAGTGAAACGCACCGTTGGGCTTATCCGGCGCCGGGGGCGCATCCAGTCTTATATCGCGGCTGAACTGGAAAAAGAGATCACCGAGCGGTATCGCCGGACGTAACGGGGATCATCCCCGTCTTCTCGATGACGGCGCGTGAGGGCGGTGAGGCGAGATAGGTCAGCAGCGCTTTCCCCTCGTCAGGATGTTCAGCGTGACGGGTGACCGCGCCTGCGAAGCGCGTGATGTACTGCAGATTATCCGGGATTTTACCGATAAAGGTGACGCCCTGAACCGGCAGCAGCTCGCTCACCTGCTGGAAGCCCACGGCGTATTTCCCTTTTGCCACTTCCGAAGCAACCGGAATGCGTTCGACCATCGTTGCTTTAGCCGCCGCCTCCTTTTCAATCCCTAGTTTCTTGAACAACGTCTGGCTGACATACCTGCCGCTGGCGCTGTCTGAATAGGCGATGGAGCTGGCCTGAAGCAGCGCGTTACGTAGCGTCGCCTCGCTGCTGATATCAGGGACATCCGCCCCTTTTTTCACCACCATTCCGACGGGGGAGTCCGCAAGTTCGGTTCGCGAACCCGGCTGGGTCTGGCTGGTTTTTTCGAGCTTCGCCAGCGCATCGCCCACCATAATCACCACGTCGGCTTTCTCGCCGCGCGCGAGCCGGTTTGGGATCGCCTGCGGCGTAGCGCCCATTGACGGACCGGGAATAATCACGATGGTATCGCCGGTCTGGCGTTCATATTCCGGTGCCAGCTTTTCAAGGGCGGCTTTGAAACCGCCTGAAATCATCACTTTCACCTCCTGAGCGCAGGCATTGGCGCTCAGGAACGTCAGCATCAGCGCGGTGGCGGCATAACGAGAAGTGCGAGTCATGCGGCCCCCTGCGACTTAACGGTGTTTTGCACCGATACCGCGCGACGACGGTAGAGGTAGAGGGTTGCCAGCAGGGCACACACCGCGGCGAAGCTCATCCAGTAGCCCGGCGAGGCTTTGTCACCAGTGTATTCAATCAGCGCGGTGGACATCACCGGGGTAAAGCCGCCGAAGATCGCCGTTGCGAGGCTGTAAGCCAGAGAGAACCCTGCCACGCGGACTTCAGCGGGCATAATTTCCGTCAGCGCCGGGATCATCGCCCCGTTATACAGCCCATACAGGAAGGAGAGCCACAGCAGGACGCTCAGCATCATGGAGAAGCTTGGCGCATCAGCCAGCAGCGTCAGGGCCGGGTAGCTGGTGGCCAGCGCCAGCAGGGTCATGGCAATCAGCACCGGTTTACGCCCGAAGCGGTCCGACAGCGCGCCGCCCACCGGCAGCCAGATGAAGTTAGAGATCGCTACCAGCAGCGTGACCAGCAGGCTGTCCGAGGCGCTCAGCATCAGCACTTTTTTGCCGAAGGTTGGCGCGTAGACGGTGATCAGGTAGAACGCGGTGGTGGTCATCGCCACCATCAGCATGCCCGCGACCACCACCTGCCAGTTGCCAAGCAGCGTTTTAAAGACCTGACGCATCTCCAGATGATGGCGGCGTGCGCTGAACTCTTCCGTCTCCTCCAGCTTGCGGCGCAGGAAAAAGATAAACGGCACGATTAAACAGCCGAACAGGAACGGTATGCGCCAGCCCCATTCACGAATGGCGCTCTCTTCCATCAGCGCGTTCAGGGCAAAGCCCATCGCCGCGGCGACCATAATGGCAACCTGCTGGCTGCCGGACTGCCAGCTGGTATAGAACCCTTTGCGGCCCGGCGTGGCGATTTCAGCGAGATAGACCGAGACGCCTCCAAGCTCCGCACCGGCGGAAAAGCCCTGCAGCAGACGGCCCGTCAGTACCAGCAACGGTGCCCAAAGCCCGATGCTTTGATAGGACGGGATCAGCACGATCAGGAAGGTGCCTGCCGCCATGATGGAAAGCGTCACGATCAGCCCTTTGCGGCGACCGACCTTGTCAATATAAGCCCCCAGCACAATGGCCCCGACTGGACGCATCAAGAAGCCCGCGCCGAAGACCGCGAAGGTCATCATCAGCGACGCAAATTCACTGCTCGCCGGGAAGAACGTGTGGGCGATGTAGGTGGCGTAGAAGCCGAAAAGAAAGAAATCGAATTGTTCAAGAAAGTTGCCGGACGTCACGCGAAGTATCGCGCCCGCCTTAGAGCGTACGGTTGCAGGTGAGGTTGAGGAAAACATGGTTATCTCCAGTTTATTGTTGACGTTTTACGCGTCTGTTTCTGAAAACTGGATCAGTGAGGGAAAATTAATAAGCGCAAATTACACATAAGCTGATGCGTGACATGCATCAATCCTTCATGGTGTAGCTGGATGACTATAATTTACAATAAGTTAACATCTATTTAATTATATGGTTACGATAGGAGGGCGGCATTTTGCTATTACGGTTATGTGACATTGCGCATTTGTCTCTGGACGGTTTGAACCGACGGGGCCTGCACCGCATGGATTTTTTTCTCCGGCCAGTAAAATCCCTGCGCCAGATCGGCCCCCGCCAGCAATGCCGCTCTGACGTCTCGCTGACTCTCAACCCCTTCCGCAAGGACGAACGTTCCGAAACGTCGTGCTTCAGCGATCAGGTGCGCTAAACCCGCGCTATCGTTGCGATACTGCTGGAATGCAGCGCAGTCGAGTTTCACCCCATCGAATTCCAGCCCGCTATCGGCAAGCGTACTGCCATAGTCGCTGAGATAATCATCGAGCCAGACCTCCATACCGGCATGCCGAAGCCGCCGGAGATTTTTATCCAGTAATGCGAGCCTGGTCGCATCAAGACGGGCGATTGCCATTGGGTCCTGAAGCTCAACGACCCCCGGTAAAGGGCCTTGCAGAAGCGCCGCGGTCCCCTCTTCGCTGGCGAGAATGGCTGTGGTGAGGTTAACAAAGAGCTTTACGGTGATTTTTTGACTTTCAAGCATCCTGAGCTGCCACGTTCTCAACTGCAGGAGTTGGGCGGATGAGCACTGTTCAAACCACTCTGTAATATTGACCTCAGTGGGAGGCTCAGACAGCACTTCATATCCACAGAGTTGCCTCGTAGTGAGTGACATTATGGGCTGCAGTCGAATAGTAAAACGTTTCATGACGACGTGAGTGTGAGATTTTATAGGTGATTAATTCTATATCTCTCCCTTTATTTAATGGTGTTAATCTTTGTTAACAGTGTAAAAATAGTTTTTTATACTGGTCTGGATGCCTTTTATCGGCCTGTTTAATGTTTTTCTGCGTCTGTTTATCCCTTGTTCATCATTTGTTGTTTTTGAGTTAAGTTAGTCAGTCTGCTCAGTAGTGTAATTAAAAAAGTCCGAAAGAATTGTAAATATTTAACCGGCCATCAAAGTACAATTGCGCTATTTTTAATCGCCTTAATCACAGGAGCCAAAACGTCAGAACGGAAGATGATATTGTGGGTATACAGGCGATCTTTTCTTATATCCGACTGAATTTTCGACAGGTTTGTTGAGGCGAATGAGCGATGTGAGGTCTGAGCTGTATTTATGATGTGATTTTTAAGGATAAATCTCACCTAAATTTGATTTGGATCAATTTTAAACTGTATTTTCAGTTTTTTCTCACCTTAAAGATGATTCATGCGATGTATCAAAATAACCACCGCAATGTTTAACTTGTTGAATATTAATGAATTTTACTTTCAGGGTTATAGTGTTGAGTACACGTTCAGCGT